>DATHMO010000283.1:0-77684 GCA_035486995.1 Bryobacteraceae bacterium
GGCGTCGGTTTCAGTGAGTCGAATTGCGCGAGCTGCTTCTTAAGCTCGGCGTAGCGCTTTCCGTCGTCGCCTTTGAGCGTGCGCAGCGTGCGGGCATCAGGCTCCTCATCGAACGCCACGCGCGGCTCGGCCGTGTGATACATCATCGCCTGCAAAGGATCGCGCTTGGCGGGATCCATCAAAATGGCTTCCTGAACTTCCGGCTCGAACGTGTGGGATCCGCTCGCTGCCTTGGCGGCGCGCAGGGGCTCGACAATCCTGGCCATCTCAGCACGGATATCTTTGGTCTTCTCGTCCCAGGCCGCTTTCTGTTCTTCGTACTTCTTCCGTGCGGCGGGATCATTAAGTGGCAGCGGACCGTCGCCGAAACTGGTATTGGCGAAGAAGGCTTGCAGACGGTAATAATCCTTTTGAAGGATCGGGTCGAACTTGTGATCGTGGCAGCGCGCGCAGCCGAACGTCATGCCCAGGAACGCGACGCCCGTCACCGTCGTCATATCGTCCAGCGTCTGATGCCGCCGTTCGAACAAATCCGGCGCATTTGTTTCATCGATCCAGTGCCGGTTGAAACCCATCGCGGCCAGAGCCTCGGGATTGCCCGGATACAGCTCATCGCCCGCGATCTGTTCCTTCACAAAGCGATCATATGGCTTATCGTCGTTGAACGACTTGATCACATAATCCCGATACCGCCAGACGTTGGGCCGCGTCTCATCGGCCTTGAAACCATTGCTGTCGGCATAGCGCGCCACATCCAGCCAGTGCCTGCCCCATCGCTCGCCGTAAGCGGGTGACGCCAGTAGCCGGTCCACAACCTTGTCCCACGCGTCGGGCGATTTGTCGCTCAAAAACGCCTGGATTTCTTCCTGCGTGGGCGGCAGCCCGGTCATGTCGATAGTCACGCGTCGCAGCAGCGTCAGTTTGTCGGCGCGCGGATTCGGCCGCAGCTTGTTCTCTTCGAGCTTGGCCAGGATGAACGCATCGATCGGAGTTTTAACCCAGGCTTTGTCCTTCACCGCGGGCAGCGGCGACTTCTTCACCGGCTGAAAAGCCCAGTAGTTCTTCTGCGCGGGTGTGAAAACGTGCTGCGCTTCAGCTGGGTACAAAACGGACGCCGACAAGGCAAAACCAAGCACCAAACCCGGCACCGCAGACACGTATCGCATCCAGACTCCAGACCTCCGCTCAAGTATGTATATCATTTATAAGTGCGAAATGGAAGTCTCGTGGCTGCAAGCATGACGCACCTCGCCCTCCTCCGCGGCATCAACGTCGCCGGCAAAAACATCCTCCCCATGAAGGATCTCGCGCAGATATTTTCCGGCGCGGGATGCTCCAACGTCCGCACCTACATCCAAAGCGGCAACGTGATTTTCGACACCCGTGCCAGCGCGCCGAAGATCGCCGCAGCCATCACCACCGAAATCGAAAAATGCTTTGGCTATCGCGTTCCCCTGGTTCTTCGCACGTCCGAACAATTGCTCCAAACCATCCGCGGCAATCCATTTCTCCCGAAGGTCTCAGACCAGAGATGGCTTCATGTCTACTTCCTCGCGCACTCGCCGCGGTCCGCCGCGATCGCCACATTAGACCCGGCCCGCTCCGCCCCCGACGCTTTTCAGGTCATTGGTCAGGAAATCTATCTGCATCTGCCCAACGGCATGGGCCGCTCCAAGCTGACCAACGCCTATTTTGATTCCAAGCTTTCCACCACCTCCACCGCGCGCAACTGGGCAACAATACTGAAGCTCGCTGAGATGATGGAAGCGCGATAAGCCTGCTAGCTTAGTGGTGCGTGATTTCGTTTTCAAACATCAATAAACAATACGGCAAGCAGTTGATCTTCGTCGACGCTTCCTTCCAACTGAATCCCGGCGAGAAAGTCGGCCTGGTGGGCCCCAACGGCTCGGGCAAAACTACACTTTTCCGCATGATCGTGGGCGAAGAAGAACCGGACGAAGGCGACGTTACTGTTCCCAAGCGCCTTCACATCGGCTACTTCCGCCAAGACGTCGAGGAGATGGAAGGCCGCTCCGTCCTGGACGAAGCCATCGCTGGCAGCGGGCGCGCGGGCGATCTGCATCACGAGCTCGAAGCGCTGCAGCACGCCATGGAAGATCCCGATCGCGCCGAAGAAATGGATCGTATCCTGGAACGTTTCGGCGAAGTGCAGGAGGAGTATGAGCATCTGAATGGCTACGCGCTGGAAGCGCAAGCTCGCGAGGTTCTGCACGGCCTGGGCTTTCAAGATGATCAAATCGATGGCGACGTCGGCGCGCTTTCTGGTGGCTGGAAAATGCGCGTGGCGCTGGCCCGTGTGCTGCTCGGCCGCCCCGACGTATTGCTGATGGACGAGCCCACCAACCACCTCGACATCGAATCCATCATTTGGCTCGAACAATTCCTCAAGTCGTTCCAAGGCGCGCTGCTGATGACCTCGCACGACCGCGAATTCATGAACCGCATCGTCTCGAAAATCGCCGAGATCGATGCGGGCGAGATCGTCGCCTACTCGGGCGATTACGATTTCTACGAGCGCGAGCGCGCCATTCGCGAGACCAATCAGCAGGCCGCCTTCGCGCGCCAGCAAGCGATGCTGGCCAAGGAACAGCGTTTCATCGATCGCTTTCGGACTCACGCCGCCAAAGCCGCGCAAGTGCAGAGCCGCATCAAGGCGCTCGACAAAATCGAAAAAGTCGAACTGCCGAAGAAGCGCAGCGTGGTCAAATTCGAGTTCCGCGTGCCAGCCCGCTCGGGCGATCAAGTCGCGGTGATCGAGGATCTTCACAAACGTTTTGGCCCTCGCGTGATTTACGACGGATTCAATCTCACCGTGCGCCGGGGCGAACGCTGGGCCGTTATGGGCAAGAACGGCGCGGGCAAAACGACGCTGCTCAAAATGATCGCGGGCGCCATCGAGCCCGACGCCGGCAGTGTCCGCTTAGGAGCCAGCTTGACCATGGGATATTTCGCGCAACAATCGCTCGACGTTCTCGATCCCGAGTTGACGGTCATCGAACAACTGCAGCAGGATTTTCCGCAGGACGGACTTGGCTCGCTGCGAAGTCTCGCCGGCGCGTTTCAATTTTCGGGCGACGATGTCGACAAAAGCATTCGCGCACTATCCGGCGGCGAGAAGTCGCGACTAGCCATGGCGCGCATGCTGTACAATCCTCCGAATTTTCTGGTTCTTGATGAACCCACCAATCACCTGGACCTGGCAACCAAAGAGATGCTGGTGGAAGCCCTAAAGCAATTCGAGGGGACGATGATTTTCGTTTCTCACGACCGCACTTTCCTGCGCGGCCTCAGTTCGCGCGTGCTGGAGCTCGGAGGCGAAAGCGGACGGGATCGCAATCCGCACGTGTACCTGGGATCGTACGTCGAATATGTGCAGAAAACCGGGCACGAGGCGCCGGGAATCTACGCGTAAAGCAGCTACTCCACCCGGACGGCGCTCAGATAATGATCCAACTCTTCGATGCTCGCTCGTACCTGCACGGGGTCGCCGGCTAGCGCGGCCTCTTCAATCGCCCCGCCAATTTCGGTGATGTGCTCAAACCCGTAACCACCGCCGGTGCCCGACATCTGGTGGCCCAGCGTCCGAATCGTTTCGAAGTCGCCGCCATCGAGCGCTTCGCGGAGCTTGGTAACATCGCCGCGCCGCTTCTCGAGGTAACCTCCGACCACTGGTTTTAGCCACGATTCCACCGCAACATGAATTCGATCGCTGATGGGAACAAACTTGTTGAGAGCAGCAAGCAGCGCGGCTTTCTTGATTGGTTTCGTCAGGTGCTCCGTACAGCCGGCCTCGAAACCTCGCTGCCTGGCTTCGCGAAAGGCATGGGCGGTCAGCAGGAAAATGGGTGTTGCGCCAAGCGCGCGAATCTCGCGAGTAGCGGAATAGCCGTCCAGGACAGGCATCTCGGCGTCCATCAGGACAACGTCGTAGGCGCGTTGTTTGAAATGTTGAACTGCCTGTGCGCCGTTTTCTACTTCGTCGATGATCGAGCCGGAGTCTTTCAAATAGCCGCGAATGAGAAAGCGGTTTTCTTCCGAATCGTCGGCCAAGAGAATCCGCAACGCGCGAGCGGCCAGGGATACCACCGGCTCTTGAAGCGGCTTCGGTGTGCCAACGCCCAACGGGAATCGCGCAGTGAAATGCATCGTGGTGCCCAAACCAAGGGTGCTCTCGGCCCAGATTTTCCCGCCCATCAATTCAACGAATCGTTTGGAAATCGCAAGGCCCAAACCGGTGCCGCCGTACTTGCGCGTAGTGGAAGCATCGGCTTGCGAAAAACTCTCGAAGATCGTCGAAAGACGATTGGCTGGAATTCCGATACCAGTATCCGAAACCGCGAAATGCAACGTCCCTTCGTCCTGCTTTTCGACGGCCACGGAAAGTTCGCCGTGCTCGGTGAATTTCGTCGCGTTGCCAAGCAGGTTTAGAAGAATTTGCCGGAGCCGGCCCGGATCGCCGATCAAATGAGTGGGAACATCCGGCTGAATCCGGCTGCCGACTTCGAGCCCTTTGGCGCCAGCGCGAACCGCGGCAATTTCGATGGCTTCCTCGACAACCTCAGCAAGATCGAACTCGACGTTCTCCAGCTCGATTTGGCCGGCTTCCACTTTCGAAAAATCGAGAATATCGTTGATGACGTTTAGAAGATTGTCGCCCGCGCGCTGAAACACTCGCACATACTTACGTTGTTCCTCGTTGAGCGGCGTTTCCGAAAGCAACTCCACCATCCCGAGGAGCGCGTTCATCGGCGTCCGGATTTCGTGGCTCATACGAGCCAGAAATTCAGTTTTCGCTTCTGTTAGTTTGGCGATTTGTTCGCGGGCGAGCGAGGCTTCGTGTGCGTATTGAACGAAGCTCTGCGCTTGCTGGAATCTTTGCTCGGCGGATTCGATTAGGAGAAACTTTTGCTCGCCTGCGACCGCGATCGCGCAAAAGTGACGATCGTCTTGAGTCCACAAATCCGAGTACAACGTGGCGCGACCTTTTGGATCGGCCCAGAATTCTTCGGCATCGGGAAGAAAGCTTTCGAGGAACGGAAAGATATCCAGCAGCGGGCCAGAAGGGAGCCATTCGGGCGCGGGGCCCTGCACTTGAAACGATCCATCCGAGATGCGTTCAACCGCCGCATACCCGAGCGCGCCGAGCAGGTTCATTCGACCAGCTTCCCGGCGAGCGCGAGAAACATCTCCTCGACGCCGGTGCCGGCCTTGGCGCTGGTCTCAAACACCGGCCATCCGCGTTCGGCGACGGCCGCGTCTTTTATTTCCCAGCGATCGCGAAGATCCACCTTGTTCAACACGAGAACGAACGGCATCGATCCGAGTTGGTCTTCAATGCGTTGCTGCAGTTCGACAGCCTTCGCGAACGAAGCCGCGCGGCAACCATCGGCAACCAAAATGTACCCGGAAGCACCGCGCAGATGTGATGCGTTGAGCTGAGCCAGATCGTCCTCGCCAGCAAGATCCCAGAGCATCAGCGTTATGGACTCGGACCCGACGGTGACGTCCTTGCGATCGATCTTGACGCCGATGGTAGTGAGATAACGCTCGTCGAAGATGCTGTCGACGAAGCGGCGCACCAGGCTGGTTTTGCCGACGCCAAACTGGCCCACCAGACAGATTTTCTTTTTCAACATCTGTTATGGAATACCGATCACGCGAAATGAAGCACTCCGATCCTTTTCCAGATCTTCCGGCCTGGTGATCAGGCGGCCTGCCGGAACGCCCAAGGTGATCAGCGCGGCGCGGACATTTTCGGCGCGCGATCGGGACAGCACCACATTTAACCGTTCGGCGCCCACCGGATCGTGATCACCGTGCACTTCGATCTGAGCATTCTTACCCAATGCCGTGGCGGCCTGAATGAGCGCGATCATTTGAGCGCCCACATCTTCGAGCAGGAATCGCTGCTCGGGCGGAATCTCGGCGCTGCCAGTAACGAAGTGGAAAGAACGCTTTTCTATTGCGTCTTTAAGGTCGGCCGCTTGCCGTTGCGCCGCGAAACGGGGGACGAGCGAATGATACTGCTCCCAGCGAAAATCGACTTTGTCAGAAGGCAGGCCGGGAGGCAGAAGCGACGCAGGATCGGCTGCGAGAGGATCGCGCAATCCGGCAAGATAAAATTTCGAGCCTCGCTTTTCCGAGTGAGTAAGGACGATGCCGGGTTCGCTTTCGAGGCGATGTGCGAAGTTCGAAAAGCGGCGATCTATGGCGGACGAATAAACCCACCAGCCCTCGAAGAGCAGCAGCAAAAGAATCGGTAATCCGAAAACAAGTGTGCGAGCGGACCAGGAACTGGAGGGGCGCTCGTCGGGTTTGCCCTGTCCTAGCAAACAGCCTTCGAGTTGCGGACGGCAACTATCGAATCGCGCAGTATCGCCCGAGAACGTGTGAAGCGCCTCAGCCTTCTTTTGTTCGATACCGTCGAGCGTGTCCTGAAACACACGGTTCAGTTTGCGAGGAGCGACGCCACGAACGAAACCAGCCAGGATCGCATCGGGACCGTACGCGAGCACGACTTCGATTTCACCCATGCGAATGGTTTCGAGATTTTCGCTTTCGGCGCCGCTCACGGAATCGTGAACGAAGTCCTGAATCGCGGTGAGCATGCCCGAAACCATCTCGGGATCTTTTGTTTCGGGCCGCGATTGAGGTGCGGGCGCGGTCACATGCTGCAACAGCAAACCGGAATTGCGATGTATGAGAAACACTTGCTCCACGCGATACAGCAAGCTGCGTAAGACGACGATTTCCGCGTAAGGTCTTCCCGTGCGCCAGGATTCCCAACGCCATTGCAGGCTGCGCCAGGAAAAGCTCTGCTCCAATGTCTGGCTGAGCGATTGAAGCATGCCATCGAGCTCGGACGTGATGGCCTTGCGGATGGCCTTGCCAAAGATGGGGAACAGCGCATCGGCAAGCATGCGCGGATTAGACTGCACGGATAGCTGCAACGCTTCTTCGACCAGCGGCTGCAGCGCGCGGCGGAGTTTGATGTCGGAATGCCCGCTCGACCGGAGCCGGACTGCTTCGGCCAACACGCCCGCGACGTCTTCAGCGCGGCGCGACGGATTATCCAAACGCTCGCGCAGGTTCTCCCAGGCGGCGCGATCGGGGCCGAGAAGGATGGCGCGCAGCTCGGCGAGCGGCTTGTCTCGACCGTCGGTGGGCATGGCAGCTAGTCGCCAGTTACGCGGAATTGATCGGTGAGCCGGAGCGCGACTTCATTAAACAAACCGGCCAGCGCGGCGCGATCCGTTTTGGCATGCTGCAGCTCTTGCGCGCGGCGGTCGAGCAAAGCGATGAGCTCCTCGCCTTTGTCGCGAATGGCGTCGGACAGTTCCTTGGATTGCTGGAGGAGATCGTTGCGGATTTCGCGCTTGGCTTGCGCCTCTTGATTTTCAAATTCGCCGATTTTCTTGACGATCGACGAGTGGCTCTCGGACCGCTCATCGCGCTCGGTGTTCAGGCGCATATCGAGCGCGGCGAGTTCCTTATGAACGAACGCCTCCAACGCCTCTAAACTACGCCGTGTCGTCTCGCGAAGGTCGGACGATTCCTTTTTCAATGCTTCTTCGAGGCGCGCGAAACGCTGCTCGTAGTCGCGCATGTTGGAACCGAACAGAATGTCGCGAATCTTGTCGATGTTGCCCGGGGCGCTGTCCTGGGCGGAATCGGGCGGAGGGAGTTGGTTTTCCTCGGCGCCGCCGTTGGGAGCATATGCGTTCATAGAAAATTCCTCCGTTGTGTTTTACAGATATTTTATGAGAATCACTTCGTTGCCCTTGGCGCTGTAGATCAGCTCGTCGGCGAAGTTTTTCGTCATCAACAGTCCGAATCCGCCGGGCCGGATACCCATTTGACGCCGTAATTCCATGTGGCGGAAAGGGTCCTCGGGAGTGTTCGCGACGGCAGCGTGAGCGAGTGTGTCCATGGAGAAGCCCTCGCCGGGATCGCGAATGTAATAGACGATGCTGCGCGCGGTGCGGATGTAGCTGAGGTCGACAGTCTTCTCGGGATCGAGGTGGCCGCCGTGCTCGACGGCATTCATGAGCAGCTCGCGGAAGGCGTTGGCGATCTGTTCGCGCTGATCGGGTTCGAGATCGCTGGGCAACTCGCGCACGAATTGCGTGAGACGGTCGGCAGTGGCGATGCGGCAGCGGAGCTGTAGCGAAATCCAATTGGGCTTGTCGGAAAGAATCTTGATGTCGTCGCCGGGCGCCTCTGACGAGAGCGAATTATGCAGAGTGGCGAGGAAAGCGTCGCGCGAGAAAGGCTTGCTCAGGTAAGCGGCGGCGTGGCGCCGGAGCGATCCCAGGACGTGATCCGGGGTGTTCTTGACGGTCATGATGACCACCGGGATTTGGGGGTGACGATTGTGGAGCAGGCCAAGGAGCGCGAGGCCATCCATGCCGGGCATCAGGATGTCGACGAGCAGCATGTCGTAGGTGTGCGCATCGAGTCGCGCGAGTGCTTCCTCGCCGTTGGAGGCGCTGTCGGATTCCCAAGCGGCGCCCACGAGCATGGCCTGAACGAGCTCGTGAATGGACGGATCGTCATCTACGATGAGGAGCCGGTGTGGCTGCTGCGCTGGCATTTTTGGGCCTTGAACAAGGATACATGAGGCGGCCCGCCGAAGCGTGACCGCCGTGGCTGGTTGTTGGCGGCTGGTTGTTGGTGGGGGTGATGGATGGTATGAGGCGAGCGGCGATTTTCTTGAATTTGGGGAATCAGACCAAATCAGGTGGCGCATCAGGGGTAGTTTTGTGTTTGGCGGTGATTTTTTTATTCATCTTCGCGGAAGGGGGAAAGCAGGAAGGAGGGAACGCGCTTTGGTTCGAGCTTAGCAGGCCGATATTGGGCGGCGCGGGAGCGGGATGGTAAGTGATTGAGACGCGGGAAGAACGAGATTTGCGGTGCGCGTCATCTGAGCAAACCGACCTTCCCGCAGGCGGCGGTCGGGATTTATGGGCCGATCGCGTGCTCGGCGACGCGGCTAGGCAAGTTTCGCTGCCGTGCCTCGCGGCGTCAGAATCGCAAGGACAGCGGCCACAAGAAACAGGGCCAGCACGTCGCCCCACAGGTGTCCCATGTGCTCGGTGTTTGCAAGCGACTGAGCTGCCATGATTCCGGCGTGCACAACGCTTGACCACACCGTGAACCAGATTAGGCTACGATTCGCGAGGGGATTTCGGGACGCCACGATGAGGAACACGCCCAGCGTCGCGTAAATTCCTAAGATCATTTGCAGGTAATCTGAGTGACCGCCGGTGTGCCAGGCCCAGCCGGAGGGCCAGATGATGGTGAGCGGGTAGATCCCAATGATGAAAATCAGACCCACCAGGAGTAAAGCGATTCGCAAGTATTTGGTGCGATCGGATTCGGCCAAGTGTTTCTCCTTTAACTGCGGATTTAATTTCGACTAGTATACATGGTCCAGAAGAAAGCGCAACACGGGAGAGCTGTTGCCGATACAGCCATACCTTGCGCTTCTACATCTTATGCTCTAACATGTAGAAGGTCGAGGCATGAAATGATGACGACGAAGTCGGATCTTCCGCAGGGCACGTTGGATCTGCTGATTTTGAAAATTGCGGCGCTCGGGGCGATTCATGGCTACGCGATCGCACAACGGCTGCAACAGGTGTCGCGCGACGTGGTGCAGGTGCCGCAGGGATCGTTGTATCCTGCGCTGCACCGTCTGGAAAACCGAGGCTTGCTGGCCGCCGATTGGCAGGAGACCGAAACCGGACGCGAGGCCAAGTTCTATCGCCTGACACGCAAGGGCCGGGCGAAGCTCGAAGCCGAGACCGCGAGTTGGCAGCGCTTGGCGGAAGCGGTGGGCCTGATCCTCAAGATGTCGGAAGGAGGCGTGGAATGACGTGGTGGCATCGCCTGTGGCGCCGCAGGCAAATGGAAGAGCAACTCGACAAGGAGCTGCGTTTTCATCTGGACCAACACGCGGCGGACTTGATCGCACGCGGGCATTCAGCTGAACAAGCGCTGCGAGAGGCCCGGCTCGCCTTGGGCGGCGACCAGCAGGTGAAAGAAGAATGCCGCGACGCCCGAGGCACACGTTGGTTGGAAGATCTGGCGCAAGATTTGCGCTACGCGCTACGCACTCTGCGGCAGAGGCCGGGGTTTGCAGCAGTGACGCTTGGCACGCTGGCACTGGGCATCGGCGCGACCACGGTAATGTTCACGATCATTAACGGCGTGCTGCTGAAACCGTTGTCTTATCCGGAGCCCGAGCGCCTGGTGATGCTGCATGGACAGACCGAAAAATATGGCTATCTGTGGGGAAACTCCTACCCTGACTTTCTCGATTACCAGCGCGCCAGCCGCACGCTGGCGATAGCGGCATGGAGCTTCGGCGGAGGCACGGTGAGTGAGCCGGGAGAGGCGGAGTACGTCCAGAGTCGACACATTTCGTCCGCGCTGTTTTCCGTGTTCGGGGTGGCCTTGGCACGGGGCCGAACGTTTACGCCTGAAGAGGACCGGCCGGGTGCGGCGCCTGTCGCAATCATCAGCTACGGCCTGTGGCAGCGGCGTTACGCGGGAAGCCTGGGAACGATCGGGAAGCCGCTTGTACTGGACGGAAAGCCGTACACGGTGGTGGGCATCGCGCCTGCCAACTTCCTACTGGAAGGTGAGGCCGACGTGTTCACGCCCCTTGGTCAGGAAACTGAACCGAGAATGCAGAATCGCGAAGCGTTTTTCGTTCGCGTGCTGGCGCGCCTCAGGCCCGGAGTGGGGCTGGCAAAAGCTCAAGCGGAGCTGGCGCTCATCAGCCTCAACCTTGCCAAGCAATATCCGAAATCGAACGTGGGGCGCGGCACCGTGGCGCATCCTCTGCGGCGGGACGTGGTTGGTAATGTCCAATCGACTCTATGGCTGCTGCTGGGCGCGGTCAGCCTGGTGCTCCTGATCGCGTGCGTCAACGTTGCGAGTCTTATGCTGGCGCGCGCGGTTTCACGTGAGCGAGAGCTCGCCATGCGCGTGGCGCTGGGAGCCAGCCGCGGCCGTTTGATGCGCCAATGTCTAACCGAAAGCGCTGTGCTGGGGCTTTTGGGGGGCGCGTTCGGCGTGTTACTGGCGGCCGTGGGTATCCGGCCCTTCGTGCTTTTGTGGCCCGGAATTTTGCCGCGCGCGCAAGAAGTCCATTTGGATTGGCATGTGCTGCTGTTCGCCGCCGGAGCTTCGCTCGCGAGCGGTTTTCTGTTTGGGCTGGCGCCCGCAATGCGAGCTCCTGCGCGGGACTTGGAACAAACACTGCGAGCCGGAGCGCGGACGGTGACTGGAAGTTCGCGGCATCTACACGGCGTGTTCGTGATGTCGGAGATCGCGCTGGCCGTGGTGCTGCTGGTGGCTGCCGGAATCCTGGGGCGCGCCGTGTTAAGGCTGTCATCGCTCGACCCGGGCCTCAATATCCATAACGTGTTTGCGGCTCGCGTTGCGCTGACGCCCGGCGTGCTCCAGAGCCCCGGGAAGATGCGCTCGGCGTGGCAAGACGTGCTGGATCGCACGCGCCGCGTTCCAGGAGTTCAATCCGTTGCGTTGACCGACGTTGTCCCCATGCGCGAAGGATTGAATGAGCTGCCTTACTCGACCACTGCCGCTCCGACACCACAGAGCCAGATGCCGGTGGCAGTGGCGTCGGGCGTAACGCCGGACTATCTGCAGGCGATAGGCATTCCGCTGCGTGCGGGCCGGTTCATCGACGACCACGATCGATTGGGCACTGAGCCCGTGATCGTCATAGATGAAGTGCTGGCGCAGCACGCGTTCCCGCAACGCGGAGCCATCGGACAAAGGCTGTGGGTGCAGGCTCTGAGTGGCGCCCCAGTCCGCGTGGTGGGGATTGTGGGACATGTGCGGCATTTTGGACTTGCCGATGACGACCAAGCTACTGTGCGCGATCAGATCTACTATCCTTTCGCCCAAGTTCCTGATCCGTTGATGCCACTCTTCTCGACATTTATGTCGGTGGTGGTTCGGACCAGCATTCCGGCGTTGAACGTAGTGGAACCCGTACGACACGGATTGCGCGGAGCAGGAGCCGATCAAATTCTGTACGACGTTCGCAGCTTGGAGCAACTGGCGAGCGGTTCGCTGGCGCGCCAACGCTTCCTCATGATGTTGTTCGGCGTGTTTGCGGGTCTGGCGTTGCTGCTGGCATGCATCGGTATCTATGGGGTGTTGGCGTATGTGATGAGCCAGCGCATTCCTGAAATCGGGTTACGGATGGCGCTGGGAGCCACTGCTCGCGATGTTGTGCGGATGGTGCTGCGGCAAAGTCTTCGGATGATTTCCATGGGCGTGGGCGTGGGACTGGCGGCCGCGCTGGCAGCGGCCCGGGTTTTGGAGCGCGTGATCACCGGGGTGCGTTCCATGGAGCCTCTCACGTTCGCGGCGATGATTTGCGTTCTAGTGGTGGCGGCCTTGATCGCGAGTTTTGTTCCCGCGCGGCGGGCGAGCCAGATCGATCCGATTAGCGCGCTGCGGCAAGAGTAGCGCGACAATTGTAATCGATCTGAAATGCAGCCACCCACACGAAATCCGTCGATTGCCGGAAAGAGGGCGTCGCTAAGTTTATTCCGAAGCATCCGGCCGCTCAATGGCGCTCGTTCCGTGCACGACGCCGTGGCGGGGATGGAGCTGGCGGCGATGAGCATCCCGCAGGCGCTGGGTTACACGGCCATCGCAGGCATGCCCGCCGTTACGGGATTCTATACGCTATTGCTGCCGTTACTCGCGTTCGCGACGTTCGGCTCGTCGCGATATTTGGTGGTGGCGGCCGATTCCGCTACCGCTGCCATTCTGGCCGGAGGAATCTCGCCCCTGGCGACTCAGGGAAGCGCAAAATACCTGGCGATGGCGGGAATGGTGGCGCTGCTCACAGCCGTGCTCCTGTTGGTAGCGCGATTGCTCAAGCTGGGATTCATCGCTGATTTCCTGTCGCGAACGGTGCTGGCCGGTTTTCTCACGGGCGTGGGATTTCAAGTGGGAATTGCGGTGCTGGGCTCGATGCTTGGGTTGGAGGTTCACTCGCGCCGCAGCGTTTTACAACTGGCGCAGATCTTAGGCAACCTCTCTCACGTGCAATTGCCATCGCTGGGCCTTTCGATCGCAGTGGTGGCCAGCGTCCTCATTCTTGGCAAGTACGCGCCGAGGTTTCCGGGCCCATTGATCGCAGTCGGCGGCGCGATTGCGGCGAGCGCGGCTTGGGATTTCGCGGCCCACGGCATCGCGGTGATTGGGCCGGTGGCCGGCGGGCTGCCGCATCTGGGAGTGCCTCACCTTACTTGGAGCGAGCTTGAGGCGCTGGTTCCGGTGGCGGGATCATGCTTTGTGATGATCGTGGCGCAGAGCGCGGCGACCGCACGCATCTATGCTTCGCGGCACAATGACGTGCTGGATGAGAACGCCGATCTGGTGGGTCTCGCCGCGGCAAATGCGACGGCGGCGCTGAGCGGCGCGTTCGTCGTGAACGGAAGTCCAACACAAACCGCCATGATGGAGAGCTCGGGTGGCCGGAGCCAGCTGGCGCACGTTGTCACGGCGGGAGTGGTTGCTCTGGTGCTGCTCTTTTTCACACATCCACTGCAATACCTCCCAAAATGCGTGCTGGGTTCAATCGTTTTCATTGTGGGAATCCGGCTGGTGAAGCTGCGCGGACTTGGCGCCCTTCGCCGCGAGAGCCCGGGCGAGTTTCTGCTGGCTGTGACGACGGCGGGCGTGGTGGTGGTGGTGGGCGTGGAACAGGGAATCGTGCTTGCCATGGTGCTATCGCTGCTCCGCATTGTGCGGCACGCGTATCATCCTCACACCGCGGTGCTCTCGCAAGGTGACGGCGGATTGTGGCAGTTGAACCCGGTTGTTGCTGGCGCCATGACCGAGCCAGGCTTAGTGGTCTACCGCTTTGGAGCGCCGTTATTTTACGCAAATGCCGGCCGGTTTGCGGAAGAGATCCAGCTGTTGGTGGGGCCGGCGCCAACGCGGATGCGCTGGATCGTTGTGGATGCGGGAGCGATCGTTCAAGTAGATTACACGGCGGCGCGCGTGGTGCGGGAGCTTCACGACGACCTGGCCAACCTAGGCGTCACGCTCGTGTTCGCACACGTGCAATCGGACCTGAAGCCGGATCTGGACCGCCATCATTTGACGGAGGTGATCGGCGCGAATCGGATTTTCGATAGTCTGCGCAACGCGCTTGCGTCCTATCACAGCCTCACCGCGGGTAAGAATTAATTATGGACGCGAACAGCGATCGCCCGGCGTGGAAGACTTTGCTCGCGTTCGCGATCATCTATTTCGTGTGGGGGGCCACATATCTGGCGGTACGCGTCGGCGTGCGAGAAGTGCCCCCGTTTCTCTACGCGGCGATGCGGTTCGTGATTGCAGGGTTGGTCCTTTATGGCTGGATGCTGGCGCGGGGCGAGCGCTCGCCGAGCGGGCGAGAGTGGTTGTCGGCGTTCCTGCTCGCGGTGCTGATCTTCGTGCTCGACTACGGGCTTTTGTTCTGGGCTGAGCAGCGCGTGCCTTCGGGAATCGCGGCGGTGATGCTGGCCACGATCCCGGCGTTTATGGCACTGTCGGAAATCACTATTCTCGGGACACAGCGACTCACGCTTCGTTTGGCTTTGGCGCTCGCGATCGGGCTTTGCGGAGTGGGCGTGCTGGTGATTCGGTCTTTGAACCTGGGCGGCGAGCCGATTGACGCCGCGGGCGCAGTGGCGCTGATCATTGCGTCCATCAGCTGGTCGGTATCGTCGGCGCTGTCGCGCAAGCTGCCGTTGCCGTCCTCGAAAGTGATGAGCTCAGGAACGCAGATGCTAGCTGGCGGCATATTGCTGGCCCTGACGTCGGCAGCACTCGGGGAATTTCGAGGGTTTCATCCGTCGGCCGTTTCGCTCGAAGCGTGGCTGGCGTTGCTTTATTTGATTGTGGCCGGCTCGATCGTCGCGTTTACGGCTTATGTATGGCTGATTCATCATGAATCGCCCACGAAAGTGGGGACCTACGCGTACGTGAATCCGGTGGTGGCGGTGCTGGTCGGATATTTTTTCGGCGGCGAAGCGCTGGGCGCGCGGACGATCCTGGGGACGGTGCTGGTGCTGATCAGCGTGCTGGTGATTACGACGACCCGAGTGAAGCGGCCAGCTACGGCTGTCGCGGTGGCGGTGGCGGAGGGGTGACGCGCGATTATAGGCGGCGTGGATATCGGCGCTGCTATCATCATTCCCGGCGGAGGAATGCTCCAAGCTGGGGTGGATCGGGCCTTTGGGTTCGATTGAGCTCTCTCTGGGGTTACCCCAGGGCACTGTGAAGAACTGAGGTTTCGTCGCGTGAGTCTCACTGCGCTCCACGCAGAACAACTCACGCAGGGTCAGACTCGTTGGGGCATTCCGCCGTCGTTTGGCTATGATCCCGAGGCGATCGATCATTGCGGCTTTAGCGCGGTCGATGCTGGCTGGCGAGGCGACGGTGGAGGAAATCGTCGCGCGTGCGAGCCAGACGCTCGGAAGACGCTGGCGTTGGCTTCGTCCACTGGCGCGGCGCTACGTGGGTGCGATCTCGGGCCGAGTGCGGCCGAGGCATCGCGACGTCCTTCAGTTTCTGGATGACGATCGTGGAGCCAGGCGCGCGTGCGCCGAGTACGCCGATGAGCTGTCGGTAGAACATTGGCTTACTGATCCGCAGCAGATGCAGCCCGTCGCAGCGGCTGCGAGCTGGGATGTTCCCACGATCGAGTCTGCCGGCGCACTGGCCGAATGGCTGCTGCTTTATCCATCGGAGCTGGAGTGGTACGCGGATCTCAAGGGGCTCGCGTATAAAACCAAACGGCCGCGAATCGGGCATTATCACTACCGTTTGCTGGGGAAGGGGTCGGGCTCCACGCGATTGATCGAAGCGCCGAAACCGACGCTCAAGGAATTGCAGCGCAGGATATTGGCGGAGATTTTGAACAAGATTCCGGCACATCCGGCGTCGCACGGATTTCTGCGCGGCAGATCGATCAAAACATATGTGGGTCCCCATGTTGGCAAGCGGGTGGTGTTGAAGATGGACTTGCAGGATTTTTTCGCGAATATCTCCGGCGCGAGGATTCAGACCGTGTTCCGAACCATCGGCTATCCCGAATCAGTAGCCGATTTGTTGGGCGGCATTTGTACCAACGCGGTGCGCGGGTATGGGGAGCTGTATCGACGGCCACACTTGCCGCAGGGCGCGCCGACGTCGCCGGCGCTGGCGAATCTGTGCGCGTATCGGGTGGATTGCAGGCTGGCAGGGCTCGCGCGATCGGCTGGGGCGGAATACACGCGGTACGCGGACGATCTGGCGCTTTCCGGCGGCGAGGATTTTGAAGACTGTGTGGAGCGATTTTCAACGCATGTGGCGGCGATCCTGGAAGAGGAAAGTTTCAGCGTGAATCATCGGAAAACGCGCATCATGCGGCAGAGCGTGCGGCAACGGCTGGCGGGGCTGACTGCGAATCAACGGGTGAACGTGATCCGGGCGGATTTCGACCGGCTGAAGGCGACGTTGACCAATTGTGTGCGGTTGGGCGCGATAAGTCAAAATCACGAAGGGCATCCATTGTTTCGGGAGCATTTGGAGGGGCGGGTGGGATTTGTGGAGTCGATCAACGCTGCGAAGGGGGCACGGCTACGGCGGATATTGGATAAGATTGACTGGCCGTAACTGATGTTCCAGTCTTGACCGCACGCCCGGAAAGCTGACATACTGGCTAACCATGCGCAGCATAATCCCCCTCGTCTTCGGAACAATTTTCATCAGCGCCACCCTTTTGCCGGCCGCGATTACCGATCCTGTTCGCACCGATTCCGGCCTGGTTTCGGGCACGCATGGCACGAGCGATGAAGTCCGTGTCTATAAGGGCATCCCATTCGCCGCACCGCCGGTGGGCGATTTGCGATGGCGCGCGCCGCAGGCTCCCGCGCACTGGGAAGGCGTCCGCAAAGCCGAGGAATTCAGCCCGGTGTGCATGCAGCAACAGCGCGGTCCTGCTGGGGCGGCATCGGGTCCGGCGCCGAGCGAGGACTGCTTGTACCTGAACGTGTGGACGGCGGCGAAATCGGGCAGCGATCGGCTGCCGGTGATCGTGTGGACCTATGGCGGCGCCTTCACGGGCGGCGCGGGATCGCTTGCGATGTATAACGGCGAGGCGCTGGCGAAGAAGGGCGCGGTGGTGGTGACGTACAACTATCGGCTCGGCATCTTCGGTTTCCTGGCGCATCCGGAATTGACCAAGGAATCCGGGCACAACGCGTCGGGCAACTACGGCATGATGGATATGGCCGCGGTGCTGCACTGGGTGCAGAAAAACATCGCGAATTTTGGCGGCGATCCGAAGCGCGTGACGATCGACGGCGAGTCGGCCGGAGCAATGCTGGTGTCGGCGATGGTTGGTTCGCCCGAAGGCAAGGGGTTATTCCAACGCGCAATCGCGCAGAGCGGCGCGTGGATGGGCGTCACCGTGGGACACATGACGACGCTCGCGACGGCTGAGGAAAACGGACAAAAGCTGGTGCAGGGGCTGGGCGCGTCGTCGATCGCGGAAATGCGCGCGAAATCAGCGGACGATCTGCTGAAGAACGGCCGGGCATTCTTTGGAATTGTCGTGGACGGCTGGTATGTTCCCGAAGACTTGTCGCTGACGTATGCGCATCACAAAGAGAACGCCGTGGATATTCTGGTGGGATCGAATCGCGATGAAGGGACGTTTTTCGCGCGGCCAGGGACGGTGAAGGCCGATCAGTTCTCCGGCAACGCGAAGAAGCGCTTCGGCGATGAGGCAGACGCTTATCTGAAGCTGTATCCGGCCAGTTCGGACACGCAAGCCGAAACCTCGCAATTAGCGGCGTCTCGCGATGAAATCGGCTGGCACATGCGGGAATGGGCGCAATTGCAGTCGGCACGCGGGAAAAGCAAAGCGTACCTGTACTTCTTTACGCATGTTCCGCCCACGGCGCCGGGGCAGCCGTCGCGCGGCGCGACGCACACGGCGGATCTGGCATACATGTTCGACAATCAGCCGCCCAACGTGACCTGGACGGATACGGACAAGCAACTGGCAGACACGATGTCTTCGTATTGGGTGAACTTCGCGGCGACGGGAAACCCGAACGGCAAGGGGCTGCCGGAGTGGCCGGCGTTTCAAGGCAAGACCGGGGACAAGACGATGGTGCTGGGCGATACCGTAGAGGCGGGCTCTGGGATCGATCCAGCGATGCTCGCTTTCTACGATTCGTATTACGCAAAGATGAGTTCGGGTGGGCTGTAAACGAATAATTCTGGTGATATGCTGATGGGCGCTATGAAACATTTTCTATTTCCTGCGGCAGTGTGCGCCGCGTTTCTGATGGCTGCGCTGCCGAGTCCCGGTCAAACGGCCGCGGCCGCCGGGGCCAAGATCCCGCGAATGACCGATGGCAAGCCAAATTTATCGGGACTGTGGCAAGCGATCGGGACGGCGGACTGGGACATTGAGGATCACAGCTCCGCAGCCGGACCGTTCTTTCAATTAGGCGCGATCGGCGCGATTCCACCCGGCCAAGGGATCGTCGAGGGCGGCGAGATCCCATATCTGCCTGCAGCGCTCGAGCAAAAAAAGAAAAACGAAGCCAACCGCTGGAAGGACGACCCGGAGGTGAAATGCTACATGCCGGGCGTTCCGCGCGCGGCGTATTTGCCGTATCCGTTCCAGATAGTCCAATCGCAGAAAGATATTTTGCTCGCCTATGAGTATGCGACCACCAACCGGCTGATCAACATGGGCAAGCCGCAGGAGGCCGCCACCGATACATGGATGGGCACATCCAACGGCCACTGGGAAAAAGACACGCTGGTGGTGGACGTGACCGGGTTCAACGGGATGGCCTGGTTCGATCGCGCGGGCGATTTCGCGAGCGACGGGCTGCATGTGGTGGAGCGGTACACGCCGGTGGATGCGAATACGATCAGCTACGAAGCGACGATCGAAGACAAAGCGACGTTCTCGAAGCCGTGGAAGATCAGCCTGTTTTTGTACCGGAATCGGGATAAGAGCGCGCGGCTGCTGGAGTTTAAGTGCGTGGAGTATGCCGAGCAGTTGTTGTACGGCGATTTGGTGCGCAAGGGCAGCAAATAAAGCGGGTAACCTCGAAAGAGTTGAAATCGCCCAAAAAGAAGGAGATTTCCATGAATCACCGAATTTTCCTGTATTCGATTGGGGTGGCCGCGCTCATGGCGGCCGTTCCGGCGGTCGCCGAGACACCGGCCAAGTCCGACGCAACGTTTTCCGCGCCCAAGACGCCGTGGGGCGATCCCGATATTCAAGGGACCTGGACCAGTGATGACACCTGGGGCGTTCCGTTCGAACGGCCGAAGAACTTCGGTACGCGAGCCACGCTGACCGAAGACGAGTTGAAGGCGCGCGCGAAGACGGTGCAAAATTCGGAGGAATTCGTGGAAAGCGGTGGGACCAATCACTCGCCGGCCCTAGCCGAGATACAGGCCAAGGAAAAGGGTGAAACTGCACCGGCTCCCCAAGGCCGGTTCGGCCGCGGTGTGGATTCCGCTCCGGTCCCCGGACACTGGGGCGAGTTTGCGCGGCGGGCATCGCACCAGACTTCGCAGGTTGTGGATCCGCCGGATGGACGGCTTCCCCCGTTGACGCCTGAGGCGCAAGCCGCGCTGGACGCGAAGATGAAGATCCGTCGCGAACCGATTCCGGCCTCCTATACGAATTGGAGCTATTACGATCGCTGCATTACGCGTGGCGTGGCGGGGTCCATTTTGCCCGTGATCTACGGCAACGGCCTGGAAATCGTGCAGACGCCGGGATACGTGGCGATTCGTTATGAGATGGTGCACGATGTCCGCATCATTCCCACCGACGGACGTCCGCATATCAGTTCCAATATTAAGTCGTATATGGGCGACGCCGTGGGCCATTGGGAAGGCAAAACGCTGGTGGTGGAAACCACGAATTTATTGGGCGGCCGGATGGCCGTGGGCGTAAATGGCGATGGCGGCGCGCCGTATAGCGACGATATGAAACTTACCGAACGGTTCACGCGCGTGAGTGCGAATACGGTGAACTACGAGTTGATCGTGGACGATCCCAAAACCTACACGGCGACGTGGAAAGTTGCGTTCCCGATTACGCACGAACCGGGCTACCAGCTTTTTGAATATGCTTGCCACGAGGGCAACATGGCGATGCACAACATGCTGAACGCGGCGCGCCTGGACGACGCAAAGAAAGCAGCCGAACCCGCTAAGTAAGCGGCGCGGGGCGAATCAGGAGATGAATCCAATTATGAAAAGCAAAGTTTTGATTGCGGTCGCGGGGCTCGGTCTGGCACTGGCCGCGGCGCCTGCGTGGGCGCATCACGCCTTCGCGGCTGAGTTCGACGTGAGCAAGCCGCTGGTGTTGAAGGGCACGGTAACCAAGATGGAGTGGATCAATCCGCACGCCTGGATTCACATGGATGTGAAGAACGCCGACGGCACGGTGACCAGTTGGATGATCGAGGCGGGTGCCCCCAACGGGCTGCTGCGGCGAGGTTTCAACAAGAGTTCGCTGCCTCCGGGGACCGACATCGTGATCGAAGGCTGGCAGGCGAAGGACGGCACGAATCGCGCGAATGGCAGCAACATCACTTACCCGGACGGAAAGAAGCTGTTCATCGGATCGCAGGGAACGGGCGCGCCGACCGACAAGCCGGATAGCAAGTAGGTCAAGCCGGATAGCAAGCAGCTCGTCGTTAAGCAGGGTTCAGGCACGGCGTGGCGTAGCCACTTTGCGGTCCAGCCAATCGCGCACCACGCCGAATACCTCGTGATTGTTTTTCTCGAGCAACATCAGGTTGCCGTTTCCAACAATGCCGTAGTCGCGCAGGCGAACCATTTCGGCTGAGCAACCGGCTTGTTTCAGAAACTCGACATTGGACACGGGCGATCCGCCCCCGCCGAATTCGGTGGTGAGCCATCCGATTGGAATGCCTTGCAGGTTTTTCCATTTCCGCGCGGGCTCGGCCTGAAGCTTGAAGGGCGACACAACGGGGCGCGGAGAATCGGGCGGCGCGGTGTGGTCCACTAATTTGAATTGCGACGGATCCGTAACCGGCGGATCGTAAGCGATCGGGCTGGCCGTCAATCCCCAACGAAGTTGCGCGGCGAACGGGTTGCCGTTGATCTCCATGGCGAAAATGCCCTTGACGAGATTGGGGCGGCGATCGGCAACGCCCCAGGCGAAGAATCCGCCGAACGCGTGCGTGAGTAAGATGCACGGGCCGATGCGATCGACTAACTCGACACCGCCATGCCAGACGAGATCGCTGTGGAAGGCTTCGTCCATTACGTTGCCCGATTCGCAGCCCATGAACTGATCGATGATCGGGTCCGTCATGCCTCCTGGCCCGGGCCATTGCGCTGTGTTGAAAACGACGGGTGTCTGCACCAGCGGCTCGTATGGCGGCACGTTCGGCAGATGGCTGGGACCAAGCGCGTCGGGATGATACGGCGAGCGGCCATAACTTGGACGATCGAGCCAATATACGCTATAGCCGGCCTGCACGAAATAGTGGACCCATCCGGGGCGTCCGCCGATGCCCATCATGTGTGTGCCCTGCCCGCCGCCGCCGTGGACCATGACCACCGGGTATGGATAACGCTTCTCGGCGGGGATCATGTATTGCACGTACATCTGTCCTTGCGCGATGGTGCCGTAGGGCATGGATTTCCGCTGTACGCCGACCCAGAAGCAGCCTTGATCGGCGAGTTTGAGCGCGGTGGATTCCCGGTTGGGTTTGGGATCGACGACCGTGGGCGGCGGGGGCGGAGCGGTTGCGGAAAGTTGTTCGAGTGCGGCTCTTACCTCCTCGGGCGATTGCTCGATCGCGACGATGCCTTTGACAAGATTCGGGCGCTCTTGCGCAGTGACCTTGGCGAAGACGGCGCCGTCGCCCTGCGTGATGAGGATCGCGGGGCCGATGTCATCCAAAAGTTTTGCGCCGCGGGTGCGCCAAACATTCTGCGTCAACGGATTATTGGACATCGGCTGGCCCATGGAGGCCACGGCTTGCGCAACGGCTGGATCTTTCGTATCTGCGACGCCCATCGTGCGCGCGACGTTTTCGAATGTGGGGGCTTGCGGATCGAAATACCCGTGCACCCAGGGATGATATGGATTGCGGCCCTGGCCGGGGCGATCGATCACGTAAACCTTGTAGCCTTGCTCCAAAAGCAGCGTGGCCCAACCGCTGCGGCCGTCGGGCTTGCTGATCCAATCGGAGCCCTGGCCATACCCGCCGTGGATCAAGACCACGGGATAGGGATGACGCACCTCGCGTGGAATCCAATGCTCCACGTACATCTGCATTCCGTTGCACATGGTGCCACGGGCGAGCGTCGCGTGCTCGACGCCGTACCAGAAGTAGCTCCATTCGGCGATGTCGAGGATGGGGCCAGGGGTTCCCGACGGGGGCGCGGCCGTTGTGGTCTGCGCGGCCGCTGGGCTAGAAGCAGCGACGGCGGCAGTCGTGATGAGAGCCGCCAGATCGCGCCGGGTGATTCCGGATTGGTTGTCCGCTTTCATGCTGCGGGCATTATATCGGTTGGCCGGTTTACTCGCGAAGAAGCTTTTCGATTTCGGTCTGGTAGTCGACTTTGGCGACCACGCCGAGGTGCGTGGCGGCGATGCGTCCGGATTTGTCGATGATGAACGTCACCGGAAGCGCGTCGGCACCACCATAGAGACCCGCCATGCGCGAGTCCCCAATCATCACGGGATAGTTGATGTGCTTCGCGGAGACGAAGGGCCGTACGAGCTTCCAGCCATCGTCGTCGAAGGAGACTCCGAGCACCGTCAGGCCACGGCTCGCGTAGGTACGCTCGAAATCGATGAACCAGGGGATTTCTACTTTGCAACCTCCGCACCAAGTGGCCCAAAAGTTGAGCAGCACGACATCGCCCCGGTAGCTGGAGAGCCGAACGGGCATGCCGGAGGCGTCGTTCAACGTGAAGTCGGGCGCTGGTTTGCGAGCGCTTACAGGCATGAGCGTGGCGTGAGCGATCTTTGTGGTGGCGAGATTCTGCCAAAGCGCGACCGAGCAAGTGAGGCAATATTGGGCGGCCGCGCGCGGCGCCGGGAAGGCCACCAGACACAGGCAGGCCGCGGCGGCTGCGGCGGACCAACTCCAGAGGCGGGCGTGCCCTCGGCGGAAATGACGGCGAGATTGCAGGCGCGCGAGGGCGGTGCCGGCGTCGGGCGACCAGTCCTGGCCGGGGGCCAATGAAGCCAACCGGGCGTCAATCCAGGTATTGTTATCGTTTTCCATATCGCTTGATGTACTCCTTTCGAAATGCGCTCTGCGCGCGGCTAAGCAGGGTACCAACGGACGCTGGATTCAGATGAAGCGCGGACGCGAGTTCCACGTAACTAAGACCATGGCTGCTGAGGAGCAGAAGCTCTGCCTCGCGCCGTGCGATCACGCTCAAGACGCGCCGGACCCGTTCGCGCTCTTCAGAAGCGGCATGAAGCTCCTCCGGTGTTGGAGTGGCGCGAGTGAATCGTAGCAAGCTCTCATAACGGAGCCGGCGGGTTTGGCTCCGCAGTTCGTCCAGGCCCATCCGGACGGCCGTTCGATAGAGCCAGGCTTCGGCGTTTTCAAGCTGCGCCTTGGGGTTGCGGGAAAGTTTCAGAAAGACTTCGACGGCGATTTCCTCGGCGCGGGCATGGTCGCGAACCACACGGACAATGACGCTGGCAATGCGCGCGTATTGGGCCCGAAACAAGGCTTCGAAATCAAAATCGACAGCGTGCGCTGGAAGATCGACTGCAAGTTCCGGCGCCGTGGTTTGTGATCCGTTCACAAATGAATAACGGCGCTCGATGGGGTTTTGTGACAGGAATTTGCTAATCTCGTCGCATGGAAAAGGTAAACCTTCGCGAAAAGCTGGCTTTGTTTTCCGACTACTGGAACCCCCGCGTGGTGGGCGAGTTGAATGGCCAGCATGTGAAGCTGACCAAATTTCGCGGCGAGTTCGTTTGGCACGATCATGCGGGCGAAGACGAAATGTTCCTAGTAGTGCGCGGGAGCTTCCGGATGGAGTTTCGGGACAGGAGTGTCACATTGAACGAGGGCGAGTTCTTGATTGTCCCGCGCGGCGTGGAGCATCGACCGGTGGCTGAGCAGGAGGTGGAAGTAATGCTGTTCGAGCCAGCCGAGATCAAGCACACCGGGGACGTTCAGAGCGAACTGACGGTCCACCAATACGAGCGGATTTAGGGCTTTGATAGCCTGATAGCTTCGGGCGTCGTCTGATGTCATGGCGACTCGACTGATACCGTTCCCGGAACGATGCGGCCAGGAAACCTGGTCTTATTGCCTAACGTCGGGTCCCAACCGAGGCGAATCTGCGAGGGGGCGGTAACTAAGAAACGAAGATGGTGCCGGAGCGCGACGTTGCCATTCCAGGTCACGGTCATTGTGCGATCCTGCGGGTTGAATTGGATGGCGGCGTAATTTCGTCCCGGCGTGTAGGGCACATCGACCCATATCCAGTCGGGCGAACGATAGGACGTTTCAGAAACCAGTCTCATTCGGCTGTTGTCCAGGCAGGCGGCCGAAAGCAGATAGCGGGAACCGAATTCCCCCGCCGAGATGAGCGGTTCCATTCCTGCGACGCACTGGCGCGGAAAATCGAATGCAGCCTGAACGCGGATCGCAGGATCCTCTTGTGGCCGATAACGTTCGATAGGGCTGAACCATCGGGCAAGCCGCGCGTACGTTCCAGGGCTGGCTTGTACAAACTGATCGTATGGTCCCTGGACTGCGAGTGCAACATTGGCGGCTACAGAATAAAGAACTAGAATAACCAGTAACGCAATGGCCATCATGCGGATGCTTGTGCGTAACTCTTTCAGAATTAAACACGCAATTATGCACGCAACGAATACCAGATAAGGCTGGAAATCAACTTCGTATCGCTGCGACGTCAGTCCCGTGGCGGAGACAAACAAGATGCATCCGGCGGTAAATACCAGTATTGCCGTGATCAATGCAAAGGTGCGGCGATTGCTGAATAGCTTGCCGCAAAACGGCGCCAAGATCGCGATGAAGACCAGCGGGCAGAGAGCTAGGATGCCGCCGGTGGGTTCGAGGAAGTAGCGCATCGGCAACAGGTCCACGGCATCGAAAGGGTACCGAAAGGCAAGGCGAACGAAGGGAAATTCTGGGACAAGATTCGGCGGGCAGAGGAGCCAGTAATACAGGCCCGGAGCTACATTGGGTATCGACAAGCGGATGTTTTGGTAGGAAGCGGCTGCTAGCTGGTAGCTCAATCCAAACTCCAGCGGATTGCCGAACCGGGCGTAGTTATACGCGGCCATTCCCAGACCACAGGCGATCACTGGAAGGGCCACGGCAAATACTTTCCGGCGCGCGACGCGTAGCAGCATAAGTAACGCAAGGGCGCAGACGGCGGCGAGCCCCAAATGGGGGCGGCAGCCGATGGCCAAACCGAAAAACAATCCGGATAGACCCGACCACAGGGCATTCTTGCTGGAAGCCGTGATCGAGCGAAAAAGAAAATAGAAACCGGCGCTCACGCAGCAAAACCCGCACGCTATGGCAACTTCGTATAGCTTCGCTCGATGCAGTAAGAACGGCACGGACTGGGCCATTCCGATTGCAAGTAAGCACAAAATGAAGACTACAATTGGGACGCGGACGGACAAGTAAGTGAGTAACTGAAGGAACAATAAAGACAAGAAGACATAGCCGCCGGCCGCAAACAGAAAAGCTGCAAAGTTCTCGGGCATATCGTGAGCGGTAAGTAAGTACCAAGGCACGAATAACACAATTACAGGAACAGGCCCGTGATAAAGATAGTAGTGTTGTTTGTAGAGTACGGTGTCTAAGAGCCTGTAAGGCCCATTTTCGGCCTCTTCGTAAGGATGCGGGAGCGCTAGCAGCGCCGGTTCCGGCAAAACCGGCATATACAGTTTTCCACTTACAAAGGCGCGCGCGAGTAAGTCGTAGTATCCATTCACCGCGTAACTGCCTTTCGCCACGGTAGGGCCAGGCAGGCCATAGTATGTATCTAATCCGCTATTCCATGCGAATCGCTCACTTACTGCGCCGATGCCGATGATCCAATAATAGAGCGCCCCGACAATAAGCAGCGAGGCCAGCCAAGCGATCCGGTATGGAACGCGATCCGTGAGCTTCACGAGGACTGTTTGACGCCGATGGCGATGATGGAGGTTGGGCTCCAGGGTAAAGAGTTATCAATCCGGCGCCACAGCCAAACCAAGCGATCGAAATTCTTCAGCTGCGCGCGGCTGATGGTCCTGCGCTTTAGGATGCTTCCGTTCAGCCACCATCCGGGCCGGGAAACGCGATTGAATCGCAGGATCGCCTCCACAGTAAAACCGGCTGCCATCATTCTTTGGCGTAGCTGGTCTTCCGAATACCGCAAGCAGTGTCCGAGTTCTTCGTCGAGCGAGTTGTAGACGCTCTGCCCCTCGGGCACGAGAACCACCGCGCGGCCGCCAGTTTCGAGCATGGCGCGAATGTTGCGCAAAGCCCCGAGGTCGTCTTCGATATGCTCCAGCACGTTGAGGCAGACCACAGTATCCATCTGGCCCGCGAATCTGTCCTGGCTGCCCGGATCGGCCGCATCCAGCACCGCGGTTTCGAGATGGGGCCGCTGCGACAAACGATTCTTGAGGCGCTCCAGGTGCTCGCGATCGATGTCGGTAGCAACATATCTCTTGCGGCCGGCCAAAAGCAGGCGAGTAAGATTACCCATGCCTGCCCCAATTTCGAGGACCTTCTTGCCGATATACGGCTGAATGGTATCGCCCATCCAGCGATTAAAGTTGGGCGCATTGGCGAACGCATCCAAGATATCCTTGTCTTTTGCAACATAAATATCGCTCGAAAGCGCCGTTTTTAGAATTACCCAGAAGGCTTCGAAGGCGTCCTTGAGGCCGATCTTCTTCCCTTCCTCGTAGGTGCGTCCGCTGTAGCTGATGGGTGTCTCATAAATCCGGGCCTGCCGCTTGGCCAGCTTGATGGTGATTTCAGGCTCGAATCCAAAACGCTGGCTCCGTAGCGGAATGCTCTGCAGCAAAGACGTGCGAAAGGCCTTGTAGCAGGATTCCATGTCCGTGAGATTGAGATCCGCGAATATGTTACACATCCCCGTAAGGAGGTGATTGGCGAGCGAATGCCAGAAGTAGAGCACCCGGCGTTCGCCGCTGGTTGCGAATCGCGAACCGAACACGGCGTCCGCGCGCCCGTCCACCAGCGGGCCGAGAAGCTTGCCATACTCATTGGGATTGTATTCGAGATCGGCGTCCTGGATAATGCAGAACTCCCCGTGCGCTTCGCGAATCGCACGGCGGATGGCTGCTCCCTTGCCTTGGTTGGGAGTGGATTTAAACAAGCGAATCGCACCGGGGTATTTCTCGGCGACGGATTCGACTTCCGCAACGGAAGCGTCGGTCGAGCCGTCATCAACGACGATGATCTCGCGATCGAAGCCGTCTGGCAGCGGCGCGCGAATCACGCGCTCCAGTAAGGTGGCGACAAACTCCTCCTCGTTATACAGAGGTACCAGAATCGAGGTCTTCATCCGTCTGTGGTCGTAGCAGCCACTCTCTCTACACTGCCACAGCCGGGAGGCGTGCAGGTTTGGTCACCGCCGAAACAAGATTCCGGCCGAGGATCGCGGACGCTGCCATCGCTCCACCAAAAAGAGCTCCGGCGACTCCGACCGATGCAACGTCTTGGCCGGTGAGATAGAGATTGCGTACCGTGGTGTGCGGAGTGAGCGACCGCACGCGGAAGCGCTCCGGTGTATGTGCCAACCCGTACGCTTCGCCTTGCGCGTAGTTCATGAAATGGCGAGTGGTAAGCGGCGTGGACAGTTCGGCATGATCGATCTTACCGGCAACGGCTGGGACGGCGCGCCCGAGTTCTTCCTGTAGCCGTTCGGCAAGCGTTTGTTTGAACCTGTCATATTCGCCGGCGCGGCGTTTCCAGCGGGAATCTTCCCAACGCGCGAACCATTTATAGGGCACGAACGCGACTGCTTCCAGAGTGGCACGGCCGGGATGCCTGCGCTCAAAATCGGGATCTTTCGCCGAAGGAAACGAGATGTAGACGGCGGGGAACGGAGCCGAGGGATCACTCGCGAAGCGCTCGAAGTTGGCGTCGTGATCGGGGGCCGATGAAGGATAGATCCAGAGGTTCGTGCCGTCGAGCCCCAGCTCACGTGCGTTTTGTTTCACACCGACGTACAGGCTCACGTGAGCGATGGAGCCCGGGATGCGTTCGAGATCTTGTAGGATCGGTTGCGGCTGGCGTACCAAGCGCGCGAATGTATTGCGTGCGCCCGCATCGCTGACGATAATATTCGAGCGCAACTCGCGACCGTCAGCCATTTTGACCCCGACAGCTTTGCCGTTTTGAACGATGATTTCGTCAACGGCGGCGCTGACAGCGATCTTTCCTCCGTTACGCTCGATCAACGGAGCGATGGTCTCGGCGATGCGTGCCGCACCACCCACCGGATAGCTGGCACCGTTGAAATAGTGGCTGGCGATGATGGCGTGAATTCCGAAACTGCTTTGCGCGGGAGGCAGGCCGTAGTCGCCCCATTGAGCGGTGAGGACGGCGATGAGGTCCGGGTTACGAGTGAAGCGATGAATCACATCGAGGGTAGATTGCGAAGCCCAGCGCAGAAACGGAGCGCGCATGAAGCGGCCCGCCAATCGAGCGGCGGCGCGGGGGATGGCTTTTTCGGCGAAGTAGAGGCCGCTGGCTTTTTGCGCGGATTGCACGGCGGAGAGGTAACCGTCGATACTGGCGGCTTCCGAAGGGAAGTATTCCTTGAGGCGAGCGCGCAGGCGCTCAAGGCCCGTGGGAAATTCGAATGTGCGTCCACCCATGATGATCCGATCGTAGATATCCGGCATGGGCGCCCACTCAATTTGGCCGTTCGTCAGATTTTCAAAGGCAGCGCGGAGTGGCGACTTGGGGTCCTGCAGATCACCGATGTAATGCACGCCGACGTCCCAGGAGTAACCGGGGCGATTGAAGCTGTGGGTGTAGCCGCCGGCTGTGTAGTGACGTTCGAGGACCAGAACCTTCTTCGAAGCGTATTTTGAAAGGAGCGCGGCGGTGGTGAGGCCGCCGATGCCGGAGCCGATCACGATGGCGTCCCAGAGATCGTCCAAGGGTTGCTGCTTGTAGGAGACCATATTTCACCTCGCTATGTTGACACTGTCTACATCCATGCTAAACCGGGATGTTGCGCCTGTCAACATCTTCTGCTACAAAGGGAGCCATGCCAGCCAAGCGGCCGTATCATCGAGTGAACCTGAAGCAGAGTTTACTGGACGCGGCGGTGGCGCTGATCGGCGAAACGGGGCCGCAGGCGTTTACTCTCCGCGAGGTTGCAAGGCGGGCCGGAGTGTCGCACAACGCGCCGTATCGCCATTTTCGCGACAAAGACGATCTGCTCGCGGCCGTGGCCGCGCAGGGCTTCGACCGGCTGACGGAATCGATGGAGCAGGCTATGGCCAAGGGACGGACGGCGGCGGAGCGGCTGCGATTGGCGGGCCGCGGATATGTACAATTTGCGCTCGGATCGCCGCAGCACATTCTGGTAATGTTCGAGGAGCCGAAGCTTGCCGATCCGCGTCCCGAACACGCCGCACCGGCGCAGCGTGCATTTCAAACACTGCTGGATGCTATCGCCGCCGCGCAAACCGAAGGCGCGCTACCCAAAGGGGATCCCCAGCGATTCGCCGTCGTGTCCTGGTCAGGCGTACACGGGCTCGCCAAGCTGGCGATCGGCGGGCAGCTTCCGTTCGACGCGAAGCAGACTTTGGAATTCGCTAACTACCTAACCGGGGTTCTGGCCGCGGGAATGGCAAATACGGTTAGTGGTGGCCGGCGGCGCGGATGACCATTTCCGCCAGCGGCGCTTCCATCTTGGGTTTGCGAGCCATGGCTTTCTGGTTGATGCGATCGCGGCGCGCAGCTAGTTTGGCCGTACTTGCAATATCGCGATCCTTGAACTCGGGCAACACTTCTTTCGAGAACAGCTGGATCGACGAGCACAGCAGATCGTGCGGGATTTTGCCGGCCTGCGCAATGCACAGGACCTGATCGATGCCGGCTTGTTCGAAATCGCGCAAACGCTCGCGCAACTGCGCAGGCGTCCCGACGCAATCCTGCGTGCGGCCCTCAGGAGGCGCAAATTCCTTGGGATTATTCTTGTATTCATCCCAAATGTCGGTGTTTCCAGGACGATGCTCACCGAAGAAGCTGTAGTGCCCGAGTCCATACAAAAAGAATCCATAACTTTCAGCGCCGATTTGCTCCACGCGCGCCTGATCGCGATCGCATAAGAAGGGCGCGGCCACGGCGAAATTCGGATTCACCGCGTAGCCCAACGGCTCGCACTCGTTCTCGATGATCTGGTAATAATCCTTCACCCACTGCCGCGCTTCTTCCGGGCTAACGAAGGAAAACGTCAGCGCGCCGAGACCGAGCTTGGCGGCCTGTATGATGGACTCCCGGCGCGAACAGGCCATCCATAGCGGTGGATGCGGCTTCTGAAACGGCTTAGGGATCACGTTGCGCGCGGGGATTTTGACAAACTGACCTTCGTAGCCGGTGAATGGATCCTCCACCAGCATCCGCACCGCGATACGCATGCCTTCCATCTGCATGTTCTTTTTCTCGGACTGAGGCACAAGAAATCCACCGAGTTCAGTTTCGGTGGCGCCGGCTCCGGTACCGAACTCCACCCGGCCATCGCTCAGCAAATCGAGTGTAGCGATGCGTTCCGCGATACGCGCCGGATGATTTATGTGCGGCGGAGTCTGAACAATCCCGTGACCGATGCGGACATTCTTGGTTCGTTGGCTGACCGCGGCGAGAAATACCTCCGGCGCCGAGGAATGTGCGTATTCTTCCAGGAAGTGGTGTTCGGTGGCCCAAACGTAATCGTATCCGCACTGATCGGATAGCACGGCCTGTTCCAGCGCATTCTTGAGAAGCGTGTGCTCGGAATCGCGGACCCAAGGCCGCGGAAGTTGATGTTCGTAAAAGCCGCCAAATTTCATGAGGAAAGTGACCTATCGAGTTTTCGAAGCTACCATTGTAATGGACCTTTCATCAAACTTCGCGATGGCTAATTCACGACCGGTGATTATCGGGATCGGCGGGACCACGCGCCCGGGTTCTTCTTCCGAGAAGGCTCTGCGCTATGCGCTCGCTCTGGCAGAGGCACAGGGCGCCGACATTCAACTATTCGATGGGGCGAGCATCAATCTACCGATGTATGCGCCGGAATCGCCCGATCGATCCGAGGGAGCGCTGCGCTTAGTGGCTGCGCTGCGGCGAGCGAATGGCGTGATTCTTTCCACACCGTGCTATCACGGATCCGTTTCGGGCCTGGTGAAAAACGCGCTGGATTACACCGAAGACATGTCCAAGGATCCCGAACCCTATCTGGATGGGCGCGCGGTGGGGCTGATCGTGTGCGGCCATGGGTGGCAATCGACCGGTGTAGTTCTGACCGCGTTCCGTTCCATCGTGCACGCGCTCCGCGGCTGGCCGACGCCGATGGGCGTGGCAATCAACACACTGGTGGAGCGATTCGACGAGAACGGCGTGGGGATTGAGGAGCACACCGAACGGCAGATGAAGATCATGGTGGGACAGTTGATCGAATTTGCGCGGCTGCGATCGTTGCTCGGTTCCTTGAGCGCCGAAGGTATCGCGGCGTCCAGCGTATAAGATCAAGTCACCGGCCTTGCCCATTTGACACCTACATCCGCCGAATGTAGGATCTTAGTCACCAACATGTCCTGGCGAAAACAAATTCAAATATTGTTGCTCGGCGCGGCAGCCGTGCTTGCTCCCGCGAATGCTCAAAATCAGGCCTACAAACCGGCCCGAACGGCGGACGGAAAGCCGGACCTGAACGGCATCTGGCAAGCGATGAACACGGCCAACTGGGATCTGCTGGGCCACTCCGCGCAGGCCGGGCAAATTGTGGCGTTGGGCGCGACCGGCGCGGAACCGCCCGGAATTGGCGTGGTTGAAGGTGGCGAGATCCCGTACCTGCCGGCCGCGGCGCAGAAGAAAAAAGAAAACTATGCGAACCGCTTGAAACTGGATCCGGAAGTGAAATGCTACCTGCCGGGCGTCCCGCGCGCCACGTACATGCCGTTTCCATTTCAGATCGTGCAATCGGGAAAGTATATTCTGATCTCGTACGAATACGACGGGGCGGTGCGGACTATTTACATGGACAATCCGGGCCCCGCGCCGGTGGACAGCTGGATGGGTTGGTCGGCCGGGCACTGGGAAGGCAACACGCTGGTGGTGGATGTCACGGGCTTCAACGATCAGACCTGGTTCGATCGCGTGGGCGATTTTCACAGCGACATGCTCCACGTGGTGGAGCGATTCACGCCGGTGTCGCCAAATGTTTTGAACTACGAGGCCACTATCGAAGATCCGCAGGTGTTTTCGCGATCCTGGAAAATCAGCATGCCGTTGTATAAGCACCTGGAAAAGAACGCGCAGTTGTTAGAATTCAAGTGTGTGGAATTTGTGGAGGAACTGATGTACGGCAACCTCCGCAAACAGCCGAGCAAATAGATTGCGGAGGTGCCCATGCAGGCTCGATATGCCGCACTCGTCAGCGCGGTGATTTTTTTTGCCACGAGTTCGCCGGCGGCTGAGCCGACCGCAGCGAAAAGCTGGCTTGCACCACGCACGCCCGACGGCCAACCGGACCTGCAAGGCGTCTGGACCAATTCCACGCTGACACCATTGGAACGGCCGGCGGAGTTCGCGGGCAAGCCCGTTCTATCGGAACAAGAAGCCGCGGACTACGTGAAGCAAGTGTTGCAACAGGTAAACAGCGATCGGCGTGACGGCGGCACACAGGCGGACGTCGGTCGCTCCTACAACGAATTCTGGCGCGATCGCGGGAACAACCTGGTGGCCGACCGGCGGACTTCCCTGATCGTCGACCCGCCCGATGGCAAGGTCCCGCCGCTGACGCCGGAAGCGCAGAAACGGGTGGAACAAGCTCGTGCATGGATGCGGGATCACTCGACCGATGGCCCGGAAGGCCGATCACTCGCAGAGCGGTGCATCTCATGGACCACGGCGGGTCCGCCTATGCTGCCCGGGCCGTACAACAACGATTTGCAGATTTTGCAAGCTCCAGGCTACGTGGTGATCTTGAATGAAATGATTCACGATACACGTCTGATTCCGCTCGATGGCCGGCCGCACGTCGCGCCGGGAATTCGCGAATTGATGGGCGATTCACGGGGACATTGGGAGGGCGACACGCTGGTGGTGGACACCACCAATTTCAACGGCGAGGTGTCATTTCGGGGATCGGACGCGAATTTGCACCTGACGGAGCGCTTCACGCGAGTGTCCCCGGATGTGATTCGATACGAATTTACCATCGATGATTCCACGGCGTTCATCAAGCCCTGGACCGCGCGGATTCCGCTGAACAAGACCAACGGGCCGGTGTACGAGTACGCTTGTCACGAAGGAAATTACGCGATGGTGGATATTTTGGCCGGCGCCAGAGCAGCCGAGAAAAAAAGCGCGAAATAAAAGGAGAGAGCGATGCACAAGCTAGCGATTCTGATTACCGGTGTAGGTTTGTTGGCGACTGCGGCGCCGGTGTGGGCGCATCATGCGTTCGCGGCTGAGTTCGATTCCACCAAACCGGTAAAGCTCAAGGGGACAGTGACGAAGATGGAATGGATCAATCCGCACGCCTGGATCCACATCGACGTCAAGAATGACGACGGCACGGTGACCAGTTGGATGGTGGAAGGCGGAAGCCCGAACACGCTGCTGCGGAATGGTTTCACCAAAGCTTCGCTGCCGGTCGGCACCGAGATCGTGGTGGATGGCTATCAAGCCAAGGACGCGAGCAACAAACTCAACGGCCGCGACATCACGTTCCCCGATGGACGCAAGCTGTTTGTCGGCTCCAACGGCCAGCAGGGCCCGCCCGACAGCAAGTCGGAAAAATAGCGCGAGCCGCCAGTCATCCCGAATGTGATAGTCTGATGGGCCAAATGCGCCCGCAGGGCGTGTTGCGTGAGGAGACCGCATGCGATTCACCTGGTTTAACTTGATGCCGTGGCCGCATCTGCCAGCCGATTTTCGCGAGAAGAATCGCTCGGTTTGGGTGGACATCGATTCCCGCCTGTTCGATCCAGCGACGGGCCACACGGTCTACAACGACTATCTGGATCTTCTGGAATACGCGGGCACGCTCGGCTTCGACGGCATCGGCGTGAATGAGCACCATCAGAACGCCTATGGCTTGATGCCTTCCCCAAATATCATTGCCGCTACTCTGGCGCGGCGCACCGATAACGTTGCGCTGGTGGTGTTGGGCGCTTCCATCGCGTTGTACAATCCGCCGCTACGCGTGGCCGAAGAATTTTCGATGCTGGACTGCATCTCGGGCGGCCGTTTGGTAGCGGGCTTTCCCGTCGGTACGTCGATGGACACCAACTATTGCTACGGCACCATTCCAGGCCTGACGCGCGAGAAATACAAAGAGGCTCACGAATTGATCCGCCGCGCATGGGCCGAGCGCGAGCCCTTCGCGTTCAATGGACGCTACACCAAATTGCGATACGTGAATCTCTGGCCGCGGCCCATCCAGCAACCCCATCCGCCCATCCATATCCCGGGCGGCGGATCGCTCGAAACTTTCGACTTTTGCATCGACAATACTTATTCGTATTCTTATTTGAGCTTCGGCGGCTACATTCGCGGGCAAGCGTTGATGCAGGGCTACTGGGATCGCGTGGCCGAGCGCAACTGCCCGGATACGTCGCCGTATCGCGCGGGCTTCGCGCAGACTATTTGCGTCGCCGAGACCGATGCCGAAGCCGAGCGTCTGTACGCCAAGCACGTCAGCTATTTCTACAACCGCTGTCTGCACGTCTATCCGGGCTTCGCCGACGCGCCCGGCTATCGGACCATCAAGACCATTCAAAAGGGCATCCTCTCGCAATACGCTCCGCAGACCATGTTCCAGGAGCTGCCGTGGAAGGATCTGGTGGACAACGGCAGCGTGATCGCGGGAAGCCCGGAAACGGTGCGCCAGCGTATGGAGGATCTGATCAAGAAGCTGCGCGCCGGAAATATTTTCTGCTTGATGCAGATCGGGGACATGCCCAAGGACAAGTGCATGTATTCCACGCGCTTGTTCGCCGAGAAGGTGATGCCGAAGCTGCGCGATATTTTTCCGCAGTATGCCCCCGAATACGTCAATGACAATCGCTTCTGGTGCAAGCCGCTCGCTCAGCGCGCAAAGCCGGAACCCGAACTCGCCGGCGCGGAGCGATAAGCATGGAATTGAAAACGGTACAAACCAATCGCGCCGCGGTCCGCTACTACGAAGGCGGCGCGGGCCGGCCACTGGTGTTTCTGCATGGCGCGGGCGGACTGGATATGGATCTTGGTTTCCTGGACGCCCTGGCGCAAACGTTCCATGTCTACGCACCGCTGGTGCCCGGCTATGGCGACAGCGAAGAATGCAGCGAGCTGCGCGATATGTTGGATTTCACGCTGCACACCTGGGATGTGGTGGAGCAGCTCGGTCTGAAGGATCCCATCCTGGTGGGCTTGTCCATGGGTGGAATGATCGCAAGCGAAATGGCCGCCATCGCGCCCAACGATGTGTCGCGCCTCGCGTTGATCGCGCCGGCCGGATTATGGCTGGACGAACATCCCATCCCGGACATTTTCGCGATGTTGCCGTACGAACTGCCGGGATGTTTGTTCTACGATGCCGAGGCGGGCGCAAAGATCATGAGCGCGGGCACCGATATGAGCGATCCGAAATTTTTGCAGGCGTTTCTGGTGCAGAATGCGCGGCAGTTGGGCGCTGCCGGCAAGATCCTGTTTCCAATCCCTGAGCGTGGCCTGGCGTCGCGGCTGTATCGGATCAAGGCGAAGACGCTGCTGATTTGGGGCGCGGGCGACAAGCTGATTCCGCCCGTGTACGCACGGGAGTTTCAGAAGGGTATCGAGGGCGCCGAGGTGGTCCTGATTCCCGAGGCCGGCCACGTCGCTCCGTTCGAAAAACCAGCGGAGGTGATTGGAGCGCTGGCGCGGCTGGCGAATTAGGCCGAGAGCGTTCGCACGTCTTTCAAGCGTTGCAGCATATCCATTAGATCGCGGTTGTTCAGAGGCTTTCGCAGATAGCCGGAGCATCCGGCGCGCGCCGCCGATCGTGTCTGCGTATCTAAATCGTCAGAAGAAAGCACGACGATGGGTGTGCGTGCGTTGCCAGTTTGGGTTTCCCAATCGCGGATGGAGCGAATGGCCTGATAGCCGTCCATCCCCGGCATGTGCACGTCCATGAACACCACATCGAAGCGCCGCTTCTTCACCAAGTCGATCGCTTCCACACCATTTTGGGCGCGCCAGATCGACTCGCGCTGCAGCAGGATCTCGGTGAGCACGAAACTATCGTCGGAATCCTCGGCGACCAGGATGTTGAGGCTGATGTCGTCGTTTTCAGGGGCTTGGGCCGAACGCCCAGCGTTCGCGTCCGCGCACCAGGGCAGTGTGATGGTGAATCCCATGGGCAATCGGGCGTCGCATTGAAACTCGACGTTGCCGCCGAGCGCCCGGATCCGTTTCCCGGCCACCAGCGTGTCCACGCCAAACAGCACGTCATCGGCGCCCTTGAAATTCACGTCTTCCGGATCGGCGTTCAGCCAATCGGAAACGCGCAGCGCGATATTGGAGTTGTGGGGAACGATCTGAATCCGGACGCCGCCGCGAACGTCCCATCCGGCTGCGAGGGACTGCGCTGGCGATAGCGCGCTGACGGCCACGCGCGCCTCTCCGCTCGCACTGAGTTGGGACACGGTGCGCAGCACTCGCGTCAGCACCTGTTCGATGGCCCGGCGATCCTGCCGTCCAACCAAAGGCGCAGCGGGTGTTTGCAGAACCAGGCGGCTGGCGTGCTCGCCGGAGGCCAGATTCAAAACCTCGACGGTTTCCCCGAGACAGAGCGTGATGTCGAACTCCTCCGGCAGATCCGTCGAAGGGAGTTCGGGCGCGAATAATTCCCGAAGGTCATCTATGGAGCGAAGCAGCCGCTCGGAGCTGCTTTTGCTGGTATCCAGGCAGCTTTGCCAAATGGGATCGGTTGCCGTCTCGGCGCGCAATGCCATTAGCCCAAAGCTGGCGTGAACTGAATTCCTGGCTTCGTTGCACAGGTAATCCAAAAGACTGAGGATGGTTTGGTTTGTCATGTCATTCTCCCCGGTGGCCGCCTCTCGTGCATGGGTTAGTTTGCATCGCGCGCCGCGCTAATCGAGAAATATTCCACAAAGCGCCGCACCGCGTTCGGTTTCTGCGACTGCGGGCGTCCGGCAGTGAGCTCGGCCGCGATCCGGGCCATGTGTTTGCCGAGGCCCGTTGTGCTATCGAGAACCGCGCCTTTCTGCACGGCACGCGCAATGTCGCTGTTGTTGGCGGGCAGCATGTGGCGAACCGGCAATTGAATAATGCGTTGAATATCGTCCACCGATAACCCGGAGCGTCGATCCACCGAGTTCAGCACCACTGCCACCTTATCGGTCAATCGAAGATCCTGCAGCCAGCCGGCTTTGCGGCGCGCCACGTGCAAAGCGCCGATATCGGGCGTGCATACCAGAAAAATGCGTTTCGATCGCATCAGGGTCTGGGTTTCGCAGTCTTCCATAGTGCCCGGCAGATCGACGGAGACCAGCGAATAGCGCCGGACCGCAAAGTCCAACAACGTCGCATAACGATCCGTCGAGACTTGATGCGAGAAATCCACCGGCCCCGACCCCAGCAGGTGCAGATTGCCGATCCGCGCCACTAGATTCGACCATAAATCCTCATCCATGTGATCGGCCTGCACCAATGCGTCTGCGATAGTGTGGACTCCTTCGGCTTTGAGCAGGAACGAGGTCACGCCCAAACGAACATCGAAGTCCAGCAGCAACGTCGGCTCCTGGCTCTTTTGCGACGCAATCGCGGTGGCGTACGTGGCGATTGTGGATGCGCCACAGCCAGGCTTTGCGGGCATGAACGCAAACAGATCGCCCAGAACGTCGTCCAAAGACGCCAACTTGGCGGAGGCACGGGTCGCAGCCTGCCGGAGTTCGCGCTCCGTGAAGCTGGTGAGAACATCCCGGACGCCTACCTGCATGAGCTGCACCATCTCCTCGCGGGAACCGCCGCCCTTGACCGCGATGCTCGCAATCTGCGGGCGTCCGTCCACGGCTCGGGCCACCGGCAGAGCCAGGAGCGGATCTCCGAAATCGATGATGAGGAGACATTTCTCCTCCGCGCTGACACCCAGCAACCGGGCTGCGTCCTCGTAGCCCAGGTCCCAGGCAGCCTCAAAGCGCAGGTGCCCGTCGAGTGACGCCCGCACATCTTTTTGAAAATCAGGGTCTTGTGAGACCGTGGCTAGTATCACCGATGCCTCCAAACGACAGTTGCGTACACGGTTGGCTTATCGGTTGCGCGCCGTTCGTCAAGAGTGAAGTGTGTCGGCTCATAAAGTTGCCGGCCTTACCGATACGGTAGAGCATGACGAACGCGGTCTCCCAAGATCTACCGCAGCGGGCCCCGGTGACCGCATGTTCCACGGCAAAAGTGTTGGTCTTGGACGATGATGAGAGCTTTCGGGCGCTGGCGCGGGCCATTCTGGAGCCGGCTGGCTTTGAAGTGCTCGAATCGGCCAATGTCGAGCAAGGCTTAGTGCAAATACGCGATAACGGCGTGGAAGCCGTGATTCTCGATCTGGTCATGCCGGGCCGCGACGGCTTCGAAGCGTTGCGGGAATTCAAACAATCGTTCCCCGAGATCCGGGTGGTGGCTGTTTCCGGCGCCTCGGAGTCCGAACTTTACTTGACGGTTTCAGCCCACATGGGCGCTGATGCTTCACTCGAAAAGTCGAGGATTAGCGCGCTCTGCCCGCTCCTGCGGGTCGTCTTGGATCGTTAAGGGATGCGTCGCGGCTCGGTGTTCATAACGCGAAGCGCCGTCCGGACGACATTCTCCACCGTGAACCCGAGATGTTCGAGAACCTCTTCTCCGGGCGCCGATGCACCGAAGCGTTCGATGCCGATGACGGCTCGTTCATCCCCGGTCCAGCGGCTCCAACCGAGCGGTGAGGCCGCCTCCACCGCCACTCGTTTCTGCATCTGCCTGGGCAACACGCGCTCGCGATAGGCCTCGTCTTGCGCCGCGAACAATTCCCAACTCGGCATGCTCACCACCCTGGCTCGAACACCCTGCTCCTTCAGTTTCTCCTGCGCTTTCACGCACAATCCCACTTCCGAGCCGGTCCCCATCAGGATCACATCCGCGGCGCCGCCCTCGGGCTCCGACAAAATGTACGCGCCCCTCGCGACCCCCGGTTCAGTGGCGCGGCTGCGATCGAGATGCGGCACCACTTGCCGCGTCAACACCAACACGGTCGGGCCGTCATGCTGCACCGCGAACGCCCAGGCCTCGGCGGTCTCATTCGGATCCGCCGGCCGGAAGACGATCAGGTCCGGCATCGCTCGCAATCCAGCCAGCTGTTCCACAGGCTGATGCGTAGGGCCGTCCTCGCCCAGCCCGATGCTGTCGTGCGTGAACACGTACACCACCTTCAAACGGCTCAGCGCGCCCAGCCGAATCGCGGGCTTCATGTAATCGGAGAAATTGAAGAACGTCGCGCTAAACGGCAGCACGCCGCCATGCGCGGCCATTCCGTTCACCGCCGCACCCATGGCATGTTCGCGCACCCCGAACGCGATGTTCCGTCCGGCATAGCTCCATTCACCGCCAACCGCGCCCAGCGTGCCTGCTCCCCCCGATTCCGATGGCTGGAAATCGCCCCAGCCTTTTAAAGCCGTATCGGTAGACGGGTTCAAATCCGCCGACCCGCCGAGAATATTGGGAAAATGCTTGGCGAGCGCGTTGAGCGCCGCTCCCCCCGCCGCCCGCGTTGCGATGGGCTTATCGGACGGCTTCCAGGACGGAAGATCCGCCCGCCAGCCTTCTGGAAGCCGACCGCTCATGATTTGCTCGAATTCCGCGGCTTCCTTTGGAAAATCCTTGCGATACGCCTCGAACGCATGGCCCCAGTTCTGCTCCAGTTCCTGGCCCCGGGGCACGGCCTGCCGAAAGTAATCCACGGCGTCTTCGGGAAGATAAAACTTGTCCATGGTCGGCCAACCCAGCGCCTTCTTGGACGCTGCGAGCTCTTCCTCACCCAAAGGACTGCCATGCGACGAAAAGTTATCTTGCTTGTGCGGGCTGCCATAACCAATGTGCGTATGGACCAGAAGCAACGACGGCCGCTGCCTTTCGGCTTGCGCTTCCCGGATGGCTGCGGCGACGTCTGCGGTATCGTTGCCGTCGAGAACCGTGCGGGTATGCCAGCCGTAAGCCGCGAACCGGGCGGCCACATCCTCGGTGAAATCGATCCCAGTGGCCCCGGCCAGGGTGATGTGATTCTGATCGTACAAATAGATCAGTTTGCCCAACTGCAAATGCCCGGCGAGCGATGCGGCTTCCTGCGACACGCCCTCCATGAGATCGCCATCGCCGCAAATGGAGTACGTATAGTGATCCACAATACGGTGGCCGGGCCGGTTGTAGCGCGCCGCCAGCCAAGCCTCGGCGATCGCCATGCCGACGCCGTTCCCGAAGCCCTGCCCCAGCGGCCCGGTGGTTACTTCGATGCCCGGTGCAAGGCCGCGCTCGGGATGCCCCGCTGTCTGGCTATCCCACTGGCGAAAGCGCTTGATCTGTTCGAGCGGTAAGTCGTAACCACTCAGATACAGTAAGCTGTACAACAACATGGAGCCGTGCCCGGCCGACAGGACAAACCGGTCGCGATCTCCCCAGTGCGGGTTGTGCGGATTGTGGCGCAGGAACTGGGTCCACAGTACGTACGCCATGGCGGCGGCGCCCATCGGCATGCCGGGATGACCGGAGTTGGCGTTTTGCACCGCGTCGGCGGACAAAATGCGGATGGTGTTAATGCATCGATCTTCCAGTTCTTTGGATGACGTTTGGTTCACCTATTTCAGACGCGCGGCCCGGTGGAAACGTTCGCCAATTGATTCCGATCACGAAGCCTGATGCGTACGCCAGTCACGTTCTTCTCGGTTTTACTTAATGCAAGAAAGCTACCATCCCAAAAGCTCTTATCCCACAGCGGTTCAGGGTCGGGCGGCTTGTATTTCCTCAGAGCCAGTTCTCAATTTGCGGGCATGGATGCAGGCGCTCGGGTTCAACATAGTGTACAATTCTTGTCGAAAGTAATCGGACTGCGCCAGTAAGCTCGCCCTGCCGTCGGCACTTAGTCGGACTCGCCTGAATCCACGACCCACCTGGCAAGTACCCAAGATTGGGGTGGCAGATGATTTCCCAGAGCATCCTCTTGATTGAGGATAATTCGAGCGACATCGCTCTAGCTAAGCGTGCTTTCGAAAAGGCGCGCATCGTCAACGAATTGGTGGTAGCCGAGGACGGGCAGGAAGCGCTCGACTACATCTTCGGCCTCGGCGCCTTCGCCGGCCGGGATCCTGCCGAAATCCCTCTGCTCACACTAATGGATTTGAAACTTCCGAAGTTATCCGCGCTGGACCTGCTGAAACGAATTCGAGCGGATGCCAGAACGCGGCGCATGCCGGTGGTGATTCTGACGTCTTCAAATGAAGACCAGGATATCGCCGCGGGCTACGACCTGGGGGTGAACAGTTTCATTCGGAAACCGGTGGACTTCAATCAGTTTGTCCACACGGTGGAGCAGTTGGCTCTCTATTGGCTGCTGTTAAACGAGCCGCCTCCGCTCGCGCGAGTTCAGGCATCCCCATGAGCAACCCATTGCGCTTGCTGCATGTTGAAGATTCGGTCGGCGACGCTGCCTTAACGGAACGCTCATTGACAAAGGCCGGTTACGACGTGCTTTCCGAGCGGGTAGTGGATGCCCCGGAGATGAAAGCGGCGCTCGCGAGACAGCATTGGGACCTGATTATCGCCGACTATCGCTTGCCTGAATTTGACGCACCAGCCGCGTTGTTTGTCCTCCAAGAGAGCGGCTTGGATATACCTTTCATCGTGGTGTCGGGCGCAATCGGCCAGGAACTGGCGGTGGCCATGATGAGAGCCGGGGCGCACGATTATTTGCTCAAGGACGATATGGCTCGCCTGGCCCCGGCGGTGGAACGGGAGATCCGAGATGCTCGAACGCGCCGGGAACGTGCCCAAGCCGAACAAGCGCTGAATGAAAGCCGGGAACGCTACGTTGAGCAAGCGCTTGCGCTGGAGCGCCAAACTGTTCTCTTGCAGCAACGCGAGACAATGCTGCGCGAGATCCACCATCGCGTGAAGAACAACATGCAGGTTATGTCGAGCCTGCTGAGCCTGCAATCGAGGGCGGCTTCGAATTCCGAAACCAAAAAGATGCTGGACGAGGACCAGAATCGCATCCAGTCCATGGCTTTGTTGCATGAGATTCTCTATCAATCCCGGGATCTGGCGCTGGTGGACTTCCCGAAATATCTGCTGCGCATGGTGGAACATCTGTTTCGCTCCTACGGAGTGAACAGCCGGCAGATTCGGCTCGAATCCGATCTCGATCCAATCAAGATCGACCTGGACGACGCGCTGCCTACCGGACTGCTCATCAGCGAAGTGATCTCGAATTCCTTGAAACACGGCTTCCCGGACGGGCGCCAGGGCGAGATCCGCATGCAACTGCGGAGTCTACCCGGAGAGGCTGTTTCCCTGGTGCTTTCCGACGACGGCGTTGGACTTCCTAGCAACTTGGATTGGGCGACATCGCGATCCCTGGGGCTGCGGCTGGTGCGAGCGCTGGCCGACCAATTGCGCGCCAGCTTAGACATTCGCTCGGACGGTGGCACGGAAGTGAAGCTGCTCTTCGCCTTGAGGCGCAGAGACAATTCGGCCAAAACCACACTGACGGCAGGAGGTGTACGCTGACATGGGCGCGCCGGCAACGGCACTGCGTAACTATGTGCCGGCTGGACTGTCGGTGTTGGCCGGCATTGGCGTGCAGGCGGCGCTGAACCCCGTCCCCAGCCTGATTCTTCCGCTTCTGGTTTCCCTGTTGGCCGTCATGGTCGTGGCCTACTTCGCTGGCCGCGGCCCGGGTCTCGCCGCTACAGCCGCGAATCTCGCGGTCAATTGGTACATATTCGCTCGCTTCAGTGTCGACGCCCCGGATCTCTGGCTTCTGGCGGCCTTTGCCGCCGCAGGCACCGCGGTGAGTTTGCTAAGCCATCGGCTCTCCGGTACACGTCATCTGCCTCGCGTCACTCTGTTGATTGCCTCGGCCCTGCTCCTGATCATCGGCTCCACTTTGATATGGTTCGACTTTCAGAACGCGCGTGACGCGCAAAGTTGGGTGGAGCACACCTACCGGGTACTGAATGCCTCCGAACTCGCATTTTCAGCCATACAGGACGCTGACGCCAGGCAGCGCGGTTACTTGCTGACTGGCGAGCGGCAATATCTGGACCGTTATCGCGAGCTTGTCGCCGTGGAGAGGAGCGCCCTGCATCAGCTCGCGGCTCTTCCCTCGGACAACGACGCCCAGCAGAATCGTCTAGTGGAATTAAACCGCCTCGTCGAGGCCCGCCTGGCCCAACTCGAACAGGGCATTACCGCGCGCCGCGACAATGGCTTGGAATCCGCGATTCAGCAAGTACACGCGGGTGAGGAAATGCACTTGATGCGAAACGTTCGCGGCGTTTTGTCGGCTATGGACGCAGAAGAACGTCGTCTGTTAACCGAGCGCAGCCAAGCCGCCGCATCCCAAGCTAGCCGCACCCACTGGGCCCTGGCCGGTGGAACCCTGCTTCTGGTGGGTTTACTGATCTTCGCTGGATTCATTATCGAGAGTGAAGTCAGCAAGCTCAAGGCCTCCGCTCAGAAGTTGCGCCGGCAGGCGCGTTTAATCGATCTTTCGCACGACGCCATCATCGTGGCCGATGAAAGCCGCCGAATCACTGGATGGAACGAGGGCGCCCGCGCCATGTACGGATGGAGCAGAGAGGAAGCACGGGGGAAGATGATCCATCAGTTGCTTCAGACCCAATCCGGCACGTCGCCCGAGACGATGGACCTCGTCCTCGCCCAGGAGGGGCGCTGGGAAGGTGAAGTGGGTCACAGCCACGCGGATGGGACGCAATTGATCGCCGAGAGCCGCCAGGTCTTGATGCGGGACAGCGATGGTTCGGCCGCAATTTTGGAAATCAACCGCGATATAACGGAGCGCACGAAGGCAGATCGGAACCTTCGCCGTCAAGCGGATCTCCTGGACCAGGCGCACGAGGCGATCTTCGTCTGGGAGCTAGGTGGCACCATCGAATACTGGAATCATGGCGCCGAGGAACTGTACGGAATCACCCTCCAGGAGGCAGGCGGCAGCCTCTCGCACGATCCGCTCCGTACGTTTCACCGCGAAGGAATGGCTCACGTTGAAGCACTGCTGCTGAAGGATGGCCGGTGGCGCGGCGAACTCACGCATATCATCGGCAATCGCAAGATCGTCGTGGAAACCTTGATGACACTAGTCGCCGAGCCCGATGGACGGAAAACCGTGTTGGAGGCGAGCCGGGACGTTACCGACCGCAGCCGGGCGGAAGAGGAGATCAAGCAGCTCAATCAGGAGCTGGGGCGGCGCGTTGCCGACCGCACTGCGCAACTGGAAGCGTCCAACAGGGAACTGGAGGCTTTCGCCTATTCGGTGTCGCATGATCTTCGAGCGCCGCTGCGCGGAATCGATGGCTGGAGCATGGCTTTGCTTGAAGACTACGGGCCCCAGCTCGATCAAACCGCGCGCGAGTACCTGGAGCGCGTCCGAGGCGAAACACAGCGCATGGGCCGGCTGATTGACGATCTCTTGAAACTTTCCCGTTTGACCTGGGTCGAATTGCGCTACGAAACGGTGGATTTGACGGCCCTCGCCCGCGCGATTGCTTGCCGTCTGCGGGAAATCGAACCAAATCGAAGTATCGACTTCTCTATCCAGGAAGGGCTCACCGGCATCGCGGACGCCCACCTGGTAGAGATTGTGCTGGTCAATCTTCTGAGCAACGCAGTCAAGTTCACGGGGCCTCGCGCTCAAGCCAGGATCGAATTCGGCCAGAAGTGGCATCACGATGAGCTGGTGTTCCACGTGCGCGACAACGGAGTAGGCTTCGACATGGCGTATGCCAATACGCTATTTGGCGCGTTTCAACGTTTGCATAAATACACGGAATTTCCAGGAATCGGGATCGGCCTTGCGACGGCGCAGCGCGTATTGCGGCGGCATGGAGGCAGGATATGGGCCGAGGCTAAGCCGAATGAGGGCGCTACATTTTATTTCACCATTGCGCCTGTTGCCGTGTGGAACGGGGAAGTGTCCGCTAAGATGGTCTGATTGTGCTCACGACTATCGCGGACCGCTCGGTCATCGTCACCGGCGCGAGTAAAGGAATCGGAAAAGGAATTGCCCGCGTCTTCGCTAGCAAAGGCGCACAGGTTTTGATCGCGGCGCGCGATTTGGCCCAGGCCGATGCCGTCGCCGATGAGATTCGGTTGGCCGGAGGAATCGCAAGTGCAGTGGCGGCCGATGTTTCTCGTCCCGAAGATTGCACCCGCATGGCGCGGGCGGCGGTTGAACGGCACGGCGGCATCGATATCGTCTGTTGCAACGCGGGCATCTTTCCTGCAGCCAAGCTCGGAGCGATGAGCGTCGCGGACTGGGATCAAGTCCTCGACATCAATCTCAAAGGGACTTTTCTGACGGTAGACGCATGCCTGCCCGCGTTAAAGGCGCGCGGCCGCGGACGCATTATCGTTACTTCGTCGATCACTGGGCCCATTACCGGCTATCCCGGCTGGAGCCATTACGCCGCGAGCAAGGCGGGACAACTTGGCTTCGTTCGAACAGCGTCGATCGAGCTCGCTCCGCACAATATCACTGTGAACGCGGTGCTGCCCGGCAACATTTTGACGGAAGGGGTAGAAGCGCTCGGCCCCGAATATATCGCGCGCATGACGTCGGCGATTCCTCAGCGGCGGCTGGGATCGGTGGAAGACGTCGCATACGCCGCGTTGTTTCTGGCGAGCGATGAAGCAGCGTTTATCACCGGGCAAACCATCGTGGTGGATGGCGGCCAGGTGCTGCCCGAATCCCACATGGCGCTCGAAGATCTCTAGCCGCGCGAGATGCCGAGCAGATCGTCGACAGCGCGGTACGCTTCATCGATGGCAGCGTCCGTGTACGAGTAAGCGGCGGCATCGGCGTTTGCGATGGCCACTCTTCCGAAGGGCTGGCGCGCCACAACGCACGGTTGCTCGCCGCCTTCGAGCCAGAATGGATCGAACAAAGAATTGTATTCGTATGCGTAGCCGTGCGGCCAGCGATTCACCGTGATGGCGGCGATATCGCGCGCGGGATCGAAACCGCCGCTTGAAAGTGCGCGGCCCATTTGATCGCGAATGTTGCGCTCGAAGGTTTCAAACGTCGTGCCATACAACTCCCGGCGGCCCGCCAGATGCTGGTCGCGCGCGGCAAGGCCGGGATGGCAGGGCGTCTTCATCAGATGCACGACGATCGGTTCGCCGGGCGTGCGGGGACATTTGTAGCCGCCCATGCTCACCGCCAGGTCGAGTTGCATCGCTTCGAAATAGCTGCCGGGCGCGTAGACCGAATTGACTCCCGCCTTTTGAAACGCGGTCCAATTCTTCAACACGACGTTGGTGTAAACGATGGGAACCTTCGCCGCCGATGAGAGCGCCTTGCGCTGGCGCTCCGGGATTTCGCTGGTAAGGTAGGGAATCATGGTGTGCCAGCACGCCAGAATGCAGCGGCCCCCGCGAACCGATTGCAGCTTGCCGTCCTTGATGTAGGCCACTTCCACTTCTTTGGCAGCGTCCAAGTCGCCGACGTGCTGAACGCGCGCGACGGTGCTGTTCAAGCGAATGCGAGTGCTCGACGAGGCTTCGTCCAGGCGCGCATAATCGGCGCGAGCGGTGACGACGTCTTCAACTGAATTGCCGGGAATCGCGGCCGGAAGCAGTTTCCGCACCAGCAGACGCGCGATGGACGCGTTGCCGTCGGGGAAATGGAACCAGTATTTCTCGGCCTCGTCGCTTTGAATCGAATCGTGACTGATACCCGGGCCGGGCTCGGTGCCCAAGTCTAAACCCCGGAAGCCGGGCAGTCCGAAACCCCAGGCGTCCTGCGCCGAGACCGCATCGATGCCCACGCCAAAGTAGGCGTGCGGACGAGTTTGGAAGTACTTGACCACCGCAGGATCGGCGCCGACGACGTCAGTCAGGTACTTTGCGTAGGTCATGCGCGCGAGCCGAGCTTTCTTTTCGGCCGGCGACAAACCCGGCATATAATCTTTGTTGCCCTCGTAGATGCGCTGGATATCGAGCTTGGCCTGCGCGGGCAACGGCGCCTGTTCGTGGAAGGCCTTCCAATGCGTTTCGGAAGTGCCTGGATCGCCGAAGTCAGCATCTTTCTCGGGTTTGGGATCGGGCAACAGTACGTCGGCGCCGAAGGTTGCTTTGTCGAAGAAGACGCCGGGACCCATGCCGAGCGACGGATAGAGCTTGGTGTCTCGCACTCGCGCGTCGGCCGTTACGTCGATGCCGAGATCGGCAATCACGCTTTTCGCGATGGGGCTGTACGGGCTTGGGCTCTCGATCGCATACGTGCCGCCATAGCCGAGCAGCGTGCGGCCATTGATATCGAACTCGTTGCGTTTGGCGTGGCCGCCGAAGTCGTCCAAAATATCCAGGATCAGAATGCGCGCGTTATCGCCCGCGATTTTTCGATAGAAGTAAGCCGCGCTCAGTCCGCTGATGCCGCCGCCGACGATCACCAGATCGTAGCGCTCGCCTGTGTCGGCCGGCTTGTCGGTGTGGTTTTTCCAGAAGGTGTGGTCGCGCAGCGAGTGCGCCGTGTCGTATGATCCCGGATGCGTGCCGCGCATTCCCGTCAGCGTCGGCGGATAGTAACTGGACGAACTGGGCGACTGTTGTGCAAAAGCCGAATGCGCGCCGAGCAGGGGCGCGCCAATCGCGACAGCTACGCCGTTCAGAAAATCCCGCCGCTGGATGGGGCGGTCCATTCCCAGTTCGCGATCAGTCGGTTTCATTGGGGAGTACCGTTAAATCGGCGGCGATATCGGGAACGAATGAAGGCGTACGGGCGCTCCAAACGGTGGACCAACCAAACCCCGCGAGTAGCAGCACCGCGTAAATGTAAGGCAGGTACGAGTACGGGGCATCTGGAACCGGGTAGAGGTTGCCCAGCAGCGCGGCGCACATCGCGAGAACAGCCAACACGGAAATTCCGATGGCCTGCGGAGTCAGGCGGCCTTGCGCCCGCAGATACATGGGCGCAGCCATGGAGACCAGAATGTACGCGGTGACGAACCCGAATGTAGCGAGTGTCCCGATGAGGCCGTAAATGTCGAACAGATTCATCCCGCGCAGAGTCATAACAGCGGCGGGCAGGAACGCAGCGACGGATGCGAGCAATACGGCGCGATGCGGTGTTTGATTCTCGTCGTGTGCCTGGCCGAGTTCGGAGTGCAGCGCGCCATGCCGCCCCATGAGAAACAGCACACGCGCGGAAGCGGTGATGCAAGCCAGGAAACACGCGAAGAAGGTGACCACCGCGCCCAAATCGGTGAGGGTGCCTATGAGTGGTGGGAGCCCCAATTGACGCGCCAGCACATGCAAAGGCGCGGCGTTTTGGCTGAGTGTCTGCGTTTCCCCTCGAAAGGCCAGCACCTCCGCGTAGGAACACAAAAAGAAAAAGACGCCGGCCAGAATCGCGCTCCATTTGACGGCCCGCGGAATGTTGATCAAGGGATCTCGGGCTTCGGAGCCGAGCGAAGTCGCGCTTTCAAATCCCACTGCGCTGAAGATGGCAAGCACCAGCCCCAAACGCAGTTGCTGGGGAGTGACGCCCTGCAAGGTCAGCTGCCCCATGTCGAGCCGCCATCCATGTTTGACGATAATGCCGATCGCGATCACAGAAATCAAAGCCACCGACGCGGCCTGCAGCCAAAGCATCAGACGCGTGGAAATTTGTATATCGCGATAAGCCAAGAAACACGCGACCACCGTAACCAGCGCGGTCAACGTGAGCGGAAAGCCTTGCAAACCGAACAGGTCTCGAAAAATGACATCGGCGTAGTTCGCGACTCCCGCGCTTACGGCCGAGGCCGTCCCTATATAGGCGATTAACAACGCCCATCCGGCCAACACGCCCCAGCGGGGATGCATGTGATCGGTGATGTAGGTATATAAAGAGCCGGGCGACGCCGACATCCTGGCGAACTGGTTGATATTGAGCGCGACGAGCAAAATGCCAATGGTTGAAATCAAGAAAGCGATGGCGCAGCCTTGTCCGGCTAGTGCGTAGACCAGCGGCACGGTCATAACCGGCGCGCCGGTGGGTGCGATCACAGCGATGGATTGGGCCAAAGTCTGGAAGGGCGACAGGGATCCGGACTTCAGTCCATAAGAAGAGGTGGAAGTTGGAGACTCTGGCGCGGACGGGGCGGCGAGGTTTACCAACCTTACCGAACTATTGCCAAGTTCCATCCACTTATACTAGCATCAGACTTAAGCGAAAAAGGCGAGCGTTTCGCCCCGCGTCAGCCCGGTTGCTGAGTAGTGATCCTCAAAGCAAGAAAGGCGGCAATATGGCAACAACCGACATCCGGCCCGAGATTTCGGAGCACGCAGCGGCTCCTTACAAGCAGCATCCACTGGATCCACTTTCCGCCGCCGAGTTGCAGGATGCGGTGGCAATCCTCAGGCGGGAAAAATATCTCGGCGATGCGGTTCGCATTGCGTCCATTAACCTGATCGAACCGGCGAAGGCTTTCATCGAGATCTACCAGCCCGGCGACTCGTTTGAACGGAAGGCGCTGGCGGTTCTGCTGGATCGCAGCAAGCGCGCGTCGTACGAAGTGGTGGTGGATCTGGTGAACAAGTCGGTGCCATCGGTGACACCGCTGCCGGCCGAAGTACAGCCTTCCGTGATTCTGGACGAGTTTGGTGAATGCGAGCAGGCTGTCCGGCGCTCGCCTCTGTTTCGAGAGGCGCTGAAGAAGCGCGGCGTGACGGACGCCGATCTGGTGATGGTGGACCCTTGGTCGGCTGGCCAGTATGGGACCGAATTGGCGGAAGAGCAGGGCGTTCGCAGGCTACGGGCGCTGTGCTTCCTGCGTTCGGAGGCCAACGACAACGGCTACGCGCGGCCCATCGACAGCATGGTGGTGGTGGTGGATCTCTACAAGATGGAGGTAACCCGCATCGAGGAATATCCGATTGCGCCCATCCCGCCGGAGCCGGGCAATTGGGCGCGGGAATACATTCCCAACATGCGCACCGATCTGAAGCCCGTTGAAATCGTGCAGCCGGAAGGCACCAGTTTCACCGTGGAAGGCAACCAGGTGGAGTGGCAGAAATGGAAGTTCCGCGTAGGCTTCACCTCGCGCGAGGGCTTGGTGCTGCACACCATCAGCTACAACGACGATGGCGTGGAGCGGCCGGTTCTGTATCGCGCGTCGATTTGCGAGATGGTGGTGCCTTACGGCGACCCTGGCGAGCAATATTATCGCAAGAATGCTTTCGATATCGGCGAATATGGCCTGGGAATGCTGGCGAATTCACTCGCGTTAGGCTGCGATTGTCTGGGCGTCATCCATTATTTCGATTTTCCACTGGTGGATAGCCACGGCAACGTGACGCCGCTGAAGAACGCGGTGTGCCTGCATGAGGAAGATTACGGCATTCTGTGGAAGCACACTGATTGGCGTACGGGGCAATCGGAAGTGCGCAGGTCGCGCCGGTTGTCGGTGTCCTTCATAGCAACGGTGGGGAATTACGAATATGGATACTATTGGTATCTATATCAGGACGGGTCCATTCAGTGCGAGATTAAGCTGACCGGGATTATGAACACAACGGCGCTCGCGCCAGGCGAGACGTCGCCGTATGGCACCGAAATCGCCCCGCAATTGAACGCGCCAAATCATCAGCATATTTTTGCGGCGCGGTTAGTGCCAAGCGTAGATGGCCCGAACAATTCGGTGGTGGAAGTGAATACCGTCGGAGTGCCCATGGGCCCGAGCAATCCGCACGGCAACGCGTTTGTCGCCGAAGAGAAGTTGTTCAAGACGGAGCAGGAGGCGCAGCGGCGTGTGAATTCGGCCAGTGCGCGATTCTGGCGCGTTGTGAATCCCAGCAAGAAGAACCGGCTCGGCCGGCCGGTTGGATATCGCCTGGTTCCCGGTGAGAATTGTCCGCCGTTCGCGCAGCCGGATGCGCCCATCATGCGGCGTGCGGGCTTCACCGCCAACAGCCTCTGGGTGACGCCCTACGATCCGCAGGAGCGCTATGCCGCCGGCGAGTATCCGAACCAACATCCGACGGGCGATGGCTTGCCGACTTGGACCAAGGCGAATCGGAAGGTGGAGGACACCGAGATCGCGCTGTGGTACGTCTTCGGCCACAATCACGTGCCACGTCCGGAAGATTGGCCGGTGATGCCGGTTGCAATGCTCGGGTTCCAATTCCGACCTGATGGATTTTTCGAGCGCAACGCTTCGATGGACGTGCCACCGCCGCCGGCGAAAGATCACTGCTGCCACTAAGGAATTACGCGATCGCCGGTTTGCGCCGCGTCCCCGGCGTCGCTTGCTCGAACGCCCGCGCTAACTGCAGCACGCTCCACTCGTCGCGATGGCGGCCGACGATCTGGAGCCCGATCGGCAGCCCGTCTTCAGTGAAGCCGCAAGGCATCGAAATCGCAGGGTTCTCAAGCGCTGAAATCATCATGCAGGATTTCATCCACTCGATGTAAGTCGACATTTTCACACCTGCGACCTCGGTTGGATAGGGCTGGGTCACGTCGAAAGGCGGCAGCTGCGAGGTAGGCGTGATGAAGTATTCGTACTTCTCTTGAAAGATCCGCATGTTGTCCCACGCCTTGCTGCGCAGCGTGTGCGCGTGCGCGATATCGGCGCCGGTGAGCTTCGAGCCGCGCTCGGCCTCCCATTGAATAGTGTCCTTTACGAGATCGCGATGCAGCCGGATGTTCTCGGCCTGCGACGAAGCGTAGCCCCACGCGCGCAAAGTATCGTAAGCGGCAAGCCCGCCGGTCCAATCCGGTTCGGCTTCTTCCACGATGCAGCCGAGGTTCTCGAAAACCTTTCGCTGCGCGTTGACCGCGGCGAGAACTCGCGGGTCAAACGGAATACCGCCCATGTTCTTGAACCATGCGACGCGGACGCCTTTGAAGTTGCGTTCCAGATTGCCGGCAAATCGCGTGCCAGGTTCGGTGATCGAAATGGGACAGCGGGGATCGGGCCCAGACATCACGCTGAGCAGCAGAGCCAGGTCGGGAACGTTGCGCGCCATGGGACCGGAAACCGCGATAGTGGACCAGGAGTCACCGCCAGCAGCATGCGCCACGCGGCCGGGGGCGGTGCGGAATCCAACCACGCCACAAAACGCCGCGGGATTGCGCAAGGAGCCGCCGCTATCGCTACCGTCGGCGATCGGAATCATGCCGCATGCCAGGCTCACCGCCGCACCTCCGCTGCTGCCGCCGCAAGTCTTGGTGAGATCGTGAGGATTTTTCGTAGCGCCGAACACGGCGTTGAAAGTCTGCGATCCGGCGCCAAATTCCGGAGCGTTGGTTTTGCCGATGCAGATGGCACCCGCGTTTCTGATACGCTCGACGAGAATCGCATCGTGCGCCGGCACATAGTCCTTAAAGATTCGCGAGCCGAAAGTAGTGCGGATGCCCGCCGTTTCCACCAGGTCCTTATGCGCGATGGGCAGCCCGTGTAATGGCCCAAGCGCTGCGCCGCGAGCCTGCGCTTCATCGGCTTTGCGTGCGTTCTCGACGGCCTGCTCGGCCACCAATGTGACAATCGCATTCACCTTCGGATTGACGCGCTCGATCTGCTTGAGATGAGCGTCCAGAGTTTCGCGGGCGCTGAGTTTCTTGCGGCGAATCAGGTCCGCCATTTCGGTTGCGGTAAGAAAGCAGATGTCCGGGCCTTTGGCGGCGAGCAACTGCGTGGCGGCAGCGGCTCCCAACAATTGCGCGGCCTCGCGGCGTGTGACCTTGGGAGCGGGCGGTTGATCGGCCATGCTGCGAGTTTATCCAGGTTTGCAGATGTGCTGCAATGAGCAGATATGTACGTGCCGCCGCTATTCGCCGTTGAAGATTTGGGGCGCCTCCACGATTTCATGGAGGAATTCAATTTCGCAACGATCGTCACGCAGCGCGATGGTGAGTTGATCGCGTCGCACATTCCGTTCCTGCTGGATCGCAGCGTGGAACCGTACGGGGTGCTGCGAGCGCACATCGCGATCCGCAACCCGCAGATCAAAGACCTGCAATCCGGTTCAAAGGCGCTGGTGATTTTCCAAGGGCCGCACACCTACGTTTCGCCATCCTGGTACGTGAATCCCCAGAACGTTCCCACATGGAACTACACCGTGGTTCACGCTACTGGCGTCCCGAAAATTGGAAACAAGGCGGCCATGATCGCGCTGCTCAAAGATCTGACCGCCAAACACGAGGGCTCATTCGAACAGCCTTGGGATTTCGACCCGGATGCCGGGTGGGTTCAGAAGATGCTGATGGACATCGTAGCGTTCGAAATCAAGATCGAGAAACTGGAAGGGAAGTTCAAGTTGAATCAGAATCGCAAGCCGGAAGATCGCGAGGGCGTGATCCAGACCCTTTCCGCGAGTGACGATCCGCTGCAAAAGGCGGTTGCGGATCTGATGACCGAGCGCTGAGCGATCGAATTATCGTAACCTTGTTTAAAGTATGAAATGCTTGTTTCCGCTTCTGACATTGTTCGCGGCCGTTGCGAATGCGGGCACGCTGTACCTTCCCGCCTACCCGGCTGCAGTGCTGGTGTTCGATGAGGCCAAGGGCCAAATCGTGGACCGCATTCCCCTGGAAACCGGCACACCCATGTCGATGCGCCTGGCCCCCGATCACAAGAAAATCTACGTCACCACCATCGATCACAACGGTATTGAGGTGATCGACGTCGCAACGCGCAAAGTGATCAACCATTTTGAGCTGAACACGCCGACCAAGCAGTACCGCTTCCGCGGCGGCGCTGTGGATGCCGACGGCAAGCTGTTCTATACCGTGACCCGTGAGATCGATAAGCTTTCCGAACACTTCGATGTCGCGCGCGCGAAATACACTGTAATCGATCTCGTGCAGCAGAAGATCGTGAAGACCGTGGACATGCCGCCCGAGGACGAACGCAGCAACCGCCTCTCCTTCGAAGTGTCGCCCGATGGCAAGTATCTGTACCAGTTCGGGCCGAAGATCAAGATTCTCCAGACAACGGATTTCAAGGTTCTGGACGAATTGGATCTGGCGCAACCGGATTTCGGCGCGATGGAAAATGTCCATCTGGGAAGCGATCTGGATCTGATCAGCCAGCCTGGCGTGCACACATCGGTGTTTAATTCGGCCGATCCGATCGTGCACAACCGTGTCTTCGGCCTTGCGCGTTTGGACTTGACGACGCGGCATGTGGACTACGATCCGATCGGCCCGGCGCCGGCCGGTATGGCGGGTCTGCAGGTGACGCCGGACAAGAAGACCGCGTATACCATCGTCGCCAATGGCGCGAACGGAAATAAGCGCTGCGAGTTTTGGCGATTCGACCTGACGAACGACCGGCTCACCCAGAAAGCCGAAGTTCCCTGCCGCACGCGCTTCAGCTTCGGCATGTCGAGCGACGGCAAGAAGCTCTATATCTACGGCGCGGGTTTTGAAATTGAGGTTTACGACACCGCCACGCTCCAGTTGGAGAAGACGTGGGATCTGAAGAACGACGTCACCTACGCGGGCATCGCCGTTCTACCGTGAAGATCGCGATCATCGATAGCGGGATCCATCCCGGCCATCCGCACGTTGGGGAAATCGCCGGCGCTGTCGAGATCACGCTGGACGGCGAGGGACCGGATGGAGTGGATCGATTAGGTCACGGCACCGCGGTGGCGGGCGCTATCCGCGAAAAAGCGCCGGACGCCGAACTGTACGCGGTCAAGGTTTTTGACCGGCGGCTCACGGCAAACATCGATGTGATTCTTCGTGCGCTTGAATGGTGCCGCGTTCACGAGATGGACATCGTGAATTTAAGCTTGGGCACGGAGAATCCAGCGCATCGCGATCGTTTCCTTGAAGCCCTCAGCGATGACTTGCTAGTTGTAAGCGCCGGGAGTTCCATGCCCGGCAGTCTGCCCGGCATCATCGGAGTTCTACCCGATCCCGATTGCCCTCGCGATGTTTTCCGTTATCATGACGGAATGTTTCATGCGTCACCCTATCCGCGGCCGATTCCCGGCGTTCCCGTCGACCGTAATCTCCAAGGGATCAGTTTCGCGGTGGGGAACATGACGGGCCTAATTGCAGGCGTCCTCAAGGCTAGTTCGCGATCGGCAATCCGCGAGGCGCTGATTGCTCAAGCCGAAAACACCGTTTTGAAAGGCGGCGCTTGAAACTCATCTTCAGTATTCTGGGACTCTCGGTCTTCCCCATGTCGATCCTGTACCCGCAAGTGCTCGGCCGCAATTACGGCCGCTCCATCGTCATCAGCCAGCAAGGCATCGCGGCGACGAGCCAGGTTCTGGCGTCGCAAACCGGTGCGCAAATCTTGGCGCGCGGCGGATCGGCGGTGGATGCTGCCATCGCATCGAATGCCGTCCTCGGTGTCACGGAGCCAATGATGACGGGCATGGGAGGCGATCTCTTCGTCATGTATTGGGACGCGAAGACGGGAAAGCTGACCGGCCTGAATGCTTCGGGCCCCGCGCCGCGCGCGCTGTCGCCGGAGTTTCTCGCGCAACACGACATCAAGAGAATGCCGCAAGATGGCATCCACACAGTTACCGTTCCAGGCGCGGTGGAAGGCTGGTATCGCATGCATCAGCGCTTCGGGAAACTCCCTTGGAAGGACCTGTTTCACGACGCGATTATGTATGCCGAGCAGGGATTTCCGGTGCACGAAGGCGCACGGGAAGTGTGGGCCGATCCCGACCTTGTCCAGCGGCTGGAGGCAAATGCTGAATCGAAGCGCGTGTTGCTGCTAGGCGGCAAGCCGCCGCAGACAGGCGAACTATTCAAGAACCCCGGTATGGCGCACGCGCTGCGGTTAATCGCGGAACAAGGGCCCGATACGTTCTACAAAGGCGAAATCGCCGCCGCGATTCTGAAAACGTCTGAGCATCTGGGCGGCACAATGACGGCGCAGGATCTCGCGTCGTATTCGTCCGAATGGGTGGAACCGCTGTCCATCGATTATCGCGGCTGGCGCGTCTACGAACTTCCGCCGAATGGCCAAGGCATGGCCGCGCTCGAGATGCTGAACATCATGGAGACGGCGCCCCCTACGCCGCTGGGCGCGTTCAGTGCACCGGAATTGCACAAACGCATTGAGGCGATGAAGCTCGCGTATTCAGACGTTCACGCTAACGTTGCCGATCCTCGCGTGCACGATGTTCCGGTTGCCCAGCTACTTTCGAAAGAATACGCGCGCAAGCGGGCGGCCGAGATCAATCCCCAGCGCGCGAATTGCGAAGTGAAGGCTGGCGATCCGGTGGGCAGCAACACGACGTATTTGACCGTGGTCGATAAAGACGGCAACATCGCCAGTTGGATTCAGAGCCTCTATTCAGCCTTCGGCTCGCGAGTTACTGTGGAAGGCTTGGGATTCGCGCTACAAAACCGCGGCGCCAGTTTCAATCTTGATCCGAAACATCCCAATGTGCTGGCCGGCGGCAAGCGGCCGTTTCACACCATCATCCCGGCATTCATGGAGAAGGGCGACGAGCATATGGGCTTTGGCATCATGGGCGGCGCTGTGCAGCCGATGGCCCACGCGCAGTTTGTTTCCAATTACGTCGATTACGGCATGAGCTTGCAGGAAGCGCTGGAAGCCCCGCGTTTCTTCAAGAGCAACGCGCCGGGCTGCGATGTCTACATCGAATCGCGCGTGCCGGAGCAGACGCTGCAGCAGTTGTCCGAGCGTGGACACGAGATTCGTATTGGGCGCGAATACGTGGAAACGATGGGCCGCGGCCAGGCGATTCTACACAATTCGAAAACAGGCATGAATTATGCCGCGTCCGATCCGCGCGCCGATGGAGCGGCGATCCCAGAGCCGCTGGGCCACTAAGAACTCGCGCTATTTGCCTTCATGGCAAAACGCACAGCCGGTGCCCGCTTTCATTTGCTGGTGACATTCCACGCAGCCGGCCATGTTGGTCGCATTGGTGACGTTCGCCATCACGTCCATTTGCGCAACCGGCCCGTGGCAAGTCTCGCACTTCACGCCTGCGTCCAGATGCGATCGATGGTTCCAATAAACGCCCGCGGAGACAACGTAGACGCGCGCCCACGGAATCGGCTGTTTGGACTTTGCGAACTCGGCCAGCTTCTGAATCGCGGGCCGGTCTTTGGCTATCGTGGCGTGGCAATCCATACAAGTGGTCACGTCCGGAAACTCCATTCGATCGCCCGGCTCGGGATTCGTATGGCAATCGGCGCACTTCAGTCCGAGCGCGAGATGCGTCTTGTGGCTGTAGGGCAGCGGCTGCGCCGGCGGATTTTTCGAATTGGAGGACTGGAAGGCCAGCGTGATCCCGAGCAGCCAAAATCCGATCTCGATCACGTCAAACCTTGCAACAGAAGCAGCTCTTGCACCGCGCGATTGGCTTCGTCGATCGCTTGATTCGTAAAGGCGGCCGCGCCTGCGTCGGAATTCGCGATCGTTACCCGGCCGAAGCGCTGTCGTCCGATGACGTGCGGGCGCTGTTCCGGTGGAACGTCGGGATCGGCCAGCGTATCGTACGTATACGCGTACCCGTACGGCCAGCGGTTCACGGTAATCGCGGCGATGTCTTCGGCAGGATCGAAGCCGCCGGGACCAAGCATGCGCGCCATCTGATCGCGGATCTTCAGCTCGAACTCCTGGAACGTCATCGAAAGCAACTCTTGCTGTCCATGACGATTCTGCTCTTTCCGCGGAAGGCCGGGTTTGTTAGGGCTCGCCGTCATATGAAAAATGATGGGCTCCTCCGGCGTGGCGACGCCTTGATATCCGCCGACCGTTGAGCCAGGATCGAGAAATGTGTTGGGGTGGTACATGCCGGGCGCGCTGATACGCGACACACCCAGCTTTTGAAACGCAGTCCACTTCTTGAGCAGAACATTGGTGTAAAGCATTGGCACCTTCACCGGATAGGCGAGGGCTTCCTTCTGGTGAGCCGGAATCTCGGGCATCAACGCAGGAATCAGCGCGTTGTTGCAAGCCAAAATGCAATAGCGTGCACGTACGCCGCACGTTTTTCCACCATTGCGATATGCGATGCGAACGCGCGCTGAGCGCTCAGCAGGACCTTCATGTTCTACACGCACCACGGGGCTGCTCAAGCGAATGCGCGTCTTCGAATTCGGATCGTCCAGTTTGTCGTAGGCCAGGCGCGCGCCCACGATGGTGTTCATGGATTGATGTTCCGCCAGCGCCCCAGGGATCAATTTGCCAACGAGGAGCCGCGCGATGGACGCGTTGCCGTCGGGAAAATGAAACAGGTAAGAGCCTTCATTGAATTCCTGTTCCAATTCGAGCGCGAGCCCGTTGAAACCCACCAGACCGTGCTCGGCCGCTTCAAGCGCTGGCGTAGTGTCCACCCGTTTGTTGTTCCGGCCGCCTGCACCGATGAAAAACGGCAGCGCATCGGAACTCATCTTCGCGATGTTCAGAAGGTAGTCCTGATAGCTCATCTTCGCCAACGCGGCGCGTTTCTCGTGCGTGCTCATGCCGGCCATGTAGTCGGGATTCTTGCCGTGCAAGCGAATGAGATCTTTTCGCGCGGCATCGGAAAGCGGCGCCTTAGCGAAAAACTGCGGCAGGCGCGGGTTCCCTTTCACCAGGCGATCCTCGCCGAAGTGCTCCTTGTCGAAGAACGTGCTCGCGCCGAGGCCGTACTTCTGCTCCAGATCGTGATTTAGAAACTCCGGATTACGCTCCACCTCGACGCCCAAATCGCGGATGAGAGCTTTGGCGCAATAGCTGTAAGGATAGGGCGTCTCGATTCCCATGGTTCCGCCGAAGCCGACGAACGTTTTCCCCTGATAGTGAAATTCGTTCCGCTTGGCATGCCCGCCAAAGTCGTCGTGATTGTCCAAGATCAAAATCTTGGGACTTGGGCCAAGCGCGGCCCGGTAGAGATATGCGGCCGAGAGACCGGAGATGCCCCCGCCGACGATGACGAGGTCGTATTCTTCGCGGACATCCGCATCGGAGAGCGATGGCTGCGCATATTTGCCCTGCCGAATCGCGTCAAACTCGTCGATGGCCGCCGGGTAGTTGCCGCGGAGTCCAGTTCGCAGCGGAGGATCGTTTTCGGCAGCTGTGTTTTGCGCCCGGGCGCTCGCGAACGCCGACAGTCCCGCCGTGACACCGATAGCGACGCCGTTGAGAAAATCTCTTCGGTCGATTTTGCGGGTCATTCCCAGATCGTCTGCGCCCAAATCGTGCATGCTCATGCGTGCTCCACAACCTTACAATAAATCTAAAAGCATATGCGACGAAATTGCAAGCCCTTTCACTGCTATACTCGAAAGACAAAATCACAGGAACGCCCAACGGGGGGCGCGTAGAGATATCCTTGTCCAAGGCTTCTTCTAACTCACACTCCATCGCCAAAGACCGCAAAAAGGAAGCCGCGCGTTCTGGGAAAAAAGTCGGCGAATCGCTAAAGGTCGGCGCCGTTGCCGAACGGCTGGGCGTGTCCGCGTCCATGGTGCGCTCATGGGAGAAGCTTGGCCTAGCCAGTCCCGCGCGCAGCCGCAGCAAGTATCGGCTTTATACCAACGACGATCTGCGGGTTCTGCGGCGCGCCATCTATCTGCGGCGGGTCCAGGGCTTGAACGCGCCAGCGATCCTGAACCAACTGAAGCAAGAGGGACTGCTGAATCATCGCGCTGCCGGTCCGGCAGAGGAGCAATCGTCCATCGGCCCCAGGTTTCGCAAACTGCGCCTGCAACGCGGCGAATCGCTCGCTACTGTGGCAAATGCGGTGGGCGTGTCGATCGGCTTTCTGAGCAACCTGGAGCGATCGCAGAGCGGCGCCTCCATCAGCATCATGCACAAGCTGGCGCAATACTACGGACTCAACATTCTCGATCTGTTCAATCCGATCGACGGTACGGGCCCGTTGGTGCGGCCGAGCGATCGCAAGAGTCTGGAAGGCGGCCCCGGCGTTCACATGGAACTGCTGGCGTCCGGGAAGATTACGATGGAGCCCCATCTGTTTCGCATCGCTCCCGGAGCCGGAAGCGGCGAATCGTACTCGCACGAGGGTGAGGAGTTTCTATATCTGGTGCGCGGGCGTCTGGACATCGAATTGGCTGGCCAGGAATTTCAACTACGAACCGGCGACAGCTTCTATTTCACCAGCAAGACGCAGCATCGCTGGCTGAACCCTGGCAAGAGCGAGACGATCGTCATCTGGATTAATACGCCGCCTACTTTTTGAGGGCGCGCAACGTCACTTGGCCAGCGCCGGAACCAAACCGCTCGCCACCAATCCGCGATCTCGAACCATGGCGAAGGTATCGTCGAGTGCGAGTGCGAAACGCTCCAGCATCAAATCGATTTCCGATTCCTTGATGATGAGCGGGGGGCAGAACGCGATGGAATCGCCCAGCGGCCGGAGGATCACTCCATGATGATGAGCGCGCTTAGAGAGAAACGGACCAACCGCTTCGGCGGGATCGAAGGGCGTTTTGGTGGCTTTATCGCGGACCAGCTCGATCGCACCAATAAGCCCGATGCCCCGAACCTCGCCGACCAGCGGATGATCTGCGAACCGGCGTAGCCCTGCCTGCATGCGGGGCGCGACGCGGCGAACCTGCGAGAGAATATCGTCCTGTTCATAGATCTTCAGAGTCTCGAGCGCGACCGCCGACGCCACCGGATGGCCGCTGTAGGTGAAGCCGTGGCTAAACACTCCGATCTTTTCGGATTGCTTGACCAAGGCACCATTGATGGCTTCTGACACCAGGACGGCGCCGATGGGGAGATAGCCCGAGGAGAGCGCCTTGGCGCAAGTGATCATATCGGGCTTCAGGCCGAAGGTGGTGGTTCCCCACATCTCGCCCGTGCGGCCGAAGGCGCAAATCACTTCATCGGCGATGAGCAATACATCGTATTTTCTTAAAACAGCCTGGATTTTATCCCAATATGTTGCGGGAGGCAGCAAAACTCCGCCAGCGCCCATGATCGGCTCGCCAATGAATGCCGCCACGGTCTCGGGACCTTCGCTCAAAATTCGATTTTCGAGCGATTCGGCCATCCGGCTGGCAAACGCCTCTTCGGTCTCGCCCGGCAATCCGAAGCGATAGTAATGCGGACAGTCGACGTGCAGGATATTGGCGATGGGCAGATCAAAATCGCGATGATTGTTGGCAAGTCCCGTGAGACTGGCGCTGGCCACCGTTACGCCGTGATAGGCCTTGGTGCGGCTGATGATTTTCTTCTTGCGTGGGCGGCCCAGGGCATTGTTGTAATACCAGACCAACTTTACGACAGTATCGTTGGCTTCCGACCCCGAGTTCACAAAAAATGCCTTGGACATCGGCGCAGGCGCGATACTTAGGAGCTTTTCGGCTAGCTCGATACCAATATCCGTCGCTTTATGAGCAAAGGTGTGGTAAAAAGGCAGCTTTAACATCTGGCGGTAGGCAGCTTCGGCCAGCCGGCGCTCGGAAAAACCGAGGCTGACGCACCACAATCCCGCGAGCCCTTCGAGATACATCTTGCCATCTTCGCCGCGGACAAACACGCCGTCGCCCTCGGTGATCACGAGCGGCCCCTCAGACTCGTGCAGCTTCAGATTCGTATAAGGATGAATCGTGGTCGCGATATCGCGGCTAGCCGAAGTCGTTTTTGACATACAGTTGTTTCAAATGATCCTATCATAAACATTGCTAAAACAGGAACAAGGTTGCGAGAAACGCTAGGCCGCAACAGGCGCCGTCCGGACTTTCCGCAGCTTCTTCCACCTTCTTCGCAGCGCTCGATTCCAATACATGAGCAGGCCCGTGACCGCCAGCACCGGAATAGCCAGCCCCGCAGCGGCCCAGACAATCTTGACGCCCAGCCCCCAATACGTGCCAAAGTGCAGCGGTACTTCCAACCAAATGATCCAATCGCCCAGGCTTTGGTTCACTCCGTAGGCCCAAGTAGAAATATATTCGCCAGTGTACGGATTGAAATACACGGTGTCCACATACTCGTATCCGGGACTGTTGCGCCGGCGCATCAGCACCCCGAGGGGCGCCCGCCGGCTATAGGGGAACGCAATTCCCCCCAGCGTCGTACCGGGATCGATCACATGGGCCCGCCGCACCAGCGCGCGAAGGTCCAGGTCAGGAGCATCGGTCCCAGGCGCCACACTCACGGCCGGCGGACGTGCGCTAATCACGGGCGAAATCGAATTCACGAATTGGAACACCTGCCTCGGCCATCCAAAATAGATGCCGCTCACCGCCCAAAAGGTGGCGATCAGGATGGTCCAGAAGCCCGCGGCGTTGTGCAAGTCCCAATTGATTCGCCGCCAGCTCCTGCGCAAATCCACCAGCAGCGCGCGCTTCCAATTTCGGATGCCTGGCCACCAGATCACCATTCCCGTGATGTTCAGTACCAGCAGCGAGGCTGCGCCAATCCCGTTCAACATGCGGCCTTGACTTCCCGGATGAATCAGCAGGCTCTCATGCAGCTCTTGCGTCACATCCAACCAAGTGCGCCGCCGTGGAAATGCGCCCAGGATCTTGCCATTCGCCGGATCGCACGCGACTTTGATCCTGCCCCGCCCTTCCAGAACGGCAACGAACGTAACGTCGTTTTCAGATGGCGTGTCCACCGATACGATGCGCCAGTGCGGATAAGCCGCACGCAAGTTTTCGACGACGGTGGCGATATCGGCGATCGGGCCTTGCAGTCGGATCTCCTGCCAGGGCTTCATGCCAAATAGCCGCTCCATCTCCGGACGGAATACAAGAATCGAACCGGTGAGGCCGATTCCGATCATATACACCGTCAGAATGATCCCGATCCAAAGGTGTACCTGAAAGTTCATCCGGCGCGCCAGGAGCTGCTGTGGACGGCGAAAATAGCGTTCGAAAAACCCCACAGCGCACCGCTTAGTAGCGCGAGAAAAACTGCTTGGAATGCACGGACCGGCCAGCCTGCATGGTGTCAGCTTCGCTGGTCAGGGTCTTTCCATCCGGCGAAACGGTGAGCTTGCCGGAACTATCGGGACGATTCGGTCCCTTCAAAAGGAGCTTGTACTGCGACGGGCCCGCAGGGCTCAACTGGATAGTGCCGATCTTCTCGCCTCGTGCGTTCTTGACGTCGGCTTCGCTGCCATCCAGCTTGGCCGTGTAAGTGGTGCTGACGAAATAAACGTTGTTCACGGGCACGGAAAAGGCGAACGCCAGCTTGTCGCCCGCTTCGGACACTTTCAGCGTGAGCGCCTCGGAAGTGGTCTTCTGGCCGTTGACTTCCTGGCTCTCGAGACGCCACGTTCCGATCAGCGGTTCGGGCGCGGCGTAAGTTGTCGCCGCGAGAAGTACGACGGCCGAGGATACAAGCAGTGATCGTTTCACGTGCTCTTATTATCTTTCAGCCGCCCGTGTCCTCAAAGCGATTAGAACGTCAGGCGCCCGGTTAACTGGAGCTGGCGTGGTCCGGCGCTGTCGGCATTGTAACCCCCGCCGCCCTGCAGACCTGTGAGTTGGCCGAATCCGGCGACGCCCACGGTCAGGACGCTCGGCGGAGCATAGTTGGGATGGTTGAAGGCATTCGACACTTGCATTCCAACCTCAAAACGGAGCCTCTCTTTCACCGTAAAGCGCTTGATCAGCGATAGAGATACCGATTGCGTGCCAGGCCCGACAATGGAGCCCGATGTTTCATCACCAAACCGGCCGATCGCGGTCCCGTTCGCGCAAGCGTTCGCGCACGGATCGACGAAAGCGTTCGGATTGATGTAGTAGGAGTTCGGACTGCTCCAGTTGTGCGTGGTTTGTCCTTGATACGGACCCACGCCTTGCACGGTATCCGCACGGCCGCCGATTGCATACAGATTGCCGTAAATGTTGTAGCCAGTGCCGGACGGATCGCTCAGTACCGAGGTGGACATGAACGGCCCGCTCTGGAAGAGCAGCAGACCGCCGAGCTGCCAACCGCCAACGATCTTGTCGAGAACGGAGTTGCTATTCAGCCAAGCCTGGCCTTTTCCTGCCGGCAGGTTATACAGGAAACTGGCAACAACGCGTTCGCGGCGGGCATAGGGCACATTGCCGTAGTCGAGACCCGGATGGTATGGATCGGATAAAGTGCTTCCGAGTTCGTTCGAGTAGGCGGCCGCGGACGAAATGGGCGCTCCGTTGATATTCGACAGATCGCGCGTGTAGGTGTAACTGATCTCGAATTGAAGGTTCGCCGAGTGCTTTTTCATGGAAATGGTCCCGGCGTTGTAGTTGGCGAACCCGAGACTGTCCGTGGTAGCGATGTACGACATCAGCGGGAACGGAATGGCGGACTGGGGCAGATTGGCGAAACCCACAGTGTTCACTGCAGGCTGATCCGCGTTGGCAGCGGTGGGAATGTTATAGCCATGGTTGCCGTCATAGGAGGCGCGCAGCCCTACTCCTTTGCCCAATTCCTGCTCCAGGGTAAGATCCCATTCCTCGACTATGGGGTCCTTGTAATGAACCTCGGCGGCCAGATCGAAGAATTGGCTGCCTTGTACCGCGATGTTGGAGGGGTAAGAGTAGGGCGCTTTCAAAGTGGGAACTCCACCGACGATGGAATTCGCGAAATTTCCGACGTCACTGGAGCCTACCGACCACCCGTCGATCGCGGTGCCGCTCAACAACGATTCGATGAAACGCCCATAGCCGCCGCGTAGCACGGTCTTATTGTTGTTGAAAACTCGCCACGCGAAGCCGATGCGGGGAGCGAAATCCAAGTGCGAAGCTTCGCGGTTCGACGGTCCAATTCCGGCTGCCGACGCGAGAATTAGCGGCGTTGGCGAGATGGACTGTACAAACCCTGGATTGATATTCGTATTGAGGTTAGCCTGGTTGTCGGCGATCACCGCTCCGGTGTTCCTGCCATTCACTATGTTTTGATAATACGGATCGAAGTTGACCATATTGTTGTTCTTGTCCTGGAAGCCGGGATGGTATTCCCAACGCAGGCCATAGTTGATGGTCAGAGACTCCGAAAGCTTATAATCGTCTTGCCCGTACACGGCAAAGGCATTTGCATACGCGTCGGTGTTTGGGTTGATTACCGTTGCGATAGTAGTCAAGTCCGGATATCCCAACAGGAAAGAAGCAATGGGCGTCGCGGCGGCACTGCCGAGCAGCCCGCTCATCACGGAGCCATTGTATTCATATTGGCCCATGCGGTAATCGTTAAACACTTGCGTGTTGAGGCTGCTGAGATAGCGGTAGTCAGCCCCGAATTTGTAGGTGTGCTTTCCCTTGGTCCAAGTCAAGCTATCCGTGACTTCGTAGGTACCTTCATGCGGATTCAGATCGTTGGATTGAGCCTGATAACCCATGAAGCCTGAGATGACAACCGTGGGGGCATCATACCCGGGAGGGAGCGTACCCGGCAGCGCGCCCGGGCCGGTGGTGAGACCCAGAGCGGTGGCGGATTGCTGCGAAGTGAGTCCACCGGTGACATTGCGAGAGATGATGCTGAACCCGCCGCGCAGCTCATTCACCAGCGTCGGGGAAATCACCCAGTTGTAAGAAGTGGCAAGAGAATTATAGATCTCCGGCCGCGAAACACCGCCCAGGAGCGTAGTGCTTGGGTTGCTCGGATTGAAGCCCTGTTCCTGAGGGCCCGTGATGCGCCGATTTTTGTGAGTCCACCGGACAAAGATCATATGCTTGGGTCCCAGGCTTTGATCAAGACGCACGTCGCCCTGGGTGCTGTTGATGGGAGACGGATATACGCCGAGATAGTTGTTCGCGATGGCGCCGGGGGGCCCGTAGTTGGGTAACGGATAAAGGAGATTCAAGAGATTCTGGGAGAAGGGATTCAACTGGCTCTTCGGGATGATGTTGCCGGGATAGCCGTTCAACATAACGCCGTCGCCACCAAGAGCAGGATTGAGATACGCAGAAAGGTCGCCATTGCGCATAGCCTCAGTGGGAACGCTATTGACAAACGTCTGCGATTTCGGTAACCGCAGCACCTCAAAGCTGCCGAAGAAAAATGTCTTATTCCTGCCGTCATACAGTTTCGGGAACATCACCGGTCCACCCAGGTAAATACCGAAGTTGTTCAGCTTATCCTCAGTCACCTGATTCGCGAAAGTGTCGGCAGCATTGAAATCGGTGTTCTGAACGTTCTCGAAAGCGCCACCATGCAGGCTATTGGTTCCCGATTTGGAAACGGTGGTCACGTCGGCGACGCCTCCGAATTCGGCTGGGTTGAGGTTTTCGCTGATCTTGATTTCTTCGATGGAGTTAAATGACGGGAACATTTCCTGAAGCGCGCCCAACGACCCGGGCCCGACAGAGCTGATGCCGTCGATGCTAAAGGAAAGCTGCGAAGGACCCGCTCCGGCCACCTCGATGTTGTTGTTGGAGTCGAACTGCACACCAGGCTGCGCGCCCAATGTGGCGTAGGCGCTGGTGGAACCAGAGGAGCGCGTACTGATAGCCACCGGAAGGTCGGTTAGCTCGATGCTCCCTTTTGTCTCGGCAATGTTGGAAGCATCCGTCTGGATGACAGCCACCGCCTCCACGGTCACCGAGGTGGCTTGCGACGCCACCTTCAGATCGATGTCGATACGCATCGTGGCGCGCGCTAAGAGGTCGAATGCCTGGTACTCAGTTTTCTGAAAACCGGGAGCTTCCACGCTGAGTTTGTAGTTTCCGATCTCGACGTTGACGAAGTCGTACGCCCCGTTCGTATTGGTGGTCGTCGTATGCTCAGCGTTCGTCCCGGTGTTCATCAACGTCACCGTTGCTCCGGGGATCAAGCTGCCCGACGGATCCTTCACCGTCCCGAGCACGGTGCCGAAGGTGGACTGGGCGTAGGCGGCGCAACAAAACGCAAGAACGCAGCAAACCGCCAGGCCCAGGCGCAGAGCGCCGCGCATCGATTGGCGATTGCGAGTCACGAAAGAAAGCGGATTGGTTGAGGAACATCCAGAAGACATCAGATCTCTCCTTGAAAAATTTCGAGCGGCCCTGCCAAAATCAAAAAGGCGGACATTAGAAAGCCATAAAAAAGTTATAAAGAAACTTCGATCAAAGTTTTCGATGGACCTTATGCCGAGTGTTTTCGGCTGCTCGTCGGAGAGCCATGAATCATCTCATCGTGCTGGCGCGCCTTCCAAGACTTGGAAAGGTGTGGGCCTAGAAACCGAATCCTGCAACCGGATGCGATTACATTGCAACCAGTTGGACGAACATTTCAGCTTTCAGAATCGAGAGCGCGCGATGCGTCCGCTGCCCCTGTTATAAAGAAAAAACCGACGTGGGTTCGATGAAATTTGGAGTCGAGTATAACGAACCACCGCAACAGTGTCAAGGCCAACCTTGTGCAAGTTGTGCAAAGTTTGCCCTGGACCCGCTGGCCATTCCGGGCTATACTCCTGAGCTATAGAGAACCCCTATGTCGATACGCCTTGCCGCCCTCCTCACTCTCGCTGTCGCGCCTGCATTTTGTCAGAACTGGAACCCCAAGCTGGCCGCGCAATACATGGACTCGCGTCAGAAGGAATGGGCCGCATGGCCGAACGCGCTAGTGTCGGGTGTGGTGTGCGTATCCTGCCACACCGGCCTGCCATACTTGGTCTCGCGGCCGGCCCTCAGGCAATCGCTCGACGAGAAGTCCGGACCAACACTGTATGAGGACTTGCTGGTAGAAGGCACGCGCGCCACGGTTTTCCGGACAGACGCCAAGGAACTGTTCGGCGGGCTCAAGGGCCGCCTTGTCGACCAAGTGTATGCAGCCGTCTCGGTCGTTTCGGCGGTAGTGATCGCGATGGAAGATGCGCCACATGGAAAGCTGAGCCCGGAAGGGGAGAAAGCTTTCGAACGGATGTGGTCGATCCAAGTTAAGGAGGGGCCGGATCAGGGGGCTTGGCAGTGGTCCGACTATAATCTCGATCCGTGGGAAACCAAAGACTCCGTGGTCTATGGCGCGGCGCTGGGGGCACTGGCCACCGGACTGGCTCCCGCGGATTATCAGGCTCGCCCGGAGATCCGGGGCAACGTCGCCGCGCTTACCGCTTATCTGCGGGCCCAGCAGGCGAACTCGGCACTGCACAATCGGCTGTTCGTGCTGTGGGCGTCCTCGAAGCTGCGCGACTTGTTGCCGGCGAGCGATAAGCAGGCGATTCTGGCGGAGCTCGGGCGCAAACAGGAAGCCGATGGCGGCTGGGCGCTCGAAGCGATGGGTCCGTGGCCGAAGCACGACGCGGCGCCGGCCTCGGTCGGCTCGAACAGCTATCTGACAGCCTTAGCCGCGTTCACCATGGAGCAGGCGGGGAAAACAGCCTCAGATCCAGTGCTGTCACGAGCGCTTGCATGGCTGCGGACTCATCAGAATTCGGAGGGATATTGGGCGGCCGAATCTATGAACCACAAACACGCCAGCGGCACCCTTCCAGAGAAGTTCATGAGCGACGCCGCCACTGGCTATGCCACGGCCGCTTTGCTCGCGGCCGGCGACGAGGGCATTCAGCGCACGGCTTCCAATTCGAAACCGCGTAATTGATAGCGGAAGTTTGGCAGACTGCCGAGTGCAGCAGCGCACCACTCGATGCCGCGGTCGATCGACGCTAGTTCCTGACGCCACAGCGGGCTCGTGCCGCCGGTCGAATAGAACTGCCGGCAAAGCATCAGGTGACGTTGGAATCCAGCCGTTAGGCGCGTCTCGTAGTGCGAGAGCAGGTCGGATTGCGACCCGCCGTTCGCAATCGCGCGGATCACAGCTGAGGCGAGAATGGCTTCGCGGACCGCGTGTGCGGTTCCATCGCCGCAAATCGGGTCGAAACCGATCGCCGCAGTCCCGCAGGCCAGCCAACCGTGCGCGGCAAGAGGCGAAGCGATTCGGGCGTATGCGGGAAATTCGCCGGAGCTCGCGCCCATCTGTCCAATTTCACGCGCGATCACGCGGCTCTCGGCAAATAGCGTTTGTGCTGGAGCTCCCACCGCGAGAAGCCAGCCCGGCACCAGGAACAACCAGCCGTCTTCTAGCGATTCGATCCAACAGGCCGTGGGATCGGAGCCTGCCTTGAGCGTTACAGGAACCGCCGATGCAGTGCGCGAGCCGAAGCAATGTTCCACTGCCAGCGCGGGAAGTGGGCGCGTTGCGAAGATCGTCCAAGCCGCATCTTTGCCAGTGGAACGAATTGCCGGCCGTATGCCATCGAGAAGCACTTCCTCCGGCACCACGATGGCGGAATGCTCCACTTCGATAGGCGTGGCATTGGGGCCCCAAGCGACGACACGTTTGCGAATACGAGGCGCGTTCGCGAACAGCCCTGGCTGATCGAAAATATCGCGGATGAGCGCTAGCGCTTGGTCGCCGAGCAAGATTACCGGCAATCGCGGACGATCCACGCATTCGAGATCGATCTGAAAACCGGCCTTGTTAAGCAGATACGCGCAGCAATACGATGCGACGCCATCGCCACGGATGATCACATACTACGGTATAACGACAATCCCCGCATACGTCACGTCGTTGTTCAGATCCCAGGTCTTCTCATACTTCAGCGTGGCCGCGTCGTACACTTCGATGTCAAAGCCCGCTCCGTAGATGTAGAGCTTCTTGCCGTCCCCGGAAATGCCGAGTGTGAATCGAGTGCGGCACGGCACTTCGGCCCTTTGGGTGACTTTGTCGCCATTGCTGAGATCGAATGCCCAGAACTCGCAGCGCTTGGTCCCGTGGATGCCCGTGCTTACCACCGTGTAAGCCCACTTCTTGTCCGGCGTCACCTCGATTCCCGCCAAGCCCGCGGGAGCCGGGCCAATCGGATTGAAATCGATGTGTCGCGTCGTCAGGTCCATGCGAGCCAACCCAAACACATGATTGTGAACCACCGGGTCCGACCAAACGAACATTCCCGTATGCTCACCAGGCGAATTGATCAGATCCAGATCGCTGCCGAAATGCACGTTCTCCATTCCCGGCGCGTCGGGCTGCGCCAGATCGATATGATCCACGACTTTGAAATCGCTCGCCTGCAGTATCGTGACCTTCGGGCCAAACTGATACAGGTATTTGCCGTCGGGCGAAATCTCAATCCATCCCACGCCATAGTCGCCTTGGTTCTGCGGTTCCTCTTCTTTCGTAATTTCCACCGTCTTGACGATCTTCTGCTGCTCCAGATCAATCACGGTGTATTTCGGTTTAGCGACTTCGAAATGCTCGGGAAATTTCGTGATCTCCTTCGTGACAGCGTAAAACAGTTTGCCGTCAGGATCCGGCGTTCCCTGAAAGAAGCGATATTGCTTGGTCGGAGTGTTCAGCTCGAAGTGATTGATCACCTTACGCGTGGCGACGTCGATCACCTCGATGCCATTGTGGTCGATGGTCGTGACGTAAATCTTCTTGTGATCCGGCGACAGGCGGATCGACATCGGGGTGCCCGTCTGAAGCGGAATGCGATCGACAATCTGCGCCTTCTCTTCGTCAAAAACGAGAACGGACGCCGGATAAGCCGGTAAATACAACGTGCCCGCGCTCGCGGACGCAACAAAGGCAATAAAGCCGAAGAGGAATCGCATTCGCATTATGGAAACACCAGATCGAGATTTCGCCAGTCCTTGGTCGCGGTGGCGCATTTGGCCGTCCAGTCGGGCGCGTTGTTCAAATGGTCGGGAACCTGCGCCGGCCAATAGCAGCTGACAAAACAATCATAGATGTCGCGCTCCACCGGCTGACAAAGCCCCGCGGTTCCGCCGGCCGAATCAACTTCCCAGCCTGGCGTGAACATCAGTGCGCAACCCATCGGAACGTGAGGGCGCTGGTTGGCCTGACGGTCCTGCATGGCGACCACATCTTCGGTGCGCGAAGTCACGTAATCGTCAATGCGCCCGGCTTTCTTATTCAACGCTCGCATGTGTTTCATGATGCTTTCCTTTCCGCAAACTGCTGGAGAAATCCCGGATTTCCGGCCGCGATCGCGCCATAAATTCGAAGGCACGTATCCGTCCAGTCCCGAATCCAATCGCAATAGTGGAGATTGGGATGGCCCGTGTCTCCGTAACGTACGAATGCTTCGTGATGGCAGCCGCCAGCGCACAGGGGTCGCGCCCAGCACGAATGGCAATCGTATTTGGCTCCGATGTGGCCGCGCTCCAGAAAATCGCTCTGCTTCGCCCGGTCGATACCCGTCGAGATGTGTCCCAGTGAGTGGGCATCGGAATCCACAAAGCGGTGGCATGGCGCGATGTCGCCTGAGGGCCCAACGCCCAGCAGTCCCAAGCCCGCACCGCATGGATGCGACTTGTTCACGCCCTGGCACAACTCGGCCAGCGTATCGCTGACGTTCGAAAAACCGTGAGATTCGCCGCGCAACGCGTGCTCCAGATATTCGTCGGCCAGCGTGTGGAACTGGTCCAGCACGCTATCCATGCCTTTGTTACCGATCGTGTAGAGCTGGTTTGCTGACGACGTTACGGGTGCGAAGCCAACCTCGTGGAATCCCAGGTCCTGCTTCAAATGGCGGAAAATCCGGATCACATCCGACACACCAGCAGTCAGCGTGACCCGCGCCGTAATCGGCCGGGTTCGATGGTTTTGGATCAGCGCCCGCACCCTCGGCTCGATGATGTCGTAGCTGCCTTTGCCGTTCGAGAAAACGCGCAAATGATCGTGCATCTCTTTCGGGCCATCCATGCTCACGGTGACGCCGATATGGTTCTCGGAGAGAAACTCGATGATCGTAGGAGTCAACAGCGTCGCGTTGGTCGTGAGGCTGAAATCGATGTGGCGCTCCTGCTCCGCCGCGCGCCGGTTCGCGTAAGCCACCACTTCCTTCAGCAGCGGGTAATTCATCAGCGTCTCGCCGCCGAAAAACGTAATGTGAATCGATCGCCGATCGCCCGATTGCGCGAGCAAGAAATCCACCGACGTCTTGGCCGTCTCCACGTCCATGAACTTCGGCTTGCCTTCCGGCGTGGCCAGTTTGTCGGCGCCGAATTCGTAGCAGTATTGGCACGACAAGTTGCATTGGTTGGTGAGATTCATCACCAGCGTCTGAATCGGGAAAACATCCGGCAGAGGCTGCGGCGTGTCGGGAATCGAATCGCGAGCGACGATCACGTTCGCGTGAAACATCTCCTCGATCAACTCCTCGGCATCTCCGATGCTGAGATTATTGGCCGTCAAACGATCTACCAAGCCGTCATGCGGCAATTCGCCCGCACTCAGGCATTCGATCAATTTTCCGACCGCAGTGTCCACCGCGAAGATCGCGCCGGCCGGCACTAAATAGAGGAAGCGCGCTCCTCCGGCCTCAAAGCGATGAAACTCGCCCAGGCGATAAACACGAGTGTCCGCGGCCGTCATTGTCCAACCTCCGGCTGATCCCACTTGATGTACGTTGGGACCGTCACCACAAGATACGACTTGCCGACCAGCGGCTTGCCATCCTTGTCTTTTTCATTCTTCGCCGTCGCCACCACCCAAACGTCGCCGTAATTGTTTCGGCTGAATTTGCGCTGCGGATTCGGACCGTCCGACGCCGGACTAAATAACCCGGTGTTGCTCAAAGAGCCGACAAATTCCTTATCGTCGTCGCCGTAGCTAGAGTAAAACTCCTCCACCGTCCAGTTCGCGTCGATCGGCCCGAGCTCCACATCATCGGCGGTGTGCAGTTTGCCGTCCGCGCCACGCTGGTACGCGACCGCCTCAAATTGCTGGAAGCCCTTGGGATGCTTCTCACTTCCCAAATGCGCCAGCGCAGAATCCGGTGTCACTTTCACATAATCGATCCGGTCGTAAACAGCGATCGAGCTCTGCAGCACAGATCGTTTGAACGCGATGTCCCGCTTGCCCGGAACGGCATCTGCCGCCACATCCACTTCGGCTACGATTTCAGTCGGCGTGTGCGAGACAACGCGCTTCACCGTCACACCTGTTCCGAAATCGAGATCCGTGGCATCGATTTGCGCCGGCAAGCTTTCGGCGATCAGCCGAACGCGCGTCCCCGTTGACCCAGCCTTGAGCAACGACCGGTCGACGCCGATCAACGTCGGATCAGCCGAGGCGCGCTGCATTGTAATGTCGAAGCCGAACTCTTGATATTCGCCCCAGAACCAGCGGCCCACAGCGGTGGATTGATCGGGCGATACCCACATCACTTCCCGCATCTCGCTCCCGAGATCGTCCGGCGTGGCTTTGGCGGCCGGCGTTCCCTTCGACCGTCCGCGCCAGGAATAACCCGCGTAAACCACGCTGTGGCCAGTCCGTGAAATCACCGACCCGTCCTTCACCGAGGTCAACTTCACCTTTGTCGTGAACTCATCATCAGTTCCGCTCGCCGCCTCAACTTGCATGTCCCCGTAAAACTTGCCGCGCCCCGGAATGTAGGCCGACACTACCCACCGTCCAGTCAGTTTCGGGGCACGCATGCGAGCGCGCCAAGCCGCCCACTCAGGTGTTTTGAGTGCCGCGGTCTTGCTCAAATACGCGAGAGCATCGTCCACCGGAAGCGGCGCGCCGGGTTCCAGGTGGTGCTGCCCTTCATCGAACCCGCCCGCGTTGATCCCCAACCGAAACGCTTCGTCGGCCTGCGGATAAAGGGCGATATGAAGATTCGCGAGGTATTTCCAATCGTCGGCCGAGCGCCGCCACGAGAGCGGACGCGCCATCGGATGACAGTTCGCGCACGCGCCCTTCACGCTGTCGTTTGGAATATTGGTCTCGTCCTGAATCCGATGCTCGGCGTAATACATGATCGGTTTCGCTTCATCGGGTGCCAGGCCGTGATAGGTCGCCAGGTATTTGAGAATCGAACGGGCTTCGTCCGGCGCCAAGCTCACGCCCCGCAATCGGACCATGCGTTTGATAGCTTCTTCCCAACCCTCAGGAGTCGCGCGCTCCCAGGAGATGCGCAGCATGTTGCCCTTTTCATCTTTGGTGTGGCAACCACCGCACTTGGTGATGACCAATTGATTTGTGACCGGGATGCCCTCTTCGGGCGCCGATTTTGCCGGCTCTGCGGACGTGGCAGCTTGCGGCTTCTGGGCCTGTGCAAGCAGGGGGAACACCAGAATCGATGCAAGCAGAATTTTCATAACCTTATTCGGATATCATACACCGTTGCCACGCAGCCGGGGATAGAAAAGTTCTTTATAAGGGTCATCGTGCGGACCGCTCGCGAGCCCGTCATGTGCTATTAACAAAGTGGCTCATGCCGGACCCTATCACGCCGGATCGCGGGATTCCGCTCGATGGCTATCGCCGCGTGTTGCGTTTCATCGTTCCCTATTGGCCCCGTCTGGTCTTTGTGTTGCTCGCCGGCATCGCGGCCACCGGATTCGGCCTGCTGCAACCTTACATCTCGAAGCTGCTGATCGACGACGCGCTACTGAAACACAATCTGCGCATGTTGCTGGTCGTCAGCGCACTGATGTTCGGCGTCACCGTGGTTGGATTCGTGCTGAACATCTTCTCCAGCTACCAATACGTCCGCGTCTCTGCATCGGTGCTTTTCGACATGCGGCTGGCGCTCTACCAGCACCTGCAAACGCTCTCGCCGCGCTTCTGGGCCAGCCGAAAACTGGGCGACGTGGTGTCGCGCATTAACAATGATATTGCCGAGGTTCAGCGCGTCTCCGCCGACAGCTTGTTGAGCGTGCTCTCGAACGTGGTGTTTCTGATCGGTAGCGCCGCCATTATGATCACCCTCAGCCCGCGGCTGTTTCTGGTGAGCGTGGCCGCGGTTCCTGCCAGCATTTGGGCGCTCGAACACTACCAGCATCGTTTGGCCACGCGTGTGCGGGCAGTTCGCGAACGCAGCTCCGACATCGGAAGCTTTCTCATTGAAACTCTGCTCGGCATCCGCCTGGTGGTTACGGCGCGGGCCGAAGGGCGTGAAGTGGAGCGCTTTCGTGCCCGAAACCAGAGCTTCCTCGACGCGCTCTTGAGCATGCAACTCACGGCGTTTTTGTCGGGTGCCGTTCCTGGAACCATTCTCACTCTGTCTACAGCTGCGATTTTTCTCTACGGCGGCAAACTGGTGATCGATGGCGCGCTCACCACCGGCTCTCTGGTCGCGATCATGGCGTACCACCTCCGCCTGCTTTCGCCCGTGCAGAATCTGATGAGCCTCTATAGCAATCTTGTATCTGGCGGCGTGTCGCTCTCGCGCGTCTGGGAGCTGTTCGACACGCGCGCCGAGATCGCCGATCGGCCCGATGCGAAGCCCCTCGGCCCCGTTCGCGGCGAGATCGAGTTCGATCATGTTTCGTTCGGCTACGGCAGCGACGCAGTTCTCGAAAATCTCTCGTTCCGAGTCGAGCCCGGCACCATCTGCGCGATTCTGGGACCCAGCGGCGTCGGCAAATCGACGCTCGCTGATCTGCTCGTCCGCTTCTACGATCCCGACGCGGGCGCCATCCGCATCGACGGCCGCGATCTGCGCGATCTTCCGCTCGCGAGCCTGCGCAAGGCCATTCTATTGGTTGATCAAGCGCCTTATCTTTTTCACGCCAGTGTCCGCGAGAACATTGCCTACGCCAAGCCGGAGGCCACCGATAACGATATCGCGAGCGCAGCCCAAGCCGCGTCCGTTCACGAACGGATTCTCGCTTTGCCCGATGGTTACGACACGATCATCGCTGAACGCGGCCAGACGCTTTCCGCCGGTGAGCGCCAACGGATCGCCCTCGCCCGCGCATTGCTAGCCGATCCGAAAGTTCTGATCCTCGACGAACCAACCTCGGCGCTCGACGAGGCCAATGAACGAGCCATCGCGGAAACGCTGGCCCGCGTCGCTGAAGGTCGCACCGCGATCCTGATCACGCATCGCGCCACGCTCGCCCGCATCGCGCACCAGACCATCTTTCTCGATCCCGCCAAAACGCCGGCCCTGGAGATTATTTCGCAGAGCTAGGCGGCAGTCGCTTCGTCCCCAGGAGCTCTTGCGCAGTTTGTTCGATATCGAGCGCCGCGTAATCGCTGAAAAACCCCCATTTTCCATAGCTCGACTTCAGCCCCGGCAGCAACGCCCGCACCAACGCGTCGCCGGACTTCCCAGCAGCTTGCTCCCGCCGCACTCCAGCGCGCAAGTCGGCCAGGTATTTTCGAAACGTGAGAACATCCTGCGCGTTCGCCACCCCGCCATGTCCAGGAACCCACGTGGATGGTCCGTAATCCTTCGGCATCGCGTCGAGCGATTCCACCCATGCCTTCGTCGACGCATCGATTAAATTCGGAATGTGATCCTTCCACAACATATCGCCGCAGAAAACCACATGAGCGTCGGGAATGGAAACAACCGAGTCCCCGCCCGTATGCCCCGGATAGTAGCGAACATTGATCCTGCGCGAACCCAGGTAAAGCTCGACGTGGCTGTCGTGAACCACCGTCGGCAGCGTCAGTGACTCGACGCGCGCCTTCTTCTCCGGCGTCACCGGCGGATCCAGCATCTTAATGTTCTCGGTGCGCATCCACGCGCGCACGTTGCGATGCGCCACTATGGTCGCTCCGGCGGCCGCAAAAACGTCATTCCCATTCACGTGGTCCAAATGATAATGCGTGTTCACGACAAAACGAATCGGCAGCGGCGTCAGCTTGCGAATTTCCGCGAGCATGGCCTTCGCTGGCCGCGGATCCTGGAACGTGTCGATTACGAGAACGCCGTCGTCACCGATCACGAATCCGGCGTTTCCGCCCGCCAGCCCTTCATCGTTCACGATGGCCGCCCAGATTCCGTTACCGATCTTTTGTAACTGGAAGTCCGGCGCAGCACCGTTCGAAAATCCAGCGAAGAAAAGAAGGAGCGCCGCAGATCCACGCATGATCTTGCAAGCCTAACATTTTCGGACGCCCGCCCTACGTGAATCGTGCAAAGTCAGTTAAACTGGATCAATATATGAGCGGGGATTGGAAGAACCACGGGGTCAAGGTGATCCCTCACGATTCTTTGGACGCCAACACCGCGCAGACGCCCGGAATGAACCGCGCCGCTGCGATCAACTACGCCCGAGTGGGCGCACAAAAGATCTGGGCCGGAACCGTCAGCATTTACGCCAATGCCAAGACCGGCGCTCATCACCATGGCGCGCTCGAAAGCGTAATCTACGTAGTTCGCGGCCGCGCCCGCATGCGCTGGGGCGATCATTTGGAATATGTGGCCGAAGCCGGACCCGGCGATTTCATCTATGTCCCGCCCTATGTGCCGCACCAGGAA
>DATHMO010000284.1:0-6595 GCA_035486995.1 Bryobacteraceae bacterium
GGTCTCGAGTTTATGATCGATCTCGGCGGCCCGCTTTCGTCGGAGGTCATGCACACCGACGCCAAGCGCCTGCAGCAAGTGCTGAAGAACCTGCTCTCGAATGCGCTGAAGTTCACCGAGCACGGATCGGTCCGGCTGCGCATCGATAAGGCGACGGCGGGATGGACGGTTGGACATCCAACTCTCTCGCGCGCGAAGTCGGTAATCGCATTCTCGGTGGCCGATACGGGCATCGGAATCCATACCGACAAACAGCGCATCATCTTTGAAGCGTTCCAGCAAGCCGACGGAACCACCAGCCGCAAGTACGGCGGCACGGGACTGGGTTTGTCCATCAGCCGCGAACTCGCGCGACTCCTAGGCGGCGAAATCCGTTTGCAAAGCGTTCCGAACGTCGGCAGCACGTTCACTCTGTATTTGCCCCAGACTTACATCGCGCCGCTGCAGGTTCCCAAGAGCGAGGCCCTGCAGACCACGCCGGTGATGTTGGAACAGGCCGCGGTGGCCCCGGCCGCTGAAGTGGATATGATTCTTACTTCGCCGTCGCTCACCAACGAGGAGCTGGTGGAAGATCTGGTGATCGACGACGATCGGAACATGATCCAGCCTGGCGATTCGCCTCTGCTGATCGTCGAAGACGACATCACCTTCGCGCGGATTCTCGTCGACATGGCGCATGACCGCGGGCTCAAGACCCTGGTCGCGCTGCGCGGCAGCACCGCGATTTCGCTCGCGCGCGAGTATAAACCGGGCGCCATTACGCTCGACATCAATCTTCCGGACACCGCCGGTTGGACCATTCTGGATCGCCTCAAGCACGATCCAGCCACGCGCCATATCCCGGTTCATATCATCTCCGGTGACGAAGATCGCCGGCGCGGGCTTGCGCTGGGCGCCATGACCTATCTCGAAAAATCCGTCACCAACGATTCACTTTCCGAAGCGTTCGCGACCATCGAACACTCCGCTGTGCCGCGAATCAAGAAGCTCCTGCTGGTATGTCCGGACCAAGTCGAGGTGCGTGCCATGTCCCACATGCTGGCCGCGCCCGACGTCGAGTTGATTGAGGCTTCCACCGGGCTCGAAGCGCTGGCGGTGGTGAAGCAGCAGTATCTGGACGGCATCGTCATCCATCTGTTGACGGAGGACCCCGGCGCCCTCGATCTGGCCGAGGAGATGCAATTGGAAATCAACTCGTACGCGCCGCCCTTGATCATTTTCGGCGCCCGGATGCTGACCGCGATCGAAGAGCTGGATTTCTCCCGCCTGTCGCGGACAAGTGTCCTCAAGAAAGCGCATACTATGGAAGATTTGCTCGACGAATCGGTCCTGCTGCTGCATCGCGACGAATCCGAACTCAGTCTTGAGCAGCGGCGAATTCTCCAGCGGCTGCGCGAAACGGATGCCGCATTGATCGGCAAGACAGTGCTGGTCGTGGACGACGATGTCCGCAACATCTTCGCGCTTACGAGCCTCCTGGAAGATCATAAACTGCGCGTCCTGCACGCGGAAAACGGCCACGCGGGCATCGATTTGCTGAACGCGAATCCGCAGATCGACCTGGTGCTGATGGACATCATGATGCCGGGAATGGATGGGTACGAAACCACTCGCGCGATCCGGCAGAATTCTCACTTCCGCTCGCTGCCGATTATCGCTTTGACGGCGAAAGCCATGAAGGGCGATCGCGCCAAATGTCTGGAAGCCGGCGCTTCCGACTACATCACCAAACCGGTGGATCTCGAACAGCTATTTTCCGTCCTGCGTGTGTGGATCAGCCGGAGCAGCGAAGTAGCGCATATGGCCGCTGTGGACGCATAAGATCATGGCGGCGGCAAGCGGGAATCTCGTAGGCGGAGAGCAAACACTGGCGCAGGATCGCGTCCGGATCCTGCTGGTGGACGATTCGCCCGAAAATCTCGTTTCGCTCGAAGCCACGCTCGAAGGGCTGGGACAAGACTTAGTGCTGGCGCGGTCCGGCATGGAAGCGCTGCGCCATCTGCTGGAACACGATTTCGCAGCCATTCTTCTGGACGTGAAGATGCCGGAGATGGACGGCTTCCAGACCGCGGAGTTGATCCGCGCGCGAAAACGATCGCGCCACACGCCGATCTTGTTCCTCACCGCATACAAGAGCGATGAGCATTTGTTTCGCGGCTACGATCTTGGCGCCGTCGATTTTCTATTCAAGCCGATTGTGCCCGAAATCTTGCGCTCAAAAGTGGGCGTATTCGTCGAATTAAGCCGGAACACCGCCCTTCTCGAACGCCAAACCGAAGTCTTGAGCAAGGCCGAACAGAAATTCCGGTCGGTATTGGAAGCCGCGCCGGACGCGATGATCATCAGCGCCGAGGATGGCCGCATCAGCCTCGTCAATTCGCAGGTGGAAGTCATGTTCGGATTCAAGCGCGAGGAACTGGTGGGACAAAACATCCGCTCGTTGGTTCCCGACTGGAGCGGTCATTCCATCGCGACTCCGGCATCACCCAAGGAGCTGCAAGCCATTCGCAACAACGCCGCGCAATTTCCCGTCGAAATCAGCCTCAGTCCATTGCACACCGAAGAGGGTCTGTTGCTCACTTCGGCAATTCGGGATATCACGGAGCGCAAAAGAGCGGATGAAGAGATTCGTGAACTGAACACCAGCCTGGAGAACCGTGTTGCGGAGCGCACCAAGGAACTTCTGAAATCGAATGAAGCCTTGCGCCAATCCAACGACGACTTGAAGCAGTTTGCCTATGCCGCCAGTCACGATCTGCAAGAGCCGCTCAGAATGATCGCGCTTTTCAGCCAAATGCTGCACGCGGGATACTCCGGCCGGCTCGATAAGGATGCCGACGAATACATCTCGTACATCGTCAATGGGGCGCAGCGGATGGAGCAACTGTTGAAGGACCTGCTGGCATATTCACAAGCCGGATCGCTCGAAGAAGGTCCGGCGCTGCCCGTGGATTGCGCGAAAATCATCGAAGCCGTTATGCTCAATTTGACGGCATCCATCGAGCAGAGCAGCGCCGAAGTCACTTGGGACCAACTGCCGACGGTTCCCGCGCATGACGTCCGGTTGGTGCAGCTCTTGCAGAATTTGATCGGAAACGCGATCAAGTACCGCGGTCCTGATTCGCCCAGGATTCACGTCTCGGCCTGCCGCAAGGATAGTGAGTGGCTCTTCTCGGTGCGCGACAATGGCATCGGAATTCGGCCCGAGTATTCGCAGCAGATCTTCGGTGTCTTCAAGCGGCTGCACAATCAAACGTATCCAGGAACCGGCATCGGTCTGGCGATTTGCCAGCGCATCGTGGAACGCTATGGCGGCCGCATTTGGCTGGAGCAAGTCGCGGAACCGGGCGCTCTCTTTTGTTTCACGCTGCCGGCTTTGGCTTAAATTAACGACGGCTTAATTCAACAGCAATATCGCCATGCTTGCGCAGTTATTCAATCCCTTTGTCTCGAGGATTTTCAGGGCTCGTCCGGGAAACGAGAGGCTGTGTTCAAAGGCCTTCGTGAAGGACTGAATCACCTGGATCACATGGCCTGTGCTGAACTCCTCTTTGTTATAAGCGGCCATTCCGATCAGAAGCGTCTGCACGATGGCGAAATACACCATCATCAGCAGGCATTGATCGCGGATCGATTGCGCGATGTGGCCGACACTGAGTCCACGGCTGCTGAGTTGCGGGCCAAGCGGAAACAGCGTCCGGTGAACGTAGCTCACTAAGTAGTGTTCCATTATGTGTCCGTGTTGGCTCATGAACGGCGCATAATATTGCGCATGAGCGGCCAAGTAGCGCCGCCCGATGTCGGTCATGCTCGATTCCACGGTCCACTCCATGGCCTGCATGAATTTCTGATAGCACTCGAGCAGGCGCGGCGCGGTGAAGTCGGAGCTGATGCGTCCCACGATCAACTCCAGCACCATTTCCAATTGCTCGGCCGGCCGCGGCCGATGGGTCTTCAGCGCTTCCCCAAACAGATCTCGCTCGACGGCGTCGCGATAGGCCTCCAGGACTTCGAGAGTCTGCAACTGGCCGCCTGTCGCGGTCGTTTCCTGAAGCTGATCGCAGAAAGAGCCGAGAATGACCAGCCGTTTCCATAAAGGATAGGCGCGATATTGCAGGAGCCAGATGACGAAGCCGCGAATGTCGCGAAAATGCTGGTAGGGTTTACCGGAATTTCCGTTCGACGTTGCCGCCGTCCCGGGCGCCGTGCTCAAAACTGACAGATGCCCCATGCGGGTGTCGTGTGCGCGGCCTTCTTCTTCGTCGAACTGCATGGGGTTGGGGTCAAGCAGGACGATCCGAGCCGCTTCCGGGCACGACAGATCGAGCGATCGCTGCAGCACATCGTCCACGACGTTCATGACGCGCGGATACGCCGAGCACATCATCGACAGGTACTCTTCGCCCAGCTTTTTCTGGATAGAACACCAGCCTTCGGCGAGAAACGGGCATCCGGGCCCGTTGAGTTCGATGCGCGCATAGTTGTCGTCGCTGGATCGCTCGGCGTTGATGGTGACCAGCTCGTGGAGGCGCGGACCTAAGTCTGGATCATCGGAGCGTTGGTACGCTTCGTAGGTTTGTTTGTCGACATTGACGATCCAACCAACGCAACAGGTGTCCTCGCAATCGGCGCCGATGCAACGAAAGGCATGATAGGACCGCGGTTGGAGCCGTTTCACCGGCTGTGGCACTGCTTGGAGGATAGCAGATACGGTTGCGGGTCACGCCGGCGTTGCTTCGAGGATGGATTGTGGTGCCGGCATCGGGATGAAGCGCGCGGCGAAGCTTGCAAGGTTCGGCGCTGTCCTGGCTTGTTCGACCACATAGGGCATGTCGAACAGCACGCCTCGCAGTTGCGGAGCGCTCTCGAGAATAGCCGCAAGCAAAGCGCCCGTTCCCCCGCCCACATCGACAATGCATTCGAAGCGCGAGAAGTGGTAGGAAGACGCCACCGTGGGACCGTCGCCGCTCGAAAGATCCGCCATGGCCTTGTTGAAATTGACGGCGTCATCGGGATGTCGGGCGAAGTGCTCGAACAAGCCTGTGCCGAAGACTTTCTCCGTCGCCGGACGTCCGGTTTCAATGCTCCAGCCGAGTTCGGCCCAATTCTTGACCTGCCAATCATCGACCAGCATAATTGCCAGGTTGCGCAAGCTGGGCTTGGCGTTGCTGCGAAGGAGATCGGAGAGCGGGGTCTGGCTAAATAAACGTCCCTCTTCTTCGTGAAAAACGCCCGCGCTAGCCAACGCCCGCAGCAGGCGGTACAGCGTCATTTCGTGAACCTTCAGTTCCGTCGCGAGTTGCTGCGTAGTCCTTGGTCCGGTCTCTAAATGATCCGCGATCCCAAGCTTCGCCGCCGCTGAGATCGCTAACGAAACCCACTTCCCAAAACACATTTGAAGCACAGCCGCAAAGGGCGGTAGCGCTGGACTAAGTTCAGGCTGCATGATCGTTCCGCGATTATAGAGCAACGAATTAATTCAATACCTTGAGCTCGGAAGCCGCAGCCAGGTTGTAGTACTCGCGCAACCGGCGTGCGGCAGCCGGACCGATCACCTTCGCCAGTTCATCCACCGAAGCTTCACGAACGCGCTCCAGGCTGCCGAATTCGCGCAGGAGCTTGGTGATGGTTTTCGCGCCGATCCCATCTACCTGTTCCAGCTCCGATGTCAGGCGCGCGGCGCCGCGGCGAGTGCGATGGAACGTCACCGCAAAACGATGCGCCTCATCGCGAATCGTCTGGACCACGTGCAGCACTGGCGAATAACGATCGAGCTGGATCGGTTCATCTTCCTGGCCGTAGACGTAGATGATTTCTTCCCGCTTGGCGATGGACGCGACGGGCTGATTAATCACTCCAATCGCTTCAAGTGCTTCTACCGCGGCGTGCAATTGGCCCAGTCCGCCGTCAATCAGAATCAAACTCGGGAACGGTTTGTTCTCCTGTTGCAGTCGCGAATATCGTCGCGTCACCACTTCGCGCATCGACGCAAAATCGTCGTTGCCCACCACCGTTCGGATGATGAATTTGCGATAGTCCGACTTCTTCATCCGCCCGTCTTCCCACACCACCATGCTGGCTACTTTGTCGGTGCCCTGGATGTGCGAGATATCGAAACACTCGATGCGCTTAGGCGCCTCGGGCAGGTTCAGCGCATCCTGCACGGCTTCCTGAATGGCGCGCGAGGACGGTTTCAGCACGCGGAAACGGGCGTCGAAACTGTGCTTGGCGTTGGTCTCAACCAGATCGAGCATGGCTTTTTTCTGGCCACGCTGCGGTGTATGAATTTCGACTTTACGGTTGCGTTTTTCCGAGAGCAGCTCTTCCAACGCTTCGCGGTCTTCGAAATCTACAGGCACGTGGATGACGGCGGGCACGTAGCGCTGGTCGAGATAGATTTGCTTCAGCAGCGCGGAAAAGAATTGCGGCTCGTCGAAGTCTCCCTGGTCCTCCCAGAAGTGTTCGCGGCGGTCTACGATCTGGCCGTTGCGCAGATGGAAGATATTCAGCGCCACCAACGGCGGCTCGGCATAGACGGCAAAGATATCGATATCGTCGCCCTTGGCGGCGGCCATCTTCTGGCGCTCGTCGAGTT
>DATHMO010000285.1:0-19923 GCA_035486995.1 Bryobacteraceae bacterium
CCTCCTGTGGTTGGAGCGGCAGAGTGATTGTCATTCAACGGCCTCCTATTTCTATTATGCCTGTGTACCATAGTCGAAAAGTGACGGGAAAGGCAATTCGCTAGTGGGACGCTAAGGCGCTGGGGTCTCCGGGACTAGGTCAGAGTGTTTGAATGATGGGCGTGCTGTCCTGGCGGCGTTCCGTTTTCGTTGGACCCTGCACGCGTTCACACCCGCGCCCGACGCCCGACTACGCGGGAGCCATCGCCTATTGTGATCGCCCTCGTCCCCTCAATGTGCAACCACTGCTAAGCGTAGACGAATTATTTAAATAAACAGGATCAGCTATTTTGATTCCACAGATCCTATTCCGAATAAGCTGAGCGCGGCCTGGATTTTGGCCTGCATGTGCTCCTCGCCGAGCTCCCATTGATCCAGCGCCTTCCAATGATCGAACGCCGCGGGCAGGCCGCTAAGGATTTTTCGAATCTCCATGCGCGGGGCGCCTTTAAGATAGCCGAAGCCCAAGGAGTTCGCGATACGCGTGCCGGCGCGCACGGTCTCAACAAGGTTCTCTTTGTCGGCGATTGCCTTGTCGAACTTGCCCACCACGGGGCGCAACCAGGCCGGCAAGCTCCAGGCAGCCGCCAGCCATCCACCCGTGGCAAAACGATCCATCCCAAACAGGATGGTTTCCTGCCGCGACACATCGAACGGCTGATCGGCTTCGAACATGCGATCGATCAGCGCCAGCAGATTGGCGTATCGGCCGGGGAAGGAAGCGATGAGCGCGAGCCGTCCGATGTCGTGCAGCAAACCGGCGCAATACGCCGCGAGCCTTTTGGGAGGATTGGGCGGAGCCACTTCGGCGCAGCAGAATCCGCAAGCCAACAAATAGCGCCAATATTGCAAGCCCTCGGAAAGCTCGAAGGTTCCGCGCATGTAGTCGCGCAGCAGAATCGTAAAAGCGATCTCGGCCAGCTTGGCCGGACCCAGTTCTTCGAGCATTGTGTCGAGCGTGACGCCGGCCCCGCCGCGAACGTCACGTCCCGTTACAACCCGTACGATTTCCCCAATGAGCTTGGTTTCCGGCTCGAGCAAAATCCGAAGGTAGCTTTCTTCGCTGGAAATGGTGGGTACGAAGTTCAGAAGCTCTAAAGCAAGCTTCGGGAAAGGTGCGATGCGCTGGATGGAAGCCGGGAGAGCCAACACGCTTAGGTTAACGCATCGGGGTATGGAAAGCAGGGGTAACCTAAACTATGCGAATCGCGGTCATCGCCGACGTGCATGGCAATCTTCGGGCGCTCGAAGCCGTGCAAGTGGATCTTGCCAAGCGTACTCCCGACCTCGTGGTGAACCTGGGCGACAACGTATCGGGGCCTTTGCAAGCGTCGGCCACCGCGGACCTCTTGATGAACGAGAGCTACATTCATATCCGCGGCAATCACGACCGGCAGTTGGTTGACCGGCCGGCCGCCGGCATGGGTCCTTCCGATCGGGCCGCACACGGACAGTTGAACAGCCGGCAGCTGGAATGGTTGGCCGATCTTCCGGCGGATCAAATGATCGAGGACGACGTGCTGTTGTGCCACGGGTCGCCTGGGAACGATCTGCGGTATCTGCTCGAAAAGGTGGATGGAGATCGCGTGCGGCTGGATTCGCCCTTCGAAGTTCGCGAGCGGTTAGGCGAGGTGGGCGCCAGACTGGTTCTTTGCGGACACTCGCATATTCCACGGATCGTTTCGCTTCCTGGCGGTGTCTGGATCGTGAATCCCGGAAGCGTTGGCTTGCAGGCGTACTCTGACGACGCCCCTCTGCACTACGTTGAGACTGGCAGCCCACACGCGCGCTACGCCGTGATCGATTGGGAGCGGAAGACACCACGCGTCGATTTCATAACCGTCGAATATGACTGGGAGGCAGCGTCCAACCAGGCCGCGCAGGCAAATCGCCCGGATTGGTCTTACGCGCTGGCGACGGGCTATGCGTTGCGAGTTTCCTAGTTCATGGCTCGTACACTTTGTTGCCCGCGAGAAACGTCATGTCGACACGGATCTCTGGCAAAGCCTCGGGCTCGGCGAGCAGCGGATCAGCTGAGAGCACAGCGACGTCGGCCCATTTGCCGGGAGTAATGCTGCCGCGCGTGCTGGCGTCGCCAGATGCGATCGCGCCGCCCATGGTGTAACCGTACAGGGCTTCCTGCGTCGTGATTGCTTGTTCGGGGAGGATCGCGCGCCCGTCATTACTACGCCTCGCGATCGCCGCGTACATCCCCATCAGCGGATTGTCGTCCTCTACCACTGGGGCGTCCGATGAGAGCGCAACAGTAAGTCCAGCGTCGAGCATGCTTCGAATCGGGTAGGTGCGCGCGAAGAGAGAATCAGGAATCATTTCGATGAAGTTCGCGCCAAGAGCGTGAATGAAAATCGCTTGCGGCACCGAAATCACGCCGAGCTTAGCGGCTCGCTGAAGCTGTGCGGTATCGGGCAAACCAAAATGTTCGATACGATGCGCAAAGCCTTTGGGATGCGGTCCAAGACCCTCATAGATGGACAGAATCAGATCGATGGCCACATCGCCGATGGCGTGAGTCGCGATGCGCCAACCGTGATCGTGCGATTCCTGGCAGAGCTGGCGCAAATCTTCCGGCTCAAAACGCAGCGTCCCCTTGGTATTGGCGTGCCGGTAAGGCACACTCAAGGCCGCCGTGGCGCCGCTCAGACCTCCGTCAGCGAGAAACTTCACAGTGTCCACGCGCAACATATCGGACACATATTGTTTGGGCAGCGGCACGGGATCTTTTCGACCATCCACACGCCGCAGCGGCATGACTGACACTCGGGCCGGGAGCGCCCCTTTGCGATCGAGATCGAGATATACGTTGAGCAGCTCGGGTGAGACGCCGCAATCGGAGGACGCAGTGATCCCGAGCGAAAGCTGATGCTCCAGCGCCGCCCGGATCATGTTCTCGTAGTCCGAAGCTGTGGCTGGCGGCATCACGCGAGTGATCAAGCCCATGGCCGTTTCGTGAAGGATCCCGTTTGGCTCACCCCGCGCGTCGCGTTCGATGACACCGCCGACGGGCGTTTCGGTGTGCGCGGTGATCCCAGCCAGCTTTAGTGCAACACTATTCGCAACGAAGATGTGCCCGCACGTTCGCGTCAGCACCACTGGGCGATCCGGAACCGCTCGATCGAGATCATCGCGCGTCGGTTTGCGCTTCTCCGCCATCACCGCTTCATTGAATCCGCGGCCCTGCAGCCAATCGCCCGGCGGAAGACTGGCCGCTCGTTCACGCACGGCTGCGCAAAGATTGCCGATGCTTTGGACGCGGCGCAGATCCAGCATCGTCGTTAGCAAGTGCCCGATTTTCCAGATGTGCGCGTGGGCGTCGATGAATCCGGGGACAACGGTTCGGCCGTCGAGATCGTAGCGCGTAGTCTGAGCGCCAGCCTGCGCCAGCAGCGTTTTCGAATCGCCTACGGCGGCGACGCGCCCATTGTGAAACGCGACAGCCGTTGCCTGGCCCGGCGAGTCCATCGTAAGGACGTTGCCGTTGAACAGCAAGGTGTCATATTGAACAGCCATCAAACGCTGCGCGAACCCGCGGGTTCCATTTTTTCCCGCGCGACAGACGCAATCGCATCGCCGACCGCTTGCAACCCCTCGCGCAGCATATCCTCAGGTATGTTGAGCGGTGGCAGGAAACGAATGCAGTTGCTGTGGATGCCGGCTCGGATCAACACCACGCCTTTGGAAACGGCCGTGCGAATGATGCGCAGTGTGTCGGCAGGCGCTAGAGGCGTCTTTGCTTCTGGATCGGACACAAGTTCGACGAGCATCATTGGGCCAAGCCCCCGCACGTCGCCGACCATCGGCCACTGGCGCTTCCAACTCCCGAGCGCCTCACGCATCACGTCGCCCAAATGTCGCGCGTGTGCGAGAAACTCTGGTTGGCGAATCATCTTCAGCGCCTCAATCGCCGCAACGCAGGCCATGGGACTTCCGCCATACGTGCTGCCGACCCCGCCCAAATGCGCCGAGTCCATGATTTCGGCCCGCCCCGTGACCGCTCCAATCGGCATCCCCGCGCCGAGCGATTTGGCCGAAGCAATAATGTCGGGAACGATGCCGTAGTGTTCCACGGCAAAAAGACGGCCCGTTCTTCCGCAGCCGCACTGCACTTCATCGGCAATCATGATAATGCCGTGCTGATCGCACAGCTCCCGAATGCGTTGCAAAAAACGCCTCGGCACCGGCAAGAATCCAGCCTCGCCCTGCACTGGTTCGATGATGATCGCGGCAACTGCAGAAGGATCCACTTGCGTGACCATGGCTTGTTCCAATTGCTGGATCCCGAAGTCCACGTATTCGTCTTCGCTCATGCCTTGCGGCGTGCGATAAACGTTGGGAATGGGCAGCCGGACGATCTCAGGAGCGAACGGGCCGAATCCCGATTTGAAGAGTCCGTACTTGCTCGTCAGGCTCAACGTCAGCAGTGTTCGTCCGTGGTACGCGCCTTCGAAGCAGATCACGGTGGATCGTCCGGTAAACTTGCGCGCCAGCTTCACCGCGTTTTCCACGCTCTCGGCGCCGCTGTTGGCGAGCAGAGTCTTCTTCGGAAAAGTGCCGGGCGTGATTTCGTTCAGCAGCTCCGCTAACTCAACGAAAGGTTCGAACGTGGTCACCAGCGCGCACGGATGAATAAACTTTTCCGCTTGCTTTTGGATGGCCTCTACCACCGGCGCGGGCGAGTGCCCCACAGCCAGCATTCCGATGCCGCCCGCCAGATCGATGAACGTGTTTCCATCCACATCAAAGACCAGCGCGCCCTCCGCTCGTTCCACGACAACATCGGTAGCGCGTCCAACACCACTGGGCAACGCGGCGGCGCGGCGTGCCAGCATCTGTTTCGCTCTCGGCCCCGGGATTTCAGTATTGATTCGAATATAAGACATAGCATTTTCTTTCGACGCGCCACGCACGTTCGTCTCGGCGTCCAGCACCAGCAGGACGCTGTAGTTATCGCAGACCGGATCGTTGAGATAATTAGCCAGCAGTCCGCGCGGCTCGAAACCAACGTTCATCTGCATCGAAACCGTTGGATCGCGAATGCGCCCGGCCAGCACACCCTCGTAATATTCTTCCGCTGACATGCTGTTCTTCACCGCGCTAAAGCCGGGAATCATTCCGGCGGTGACTTGCCCCTTGAGCTTCAGCTTCCACACAACTTCTTGCCGCGCAGCGTAGAGTGCAGTCGCGAGCCCTCGCCCGCGATATTCGGGCCGCACACTCACGTCGGCGCCGTAGAGCCACGCACCATCGGGCTCGTGCGATGTCAACCACCCGCCCTGGATGATGTCGCCGAACGTGTGATCCACATGATTCAAGTCGAAGTTCAGCCGCAGCGTAGCTGTTGCGCCTACCACAATGTCCCCATCCAACGCGACGAATTGCCCCTCGTCGAACAGCTCGATGTGCTTCAGGAAATGCCGCTGCTTGAAGCGCTCCTCGTCGGCCAGCGTGGGGAAACAAACCAGCTGCAATTCCTCGAGCTGCGCCGCGTGCTCCGGGCGAGCTTGAGTGATCACCAGACCGTCAGCAAGTTTTCGATAATACCAGCGCACGCGTTCCTCTCTACACCGCCGAAAGTTCCGCTTCGGGCTCCGGCTCCGGCCGCAGCCGTGAATAGTAGACAAACAGCCCGCTCGCCAAGGCCAGAATCAATCCCAAGGTCAAAACCATTTTCAATTCAAATGATGCGATCGATGAAATTTGGCGGGACGGTACGAACGCCATGGCGAATCCAAGGATCGCCATCGACAAGCCTGCGACCGACGCGAGTTGCAGCACCGGCCGGCGGAAATATCGCGGCTCCGACGATTTCGAAAACGCGCGCTTCAGCAGCGACAAAAATAGATACATGTACGAGATCATTTGTAGCGCCACTGCCAGGTCCAGCAACGTCAGGTACGCTTCCTGCACCGACGCGCCAATGAAACTCATGGCGATGATCGACGACGCCAGCAATCCGAACATGATCAACGCCACGTGCGGCGAATGATGCCGAGGATGCACCTTGCCGAGCGCTTTTGGCAGGTAGCGATCCAGGCCGCATACAAATAGGATGCGCGCCGAGCCGCTCACCCATGCCGATGTCGATCCCGCGATGGACGCCGCCATCAGCACCGCCAACGGCAGCAGAATCCAACCCAGGCCGAACGAAGCGCTCATTTTGTCGATCGCTTGCAGCAGGCCTTGCACCACCGCCATCTGCGATTGCGGCACGGCAGCCAACAGCGCGAGTGTGCAGCCTACGTACATCAAGGCCGAAAGGCCGCCGCCCCATGCCACGCTCCGTGGAATCGTCCGCCGTGGATCGCGAACTTCATCGCCCATGATCGGCCCGAGTTCCATTCCAACCAGCGCCAGACAGAGGACGCCGAACGACGACAGTGGCAGTGCGTCGGCTCCCCCCGGCGCGAATTCCTTCCAGTGCAGCAGCCCGCGATGCTGCCCGATCGCGACCGCCGCCATCATCATCAGCGCACCGCCGATCACCAGCGCGCCGACTCCGCCAATATTGTTCACCCACTTGCCCACGCCGAGCCCGCGAACGTTGGCGAACACAGTAATCCAGAGCAGCGAAACCGTGAGACAAAAAAAGAAATAGCGGTTGTCGTTGAGCTTCGCGGCCGTGCTCCCTCCGACGATATACGTGGTCACGCCCGTCACGTAAAAGAGCAGCGACGGCACGAAGAACATATTCGTCATCCAATAGCACCAGCCGCACAGGAAGCCGTGAAAATCGCCGTAGCTCTCTTTGGTCCAGAGATACAAGCCGCCTTCGCCGGGCATGTGTTCGGCCAGTTCGATGACGCCAATGCCCTGCGGTACGAAAAACAGCAGTATGGCCGCGCCCCACAACCACGCCACTTTGAAGCCGGTCACGGCGACCACGGGCACGACGTTCAAATTGACCACGGCCACTAGGTAGAGCCACGTCAGATCGCTCACGCCAAGCGCGCGCACGAGCGAATTGGAAGTTGGGTTGACGGGCGAACCGGGCGTAGGCGTTGCCATATTGGCGGCCATATTGGCGTATGGACGAACCTTGTCCGATTATCGCAACCTTGCTATGCGGATCAGGATAGCATTTCGCGTGGCGTCACGCTCGGGATCGCCGCTATTTCGCGCGATAGTAAACGTGCCAGATGCGGCCCTTTTGACTGTCGCCAATGTAGAGCGATCCGTCGGGCGCTTGGGCCACTCCGTCGGCTCGCGCCGTGGCATCGGCTGGATTCATCAGCGGTGTCTTGCCGGCAAACCCGCTGGCGAAAACTTCGAAGCTGCCCGAAGGTTTTCCGTTCGCGAACGGTTGGAACGTCACGTTGTAGCCGTCCTGCGGCATCGGGGCGCGATTCCAGGAGCCGTGAAACGCGATGAACGCGCCGTCTTGATACTTCTTCGGAAATTCCTTCCCGGTGTAAAACGTGATGTCCACCGGCGCCCAGTGCGCGGGGAACGCGGCTACGGGCGGTGTGAACGCGCCACAACGGTCCGACGTTTTGCCATCGCCGCCGTATTCGGGATTCGTCAAGAACTTCTTCTGCCCGTAGTCGTAGAAGCAGAACGGCCAGCCGAAGTTCGACCCCTGCTCGGCGCGATACAGCGGCTCCGCGGGACGCTCGGCGTTTTCCTGCGCGGTGAACTGGCCCGGCCACAAAACGTCCAGTTGATCGCGATTGTTCATGGCGATGTACAACGCGCCATCGTGCCATGTGATGGCGGGCATCTGACGTAAACCTGTGGCGAACCGCACGCCGTCTTCCTGCTTCTGCCCGAGTTTGTTCTCGTCGAATTTCCAGATGCCGCCGTGCTTCTCGAGAATCGGGCACGGATCTTGCCCCGGCGATTTCGCTTGCCGATCCTTGGTCTGACAAGCGTTCGAAGGCGCGCCGACATTGACGTACAGCGATCCTTTACCATCGAACGTCAGTCCCTTGTCGCCATGCTGGCGCTCTCCCGGCAAGCCACTCACCACGACCTCGGGCGGTCCCGCCGGCTTCAGTTGTCCGGGCGTCATCTTGTAGCGCTCTACCGACTGCATCTTGGCGACGTAGAGATATCCGTTCCTCAGCCCGATGCCGGTGCTGCTGCCTTCGCCGAAGGTCTCTTTCATGTCGAAATGGCCGTCGCCCTTGGTGTCGCGCAATGCCACCACGCCTCCGCCGCCGCTCGGTCCACCTTGGAGCGCGACATACAGGTCGCCATTCGGAGCCACCACCATGTGCCGCGCCGTACCCAGGCCATCCGCCGCCACAACAGCGCAAAATCCCGCGGGCAGCATAATGCCGCCATTGCCAGGATCGCAGGGGGGCGCAGCCGCCGCCGTGGCCGCAATGCATCCTGCCACGAAAAATCCAAACGCAAAGTTTATCGATCGATTCATAGAGAACATGGTTTGCCTAAAATAGTATCAGGTGAGAATTGCAATCGGGTTCATCTTCTTATTGACGTCCACGGTGCACGCGCAACCATCGGCATCGGTTTGGGATGGCGTCTACACCGCCCAGCAGTCGGACCGCGGCAAGTCGCTCTATCAGAAACAGTGCTCTTCGTGCCATGGCGCCTCGCTCGACGGCAGTGGCGCGGTGCCTCCCCTCGCCGGAGCCGATTTCAAAAGCAATTGGAACGGACAGACCGCCGACGACCTGTTCGAGAAGATGCAAACCTCCATGCCGGCCGATCAACCGGGACGCTTGAGCCGGGAGCAAAATGCCGACATTCTCGCCTTCCTGTTCGTATCCAATGGATTTCCAGCCGGGCTAAAAGAACTTCCACCCGACGCCGCCGTACTCCAAAAGATTCGCTTTGAAGCCAAACCCAAATAGTTATTCCGCCCCGCAGTCCTCTTTTTTGCGATAGAATCCCCGGAGCACCCAAGAGGCAAATCATGGCCACCCCACAAGCACAAGCCACTCCTTCGCAGTCTGCCACCTCTTTTAGCCGCTGGCTCATTCCGGTTGCCGCGGTCGCGATTCATATCTGCATCGGATCGGTATACGCATGGAGCACCTTCAACCGGCCCATCCACGCGCTCTTTCCGAACGATCCCTGGTGGTTCAGCCCGCCCTACACCACCTTCAGCACGGCGATCATTTTGCTCGGATTGAGCGCGGCATTTGGCGGTCCGTGGGTGGAACGCAGAGGGCCGCGCGCTGCCGCCACCGTCTCGGCCATCCTTTTTGGAACTGGACTCGTCATCGGCGGAATCGGTCTGGCTCTGAAACAATCCGTGCTGGTTCTCGTGGGGATGGGTGTCATCGGCGGCATGGGATGCGGCATCGGCTACATCGCTCCGGTCAGCACGCTTGTGAAATGGTTCCCCGACCGCCGCGGTATGGCGACCGGCATGGCCATCATGGGGTTTGGCGGAGGCGCGTTCCTGGCCGGCTATTTGAATGTGTATTTCATGAACCTGTTCGGCGTCGCCAAAACCATCATTGCTTTGGGCGTGGTTTATTTCGTCATTATGATGCTCGGCGCGCGGCTCATCCGCCGCCCTCCGGATGGTTGGCGTCCGGAAGGGTGGACCCCGCCGGCGCAACAAAACAAAATGATCACCACTCTCCTCCTCAGCCGCAATCAAGCGGTTCGGACCGTCCAGTTCTATCTGTTATGGGGCATCTTGTTTATCAACGTCACCGCCGGCATCGGCATTCTCGCGCAAGCCTCTCCAATGATGCAGGACATGTTTGGAAAAACGGCGCTGCAGGCTGCCGCCGTAGTGTCGCTGATCAGCTTGTTCAATGCCGGAGGCCGATTTGTGTGGGCCTCTTTCTCCGATATCATTGGCCGGCGCAATACGTATATCGTTTTTTTTGTCACGCAGGTGATCCTGTTTCTGCTCATCCCGGGCTTAGCTGGCCGCGGTGAGTGGGTCATCTTCGAAGCTGCTCTGTTCGTCGTCTTCACCATGTACGGCGGCGGTTTCGCCACCATTCCGGCGTTCCTCGCGGATATGTTTGGAGCGGAAAATGTCGGCGCGATTCACGGCGTTCTCCTCACGGCTTGGAGCGCGGCCGCCATCGCCGGCCCGGTGATCATCACCGAACTATCGAATAACGCCAAGGCGAGCTTGGCTCCCGGAGCAAGCAAGATTCATATCTACGATCAGCCGCTCGAAGTGCTGGCCGCTCTGCTGGCCGTGGGCTTCGTTCTCACCCTGCTGGTGCGGCCGGTATCCGGCACGCAGGCAATGTCTTCTTAACATGCTATTGTCAATTCTGAACGACAACTAAGACATGATCCGATCATCCCTACACCACGCACTCAGCGCCGCCGCGCTGATCCTGATCGCAGGCGCAGGTTATGCCGCGCCCATCACCGAGATCACTCTTCCCGGAACGCGCATCTTTCCCGAGAGCATTACATCCCTGTCGGACGGAACACTGATCATCGGCAGCCTCGGCCACGGTAACGTCAGCCGCATCGCGCCGGGAACCACGACGGTTGAAGAATGGATCAAGCCCGGCACCGGCGGATTGAATCAGATCCTCGGCGTTTACGCGGACGAAAAGGGTAAAACGTTGTGGGTTTGCTCCAACAACCTAGCGAACAAGGGCGAGGCAACCGCGGCGATGGCCTTCGATCTGAAGACCGGCACACCCAAGGGCACCTACGTGCTGCCCGGCGATGGCACGCTATGCAACGACATCGCGGTCGCCACGGACGGCACGTCCTATTTCACCGATACCCGCCAAGGCAGCGTCCTGATGTTGAAGCCCGGCGCGAAGACGCTCGAGATCGCCGCGAAAGATCCGCTGCTTGCCGGCGCCGATGGTCTTGCATTCGGCGAGAAGACAATCCTCTACGTAAACAGCGTCACCGCGGGCAAACTCCTGCGCCTCGATCTGGGGCCGGATGGAAAAGCGAAGACCGTCGTCGAGCTCAAACTTTCGCGCCCCATCGAACGTCCCGACGGCATGCGCGCGATCGGCAAGAATCGCCTGCTGTTGGCCGAAAACTCGGGCAAGATGAGCGTCGTGACCTTTGAAGGCGACGGCTTGCACAACGCCGTTGTAACCACGATCAAAGAGGGACTGGAAATGACGCCCGCGGTCACCGCCACGCGCGGTCAAGCCTGGATCATCGAGGGCAAATTGCCGTACATGAACGATGCCGCCTACAAGGACAAAGATCCGGGGACGTTCAAGATGTACGCGGTCCCGCTGCCGAAGAAGTAGACCGCCGGAAAGTCCCTCGCCGATTCACTGAATCGAAACTGTCACCGGGACGCTCGATCGTCCGCCCACCGAAAGGACCACCGGGACGCTCGTCGACGCCGTAACGCCGCTCGGGACCACCAGGTTGACTTGATACAGACCGGCGAAATCCGGCGCCAGTCCAGCGAACAGCACTTTGGCCGATTGTCCGCCGACCGTCGCTGTAACCGTATTCGTGGTGTATGACAACGTGGTCGCGGACGCGGCCATTCCTGCGGGGACGGACGGCGACACGGCGCCGAGTCCGCTGCAATAGACGATCAGAACGTCGCCCGCGCTAGCCGGAGCCGATGGCGCTGTTTCGAATTCGGTTCCGTTGGCTTTCAGCACCACAATCACGCCCTCGCCCATGCCGCTTTGGTTCTGGGTGAACACTGCGGGCTGCGTCGCGGCGACGAGCACTGGCTGGGGGAGCGAGTAGCTGTTGTTCTGTTGGACGATGAGCTGTTGGGCCGCGTTCACCTGTACGCCGTAGGGCACGAGCGCGTTTACCTGGCCGTTCGCCACGAACGCAAGCGGGAGAACTTGTCCGCCAAGCACGACCTCGGTGCCGGCTAACTTCGGCGGATACGGCAGCGCGTTGGCTCCCGCTAGTTGCGGCGCAAGATTGCTGCCGAAGATGGAAACGAAGCTGCCCGGAGCGACGGGCGCATTGGGTTGGAAGCTTGCGGTGCTCACCACTCCGCCCGGGTCCACGGAAGGCACGGCCGGATTCGCGGAGACGGTTCCTGAAATTACCGCCGATCCTGCTAGCGCCGGCATGAATGAGTTCGCGTTCACGGTGATCGTGGCCGTACCGCCGTCGGTTCCATGCGGCTGCCACGTGCCCGCCCATTGGCCGCCTCCGATCGAAACCATGGCAAGCTCCGGATCTCCGGTAGAAAACGTCGCCACCACCGATCCGTCCGTCAAAGGATTCCCGCAGTTGTCCGCCACCTGCGTCTGAAGCGCGACAGGCCACCCGCCCGGCGTCTGAAAGGAGTTCCCCAGCAGTGTGAACACCGGCTGCAATTGCGTGGGAGTGCAAGCGCCGGTGACGGCGGGATGCTCTCTCCGCAACACGGCTTGCGAAGACGTGGACGTAGCCGGCACTATAAGCACGATCGCAACCGGGTGCATCGAGGTGTCGATGGACGTTTGTATATTTAGCGTGGCGGTATAGGTTCCAGGACTCAGGTTGACCAAAGGTACCTGCAGAGTCAGGGCCAGAGTCTTTCCGGAGTCAACCGTTCCCCCCGCGGAAACCGTGATCCACCCCGTCCCTTGCTGGAAGGTCAAAGTGGGGGTCACCGTGACGGGCTGATTTGTCGGGTTAAATACCTGTACGGTCTGCGGCGCGGTCGCACCGCTCGGACTCTCGACGAATATCAAGCCTGTCGGCATGATCAAAGGTTCAGGGGTGGACGTGGCCGGTAAAACGCGCAGTGCCACTTCTGCCGACTGCGGCGAATTGCCGGCCCCCTTCGCACTGAATTGCACCAGGCCGTAGTAATCTCCCGCAGCCAGGCCAGACGAGTCCACAGCCACAGTCACCGTCGCAGTCGCTGTGGGATTAGCGGTACCCACGGCTGGGGTCACGCTTAGCCAGGACCCTCCAGACAACGTCTGCGCCGATGCCGTATAAGCCAGTGGTGCCGAGCCTGTCTCGGAGATCGTTACAGACTGGGGAGGGAGCGAAATGGTCCCGGCTGCTACCTGGAACTGAAAGCCAGACTGCGAAATGTTCAGCAGGTTCTCGGCCGCCGAAACCGTCAACTCTACCGCGAGACCGAGCATGGTCGATCCGGCAGTCACTTGGACTGTGCCCAGGTAGATTCCTGGCATGAGGCCTGCGGCATTGGCCGCCACGGTAAGCGCGACGGGAGGAGTTCCGGTTCCGGAAGCAGGCGTCACGCTGAGCCAATTCTGACCATCGCTGGTGCTGGCCGATGCGGAAAACGCGACGGGCGCAACGGTGCAAGGAGTGGTTTGGACCGCCTGCAGGGCAACCCCGGCCTGAGGTATCAGCACTCCCGGCAGAGCGCTTAAATTGAGGGAGCTGGTGCTGAGTTGGACCGTGCAAGGGGAGGGAGCGGCGGGGGTGGTAAAGTTGCCGGACCCCGAAAGCGACCAGGTCTTCACGGCGTTACCCTGAGAGCCGCTGCCATCCAGCGTATAGGCGAAGGACCCTGTGAGCCCGGCGAATTTGCCGGTACCACCGGAGACGGTTGCTGTTCCTACGACTGTGGCTGCCGTGGCTGTATCCTGAGTGACGTCGCCCGATGGATCGGTCGCCACGAAAGAATCTCCAGTGGACAGAGCAAATGTCAGCGATAGAGAGGCAGTCGACTTGGAAGTGAGTGCGATGCTCCCATTCGCGGATGCACTTCCGTAAGGCGAGACCGTGCCGGTACCCGTGAGTGGAATGGAACCGCCACCTACCACGCCAGTGCCGCTCGCCGAAATCGAAACGGGTATCGTGGTCGTATTCTGGGCACTGGCTGCGACCGAGGCCGCCGCGATCAAGCCGATTCGGAGCGCGAGGGACCAATGCCGATACATGGTGGTCACATCAGTATAGTCCCCGCCAGACTGTTAGTCACGAACGCCGGGGTTAGCCAAAGGTGAACGAATACGCCTGAACTCCCGGGTCCAGAAACTCGATCTCAAACGTGCGATCCTCAATGGCCGTCTTTTGACGGATCAGTTGGTACAAACGCTGATCCGTGATCTTTCCGTCTCCTTGCGCATCGGTATCCACGCCATGATTCTCGCCCGGCGCCTGCCCGTCAATCTTCACTCGAAACCGAACCGGCTTTCCTTTCGGTGCGGGACCCAGCACCAGGTGCACATCTCGCGCATGGAAACGGAACACGATCCGCCCCTTCGCCGAATCGAGATTCGCAACTTGCGCGTGATCGGTCCACGTGCCTGCGAGCCCCCACTGATTCAGTTCCAGATGCTTCGGGATCGAATACGCATACGCGACGTCCTGCTTGAATCCCCCAGGCGAGAGAAAACTATCGCCCCGCTCATAACCGATATAAGTCTCGGGCGATTCCACGTCGCTGTCCGGCGGAGCTTCCGCGCCGCTCGCCGCCACTTTCACCAATCCATTGACCGACAACTGCGGATTATGTTCCTTGAGCAACTCCTGGATCTGCTGCTCGGTTTCGCCGTACTTGCCTTCGCCGAAATGGTGATGGCGAATGTGGCCGGTGGCATCGACGAGATAGTCGGCTGGCCAATACGAGTTGTTGAACGCTTTCCAAATCTTGTAGTCGTTGTCGAGCGCCACCGGATACGTGATTTTCAACTCGCTCACCGCCCGCTTCACGTTGTCTTCATCTTTCTCGAAAGCGAATTCCGGTGTATGAACTCCGATGACGATCAAGCCGCTGTCCTTATATCTCTCGGCCCATGCACGCACGTAAGGAATTGATCGCAGGCAATTGATGCAGGAATAAGTCCAAAAGTCGACCAGCACCACGTGACCTTGAAGAGCTGCCCGATTCAACGGCGGTGAATTGAGCCAGGCGATCGCGCCCCCCAGATCCGGCAGCATCTGTGGTCCCGCCGCCGCGCCTGGAGCCTTCGCGGACATCATCATCATGCCGCCGCCCGAGTTCATCATGGCGCCCCCCGGATTCTTTCCCTGTGTATCCTGCGGCTGTGTATTTTGCGGAGGATGAAAACGGTCAATCAAGGATTGTTCCAGCCCCGATGTGCTGGCCAGCGAAATTTGCGTCAGGACGCCGCGATCCAGGCCAAGCGCGATGGCCACCACGCCCACCAGAACCGCCGCGCCCAAGATGCTGCGGATCCACACCTCCGCTCCCAACGAACGCTTCAGGGCGGCGAACACTCGCCCCCCGGCGAACAACGCGATGGCTAGGGACGTCGCGCCTCCGGCGGCGTACGCCACCAACAAAAGAGCGCTGCGTCCACTTGCTCCTTCCAATGCCGCTCCCGTCAGGATCAGTCCGAGAATCGGACCCGCGCAGGGCGCCCAAAGCAATCCTGTAGCAACGCCGAGCAACAAAGAGCGCAGCGCGCTTGGGCTAGCTTCCGACCCCGACGGTTGCGAGAGCCGGCTGCCCAGTTGCACGAAGGGTCGCGATAGCCGATCCGCCAACGCTGGCCACAGAAGTGTCACCCCGAAGATCGCCAGCACAACCAGCGCCAGAACTCGCCCGTATTGATTGGCGCGCACCACCCATGCGCCGCCCACCGTCGCCACGGCCGCAAATCCCGCAAACGTCAGCGCCATCCCGGCCAGCATCGGAAGCCCGCTTTTTCGGAACGGCTGGTCCGCTTTTGCAAATACGAACGGCAAGACCGGCAGGATGCACGGGCTGATGATCGTGAGAACACCGCCCAGAAAGGCTAAGATAAGCAGTACCATGGTTGTCCCTCAGTGTCTCGTATCACAGACGATGTCCAGTATACACACCGGCTAGAATGATATTATCGATTCTGGTCCTTCAAGGAGTAAATGAATGCCACGACCAATGACAAGTTACACTAAAATCCTTCGCACGGCTGGCTTGGCCAGTCTGATTGCCGGCTTCACCCTGAGCGCCGCGGCCACTCTCGGTGCCGCCAGCCTGCCTGGTCCCGCTCTGGACGAAAACCGCTCCGAAAAGAAGTCCGAGACGGTGGTTGTCGCCGGCGGATGTTTCTGGGGCGTACAAGCCGTGTTTGACGCCGTCAAAGGAGTTTCCAGCGCTGTCTCAGGATACTCCGGCGGCAGCAAGGCCAATGCACAATATGAGATCGTGAGCACCGGCACCACCGGACACGCCGAGTCCGTTCAGATCACCTACGATCCCTCCCAAGTTTCCTTCGGCCAGCTTCTGAAGATCTATTTTTCGGTCGCTCACGATCCGACCGAATTGAACCGCCAAGGTCCCGACGAGGGGACGCAGTATCGCTCGGAGATCTTTTACACTACCGACGAGCAAAAACGAATTGCCGAAGCGTACATCCAACAGTTGAGCGCGGCCAAAGTGTTTCGGAAGCCCATCGTGACCAAGGTCGCGCCGCTGCAAGCCTTCTACAAAGCCGAAGACTATCATCAGGACTACGTCCATCATTGCCAGCAGAATTCGCCTTTGTGCACCAACAAAGGCTACGTCGTCTATAACGACCTGCCCAAGTTGACGAATCTGCACGCCGAGTTTCCTGAGCTTTTGAAAGGCGGCAAGTAATCATGCACAGAAGGATGTTCCTCAAGACGCTGGGCGTCGCCGCCCCCGCCGCTGCCGCAGTCGGAACTCTATCGGCTTTTGCGACATCGGGCAAGAAGCAAGTAGTGCGTATTGTCGAGTTCGACGCAGCGGGCGTGCGAAAGGGCGTGGTCGAACTGGAAAAAGTCGAAAAGCCTGAGGCGGAGTGGAAGAAGCAACTATCGCCCGAGCAATTTGAAGTGACGCGCCACGCAGGCACCGAGGCCCCCGGCACCGGGATCTACGCCAATAATCACGCCGACGGTTTGTATCATTGCATCTGCTGCAATACGGTGCTCTTCGATTCCAAAACGAAGTTCGAGTCCGGCACCGGATGGCCCAGCTTCTACCAGCCCATCGCGAAAGAAAATGTCAAAGCGCAAGACGATCACTCGCACGGCATGGACCGCGACGAGGTGCTGTGCACCCGTTGCGACGCCCACCTGGGGCACGTGTTTCCCGACGGTCCGCCTCCCACGCATTTGCGCTATTGCATGAATTCGGCGTCTTTGAACTTCGTCCCGCGCGGCAGGCAATCCAGCTAATCGCGGGACGCATGTCCCCTGACGAGGGGATCGCAGGGTCGGGCGGCATCCGGCGCTCCATTGCATCCAGTGCTCTTTCGGACGCGAAGATCCCATGCGTGTGGACTTGCTCACCACGCTCGCCGAAATCCTGTTCGAACAACGAGACCTGGAACGAGCCGTCGCGATTCATCGCGAAATCCTCGAACACAGCGTCCGGCATTCTGGCGCCAATCATCCATCCGCCCTTGCGGTCCAGGCCGATCTGGCTGCGGTCCTATTCGAACTTGGCAAGGATGAGGAAGCTGCCGCACTCGAGCGCGAAGCATTCGAAATTGCCCGAACGCATTTACGAGCGCCGCGGAGATTTGGATTCGGCGAACAGGCTGTTCACCGACGACTTGACGTGGCTTCTTACCGAAGACCCTTCCGCTGGGACGCCGCGAAGGCCTGCTGACCCGCGCGGCGTCTCAACCGTTAGCCTTTAGAGGTTTACAACTACCGTCTTCACTTCGGTGTATTGCTGCAATCCGTACTCGCCGAGCTCGCGCCCGATTCCCGACTGTTTGAAGCCGCCGAACGGCGCAGCCGTGTCGAGCACGTTGTAGCAATTCACCCACACCGTACCCGCACGAACATTGTTCGCGATCGCCAGCGCCTTGCTGACGTCCTTGGTCCAAACGCCCGCGGCCAATCCGTAGACCGTCTTGTTCGCGCGATCGATCACTTCATCGATGCCCTTGAAGCGAATGATGCTCATCACCGGCCCAAAAATCTCCTCGCGCGCGATCTTCATGTTGTCCTGTACATCGGAGAACACCGTCGGCTCCACGAAGTAGCCGTTCTCTCCCACGCGTCCACCGCCGCAGTTGAGCTTCGCGCCCTCGCTTTGGCCGGCTTTGATGTAACCGAGCACCTTATCGAGCTGCGTTTTGTCCACTTGCGGACCTTGCTCCGTGCCCGCGTCAAACGGATCGCCTACTGTCCGCTTTTTCGCGCGCGCCGTGCTCTGCTCCACGAACTGATCGTAGACTTTATCTTCGACGAACACGCGCGACCCGGCGCAGCAGACTTGCCCTTGATTGAAGAACAGTCCCATGTGCGAGCCCTCGATGGCCTGAGGCATATCGGCGTCCGCGAACACGATGTTCGGGCTCTTGCCGCCCAGTTCCAACGAAACGCGCTTCAAGTTTGACTTCCCGGCCGCCTGCATGATCAGGTGCCCCACTTCGGTGGACCCGGTGAAAGCGACTTTATCGATGTCCATGTGGTTCGCGATCGCGGCGCCCGCCGTCTCGCCAAATCCAGGCAGAATATTCACCACGCCTTCCGGGAACCCGGCTTCCAGAATCAACTCGCCAATGCGCAGCGCAGAAAGCGGAGTCTGCTCGGCGGGTTTCAGAACGCAGGTGTTGCCGGTGGCTAGCGCGGGCGCGAGCTTCCACGCCTGCATCAACATCGGAAAATTCCACGGAATGATCTGCCCGCACACGCCGATCGCTTCGTGCCGCGTGTAGCAGAAGAATGGCCCTTCGAGCGGTATGGTCTTGCCTGTCACCTTGTCCGCCCAACCGGCGAAATAACGATAGCAGGCCGCTGTCGCAGCCACGTCCACGGCCTTCGCCACCGACACCGGCTTCCCGTTGTCCAGGGATTCCAGCCCCGCCAATTCATCGGCGTTCTTCTCGATGAGTTCGGCTAGCCGGATCAAAAGCTTGCCGCGTTCGCGTCCCGAAGTTGTGCGCCATGGGCCGTGGTCAAACGCCTTGCGCGCTGCTTTCACCGCCAGATCGACGTCGGCGGTGTCCGCTTCCGCCACCTGGCAAATTTCCAGACCAGTGGTCGGATTGATGGTGGCGAACGTCTTGCCGGACAGGCTGTTTACCCATCGGTTGTTGATCAGTAGTTTGGTCGCCGACACGGCGGCTTGTTGTTTCGACGGAGAGGACAATACAGATGCCATGAATTTGCTCCTTTTACTGGGGGGGATTCGTCGTAGTCTCTGGACGACAGGCTTCCCTATGAGACGATATCACGTTTGGAGGCGAGTGGAGCGCCGCGGTCCTCGTGTAACAGTGTCGACCACGCCTCCACCGCCCGAATGCACAGCGGATGCTTACGCCCGTGATGTTTGGCCAGGTCAAAGATCGCCCGTTCCAGCAACCGCCTTGCATCCCCGCGGTTTCCTGAAGCAGCAAGAGCCTCGGCCAGCGCCACTGTCACGGCCAGCGTCTGCGGATGGTACGGGCCAAACAAGCCTTCGTAGGAGGCCAGTGTCGCCTGCATGCTTGGGATTTGCGTCGATGTCATCCAAAAACTACATAGTATTTGTAACACGACGCCGGCCCTCGTGGCGAGCCCGCTGATTCGGTAGCGCCGCGGCTATTCAGGCAACGAATCGTCGCCGCCCAAGTCATTCGTCCGGTTTTCGAATTTCGTGAATTCCTTGAGAAAGACCAGATTCACCCGCCCCGTTGGACCATTGCGCTGCTTCGCCAGCAGCAACTCCGCCAGCCCGCGCAGATCCTCGCGATCGGGTTTATAAACTTCCTCGCGGAAAATGAACGACACCAGATCGGCATCCTGCTCGATCGAGCCCGATTCGCGCAAATCGCTCAACTGCGGCCGATGATCGCCCGGCCGAGTCTCCGGCGCGCGGCTCAATTGCGAAAGCACCAGCATCGGCACCTTCAGTTCCTTGGCCAGCAGCTTGAGTCCGCGCGAAATTGTGCTGATTTCCTGATTACGATTCTCGAACCGCCCGCGCCCGCTCATCAACTGCAAATAATCCACCACCACCAGCGACAGCCCGTGCTCGGCTTTCAGCCGCCGCAGCTTGGCGTGAATGTCCATCAGATGCGTGCCGGAGGTGTCGTCGATAAACAGCGGCGCCTGCACCAGGTCCGACGCCGTGCGCGCCAGCCT
>DATHMO010000286.1:0-9913 GCA_035486995.1 Bryobacteraceae bacterium
CTTTGCGCCGAACGGCGCGATCGCCAGGAGTGATGGCGATGTCGTAAAATGCGCGATTGCCGGCTTTGGGCGCTCCCGCCCACAGCAGCGAAGTTCCGTAGCCGAGATAGCCGGGGCCAGCCATAATCAGATACAACAGAACGGCCACGGCGAGACCGGCAGAAGTGAGAAATCCGATGATCGGTCCGGTAGAGGCGAGTCGCTCAGGCTCGCTCGATTCCGCGATCCGCATAGTGTCGGCGGCCAGCAATTGCGAAAACGGATCGGACGCGTTGGGCTTTTCGGCGAGCGTGAGCAGGCGTTCTTGAAACTCCGGGAATTTCTGTTCGGCTTGACGCGCGGTGTTGCGGCGATTCAGGTTGAGCAGCGGGATCACGAGGCCAAACGCGACGGCCACGGCCACCGAAAGAAACAGAAGAATACGCGCGGTTAAGAGGCTGGCCGAGGAGAACGCGTAACGGTTGATAATCCAGACCAGGAGGACCGTGATGACCAGCGCCGAGACGGTGACCAGCGAAGTTCCCTTCGAAACCGCCAGGAAGCGCAGGCGTTTCTCCAGCCGCTGAAGGTAACCATTCAGTTGATCGAGAGCGTTCACGACGCGACCTCCTTCTCCACCGAAAGATATCTACTCGCCAGTACTGATTCAATTATGGCCGTTATCAGGACCAGTAGCAAAGCGTAGCGCCACAGGCTCCAGGGGCGGGCTTGATTATCGGCTGCGGAGCTGTCGCCGGAAGGCGTGTCAGGGCCGAGCCCGGTGTTTTTCCACAACACCAGCGTCTCTTGCGGGATGGGCGTCAAGTCGGATTCGCGGCGATCGGCATGAACGGCGACCATCTCCTGACGGCCATTGGCGCGATGAATTTCGTAGAAGCCTTCGCGCGTCACTTGGAAAGTTTGGGTGGTGGTGGCGTCCTTGAGCGACAGCGGATGCGATCCGTCAGGCTCCGTTACTTCGATGGCAGCACCGCGCTCGCGGGCGGACCGCAATTCGATATAAGAACCAGCGGCGACGTTGGTGGAGCGATCCTGTTGGCCGCCCAGGTAGCGCGCCGTCTCTTCGACGAACGGAACGAAACCGGCGTGCAGGGGAAGATCGTTCGAGATGTTGTCGAAGGTGGAAGTAAAGACGAAGACGCGCCCCTCGCCGACCTGCTTTTCGAGCAGGAGCGGCGCCTGGTTGGTGAGACGGGCGATCACGCGGGACTGGCCGGGATCGACCTTGATCACCTGATAGAACTTGACGCCATCCAGCTTGTTGGCGCGGCGCAACGAGGGATGCTCGGCGTCAGCGGTAGCCACCGTTTCAAAGCGCGAGCCGCTGAGCGAGGCGTAGCTGGAACCTTGGATGGCTTCGCCCGATACGGGGACACGAGTCAGCGCGGCCGAGTGCGTGCCGAGCGCGATCAGGAGCGAGCCTCCGCCATTGACGTACTCTCGAAGAATGTTTTCAAGACCGGGCGGCATCGATCCGATATCGGAAAGAACAACAAAGGCGTACTTCGAAAGCGACTGATTCGCGGCTTGTTCCACAGCCAGCGGCTCGAGCGTGAAGCCGGCTTCAGAGACTGATTCGAGCGCGGAGCGATAATACAGCTCGTCGCGATCTTGTCCGGCAGGATGGAGGAATAGCACGGGATGCGGGTCGGTTCGTTCGATGGCGAAATCGAAATGGTCGTCTTCGCGCAGTGAATCGGAGGGCTCGATGCGGATCTCGCCTTTGTGGAAACCGTGCGGCGAATCGAGCGAGACAAACTCGACCGAGGCGCGGCCGTTGGCGGGCACGTCCACTGATTTGCTATCGAGCACCTTGCCGTCGAGCAGGAGCGATACGGTGCGCTTGGTGGCGGGCGTGTTCACGCCAGCGATCACGGCCTGTACGCGGACTTTCTTTGGGTCGTAGATTTTGGCGGGCGCGGTGACGCTTTCGACCATCCAGTTGGGTTCCTTCGCATCGGCGACGGAGTGAAAGACTAGATTCGTGTCGCTCGCGAGGCGCAGGTCGGCGAAGGCCGGCGGCATGGACGACTTCTGCATATCGCTCACGAAATGCACTTCAAGTGGGATGCGGGAGGATTGCGAGATGGTCCGCAGCGCGCGCGCAAACTCGCCGTACGAGCTTTGTTCGTCGGAGGCCTGAATGCCTTGAATTGCGGCCTTGAGTTGGTCAGCTTCTTCGACGGGCTGCGTCAAGAAATGGACGCGGGACCCGATGGCCAACACTTGTCCGCGCTCGCCGGGGCGCAATTCCGACACCGCGTTCATGGCTTGCTGTTTGGCTTGGGCCAGGTGATCGTCGTAGCGCATGCTGAAGGAATTGTCGACAGCGATGACCAGCATTTTGCGGCCGCCCGCACCCGCGCCGGTTCGGCTTACAAACGGATTGGCGAATGCCAGGGCGATGAGGAGCAACAGGGCGACGCGCAGTGAGAGCAGCAATAGGTAGCGCAGGCGGCGGTGTTTGATAGAGCTTTGTGTGCGCCGCTCGAAGAACATCAGCGAACTGAACGGGTGCGGCGTGCTGCGGTATTGGCGCAGCAGGTGAATCCAAAACGGCAGTCCGATGGCAACCGCGCCAGCTAGGAACCAAGGCGCGAGAAAGCCCACGCTAGAGTCTCCCTTTTCGGATCACGAAGTATTCGCGGATGGCGGCGTCGAGCGGGCGATCGGTAGGGAGAAGCTGATAATCGATATTCGCGGCGGCGGCTTTGGTCCGGAGCGTGGCGATGTGGGCGTCGATCTTCGCGCCGTATTCTTCCTTGGCGTACTCGGGCGAAACTTCGATGGCGTCTTGACTTTCCATGTCCACCAGCAGCGACGGCTCTTTGAACTTCGGGCGAATCTCCTGTGGATCTAAGACGTGAAACAGCACCATATCGTTGCCTCGATAGCGGAGAGGCTCGACGGTTTTGATCACGACGTCGGGGTTTTCGTAAAAATCCGAAATTACCACCACGATCCCGCGGCGCCGCAGGAACGACTGAAAATGGATGAACGGTTTGGCGAAGTTGGTGTGCGTGCCGGTTTGCGCGTGCTCGATGGCGTGCGCGACACGCATGAATTGGCCTTGCCGCGTGGAGGGCTGGACGTAGTTGCGAACCTCGTCATCGAAGATGATCACGCCGGCCGCGTCGCGCTGCTGGTTGGCGAGATAGGCGAGTGAAACCGCTAAAAAACGCCCGTAATCGAGCTTGGTGATCCCATGCGAGCTGTAGCCCATGGACGCGCTGGTATCGATCATCAGAGTGAGCTGCGAGTTAGTTTCGCCGCGATAGCGCTTCAGGTACATGCGCTCGGTGCGGGCGAACACGTTCCAATCCACATGGCGCAAGTCGTCGCCGGGGCTGTAAGAGCGATATTCGGCGAATTCCTGGCTGAACCCGAAGTCTGGCGAGCGGTGCAGGCCCGCGACAAAACCATCCACTACTGTTTTGGCGACCAGATCGAGGTGCGAGATGCCGGCCAGCAGCGACGGATCGATGAAGCGGGTTGGTGTGGATGGGTGCATAAGTCAACAAAGCCACAGATTGACACAGATAAACACGGATAAAACCGTCCTAGGAATCTGTGTTCATCTGTGTTTATCCGTGGCTGCTTATTTGGGTTCCGGTTTCCAATCCAGCAGGCGCTTCAGGATGGCGTCAGAATCCAGGCGCTCGGACTCGGCATGGAAGTTCAGCAGAATGCGATGGCGCAGGATGGGCGTGGCCAAGGCGCGGATGTCCTCATAAGCGACGTGATAGCGGTTGCGCAACAGCGCGCGAGCTTTGGCGGCGAGCACCACGAATTGGGCAGCGCGCACGCTAGCGCCGAAATTCACGTAGCTCTTCACAAAATCGGGAGCGCTGGCATCGTTGGGACGCGTGGCGCGAACCAGCTCCACGGCGTAGCGGGCAACGGTTTCCGCGATCGGCACCATGCGCACCAGCTGCTGGAACTCCAGAATCTCGGCGGCGTTGGTCACAGTCTCGGCTTCCGCACGGCTCGTGGTGGTGGTGAGATCCACCACTTTCACCTCGTCGTCGGCCGAAAGATAGTCGAGCACCGTGTTGAACAGGAAACGATCGAGCTGCGCTTCGGGTAGTGGATAGGTGCCTTCGAGTTCGATCGGGTTTTGTGTCGCGAGAACAAAGAATGGCGCCTCGATTTTATATTGATGCCCGCGCACCGTGCACGATAGTTCCTGCATGGCCTCGAGGAGCGCCGATTGGGTCTTGGGCGGCGTGCGGTTGATTTCGTCGGCCAGCAGGATGTTCGAAAAAATCGGTCCAGGCACGAAAGTCCAGGTGCGGCGGCCGGTGCCGGGCTCCTCCTCGATAATGTCGGTGCCGGTGATGTCGGACGGCATCAGATCGGGCGTGAACTGAATGCGCTTGAACACCAGGCCGAGGGTCTGCGCCAGCGTCCGCACCAGCAGCGTCTTGGCGGTTCCAGGCAGGCCCGTGATCAAACAGTGGCCGCCCACAAACAGCGAGATCATCACCTGTTCGATGACCTCTTCCTGTCCGACAATGACCTTGCGGACTTCGCGTAAAATGCCGCGGTGAATGTCCTGGAAACGCGCGATCCGTTCTCTCAATTCGGCCGAATCGTTGATCGCTATGGTGGGGGTTGACATGTGTGTTTATTTCGCAATCTCTAAGAGTAGTTTTTGGGCCGGCTTAAATCCGGGCGCGGCCTCCAGCGACTGCAGCACTTCGTCGCGCGCCTGGTCCAATCGGTTGGCTTTGCGAAGAGCCTCGGCCAACTGGTAATGCGACGTAGCTTGATCCAGCGGTTTCAGAGCGAGCAACGCCTGGTACTCGCGAATCGCGCCGGGCACGTTGTTTTGTGCGAGCCATAAATCGCCCAATCGTTTGTGCAGCTCCTGATCCTCAGGATAAATGTAGTTTAGACGATCGAGAGCGGCGGCGGCTTTCTTGGGGCTTCCGGCTTCTTCCTCGAGCGTCGCCAGTTGTTCCACCAGCTTCGGATCTCGTCCGCCCACCTCGTTGTACTTTTCGAGCTGCTTCCGCGCGGCTTCTTTGTCGCCCTTGGCCAGGTATGCGTCGGCGAGCAGTTCATAGACACTACCGGTCTCGACATAATCGGGATACCAGTCGCGAATGGAGTTCCCTTCCCGAATCACGTCGTCGTACTTTTTGGCGCGCTCGTCGGCCACCATGAGCTTCACGGTGGTGGTCCACTCCTGGAAATGATCGACCGTGACTTTGGTCTGCGCGTTCAGCCACGCCAGGAATTCTTTGTCGAAATCGGTGGTCGAGATTCCCAGGACTTTTTGGAAAACGTCGGGCGTGGATTCCAGTTTCGCGAAGGCCTGGATCATGTCCAGAAGTTTCGCATAGCCCCACTTTTCCGCGATGTAGCTGCAGATCTTGCCGCCTTGAAAATAGGACACGATCACTTGCGCTGGATAGCTGGGCCGGATGAATCCGCGATCGATCTCGGCCACCGGCAACAGCAGCTTGTGTTGGATGGCGTGGATGGCTTCCGGGTCCAGGCGATCGCCCCAATCGGGCGCGGCGGCGGTTTCTTCATAGACCGCAAGGCCCTCGGTGAACCAGCGCGGGACGCGGCTGTTAGTGGCCTCGAGCACGAAGACGTGGCTCATCTCGTGGCGCAAGGTGCTGGCCCAATGAAAACTTCCTGGAGTGCGGCCAGACGGGCTGTCCATGGCGATCACGCGATTGAAGGTGACGCCCAGTGCACCGAGGCCCGGCATACCGGCGGTACGAACCGCGAAGTCTTCGTGATCGGGATAAACCTCCACCTGCACCGGACCCTTCAGCGTCATGTGATACTTCGCGCTGTAATCGGCAATGTCGCGTTTCAGCTCGGCCTCAACGTAGGGGCGCAGGAGTTCAGCTTCCTTCTTATGCAGGCGCACGATTGTGGTCGGCGTTTTGTAGGTGACGAAGTCCTTGTACTTGTCGAGCAGGCGCAGAGAGTTTACCGTCTCATAGCTTTTGTAGTTCGCGTTGTAGCATTGTTCCAACTGCTGGCTGGCTTCGGCATCCTCGCCCAAGCGCATCAGATTGACGCCCAACTCCGCGCGGGCTTCCCACAGGCGTGGATTCAGTTCGATCGCTTTACGGTACGCCAGAATGCCCTCGTCGTAGCGGCGATTGATGACATAGAAATGTCCGGCCGTGGAGTAGGCTTCGCCATAGGCCGGGTTGATTTTTAGGATGCGGCCGATCCAGGGTGTATCGTTCTTGTCATGCAGAAAATCGATGGCGGCGTGAATCGCCATGGCGTCGAGCGCTTCGCCTGAGATCGCTAGCGCCAGGTCGGCTTCTTTTGCGGCGGTCTCCTCGTCGCTGTCTTCCAGCGCCAGAAACGCGAGCTGCTCGTGCGCCTCATACAGCTTGGGATCAAGTTCGGCGGCCTTTTGCGCGGCTTCCACGGCGTGTTTGCTGAAGCCCTCGGTTTCGACTTTCGCCATGCCAAGATAAGCCTGGGCATTTTTGTCATCGATCTTGACGGCTTCTTCGAACAGATTGTGCGCTTCTTCATTATTGAAGCGCTCGAAGAACAGGAGTCCCCAGCGGACGCGGTAATCGGCGTTCTTGGGGAATTGCTTGATCAGATCGCGAAACTGGTTGTTCGCGTCATCATAGCGCTCGATGCCCCACAGTCCTTCGGCGCGAAAATAAGGATTGGAGCTGCCCGAGAGCTTGGTATAGCAAGCCTGCGCCTCGGCAAGCTTGCCGTGATGGCGAAGGCCGCGGCACTCCTCGAGACTTTGCGCGGCGAGCGGGAGTGTGATCAGAAGCGCTGCAAGCAGTCTCACTTGTCCAGCTCCGCTTGTGTTGTGGCGAGTTGGATCAACAGATCCTGGAGTTGTTTTTTGTACTCGTCAGCCGGCATTGCCGCCTTTTCGTATTTCAACTTGTCGATCTGCTCTTCCAAACCGTCGCGCTTTTCGAGCAGAGCTTTCTTTTCGGGCGTATTGGCTGCCACCTGCGACGCGCCGATCCGCAGCAACGCAAACTGCGCCGCCTTCAGACCCTCGCCATTTTCAGGGGACGGCTTGCGCTCGCCATCGCCTTGGCCGGTGTCTTCGAGAATCGGATGCTCGGTCGCCAATCGCTTTTGCGTGTCGTAAAACTGCGCGGTCTTAGTCGAAGCGTAATTGAACGCTTCGAGAGCCGATACGGTTTCGTTCTTGTCGATATCAGCGGATGGATCGCGCAACGCCTCCACCCAGAAGCGCGCGAACACCGTGGCGTTTTTCTCGTTGCCGCTCTTGGTGGCTGTGATCACGACGCGGTTGGCCTTTTCCAAGGAAGCGCGGGAACCGCCGCTCGCACTGGTCATGTTCACCACCAGCTGGCGCGTGCAGCCGATGCGATCGAGCAGCGCTCCCAATTCGACGCCCGATAAATCGGGGCCGGGCAGATTGATCTTGTAATCGTAGCTATCGAAGCTGCCATGGCCGATCAGCATCAGGACGAACGCGTCGTTGGGCTTCGCCTCGCGAGCTACTTGCGCGAGAGCATTCTGGACGTTGGCTTTGGTAGCTTGAGCGCCATAGAGCGTCGTGACCTTGGCATCCGAACTCGACGCGTGCAGCAGTTTGTCGATCTCCTGAGCTTGAGATGCGAAGCGCTGCTCGTAATCGGGTTCGCCGCCGAGTCCGGCGACGGTGACGTAGAACGTGGCCGCATTTGCAATTACAAGTGTCGACACGAGTGTCAACAAGGCACGCAGGAGTGCGTGCGCCACACGGGTCATACGACACCCCACCTTCTGCGCAGAATCCATTCCGTGCAGCACAACAGTAGCGCCAGGAAGAACACAATCGGCATGTCCCACAGATCCTTCGTTTCACGAACCGTGATGCCGGCGTCGGAATACGAAATGTCTTCGCCCAGCCGGCTGACTTCATTCGGACGATAGTATTTGCCACCGGTCTGGGACGAGAGCTTTTCGAGCAGATCACGATTCTGCTCCAGATGGAAGTTCTCCGCGACGCCATCTTCGCGGCGGAATGTGATTACGTCGCGACCCAGTTCCTGCTGGCCGCGCAGGGCGGTCACTTCAGCCACATACGATCCTGCTTTTCCTGCGTCCCAATCGGCCGAGTATACGCCTTGCTCCAAAGAATCCGGATGCAGGTCGACGCTCTCGGAGCCGCCATCAGGACCGACGATACGAGCCTGCACTGTCGCGTCACTGGTGGGCAGATAGGTTGTGTCGCGAACCTCGGCGCGTAAGTGCGCGCGGCCGTCGTCATAAAGCACCGGGCGAGTCACTGAGGTGACGACGCGATTCGGCGTGTCGCTCACGAGCCACCGCAGCATTTGCCGCCAGAACAATTCGTGACTCATGTCCTGGACCGGCTGCAGCATCTGCCAGCGCCAATCGCCGCCAGTTGCGAAGACTGCCGTACGCCCGCGGCCGTATTTTTGCGTGATCAACAACGGAAGCTTGTGCCCCGATGCCGTCATGTCGGCCAAAACCAGCGCCCCAAGCTTAGGCTTTCCCGCCTCCTGAAAATTCATCAGATACGGCAGCTTTTTCCAGCGCTCCACGTTGGCGTCCGGATTGTCTTCGATGCGCGTGATCAGGCTCTCGCGGCCGGCGGCCGTCAATTCCACCGTCGCCGGGTCGCGATGAAATGTGTTCTTCGAATCGGGCAAATAAACCGGCAGCAGATCCGAGAAAGGCGCCTTCTGATATCCGCCATCCGCTAACGATGTCCGACCGCCCAGAAACAACAGCCCGCCGCCGCGCCGATCCACGAACTGCTGGATCAAATCCTGCTGCGCCGGCGTGAAGTAATTCGCCTCCACGCTACCCAGAATGATGCCTTGATAGGTGAACAGGTCGTCCACTTTTGTCGGGAAACCATCCTTCAGTTCGCCCGGGGGCGCATCGGTGGGCACTTGCGTGTAGAGCTTGTTCTGCGTCGTTCGGACCACGCAGTACAGGTCGATATTCTTGTCGTCTTCCACAGCGCGGCGCAGGAATTTGTAGTCCCAGCGCGGCTCGCCCTCCATGTAAAGGACCCGAGGTTTGGCGTTGTCCACATAAAGGACGCGCGTCAATGTATTGTTGTTCTTGTTGTCTTCCTCGGGCAGTGGGTCGATCGAAAATTGCAGGTTCTTTACTCCGGCATCCCCGGCATTGAACAGCACGCTCTCGGTTTGAGCCGCACCATCCCCCTGCAAAACAACGTCGCGCGACGTCAAAATCTTTCCGGAATCGCGCACGCTGAGCTTGGCCTTGTCGCCCTTCATGCCCCATTGGTGAAAAGTGACCTGCGCTTCCAGGCGCGATTTGGCGAGTGAGCGGGCCGGAAGTTGAACGTCGGTGAGCTCAACATCGTGCGCCATGCGTTCGCGGCCGAACCCAACGGTGTGGATCGGAATGCGTTGCCGCTTGAGATCGGAGATGGTATCGAGATCGATGCCGCCGCTATTGTCGGCCCCATCGCTCATCAGCACCACGGCGCCGATCGGCAGGGTCGCCGAATCAGCCAGCACTTCCTTCAGCCCATCGCCGATGTGCGTGGCGGGCGCCGACGCATTGAGCTTGGCGGGTGTTTCGATGCGCTCCAAATGGTCGCCCAGCCGGTAAAGCCGCACTTGAAACTTGGTCTTCAGGCTATTCAGCAGGCCGCTATTGAGGGTGCTGAGTACTTGATCCTTGCGGGTGTGGCCGTCCTCTTCGGTCGACATGCTTTTGCTGTCGTCGATCACGACCGCGACGATGTTTTGCTGAGGCCGCAGCGTTGCAATGCTCAAGGCGGGCTGCCACAACAGGAAGAGCAGGAGGCAAACCAGCAGGCTCTGCAAAATCCACACCACCGCCGTGCGAGGGCCGCGCATGGTAGGCGCCACCGCCCTGCGCCGACGCCAGATCGTCCAGCCTAGTCCGAGGACCGCGGCCACAAACGCGGCGA
>DATHMO010000287.1:0-2250 GCA_035486995.1 Bryobacteraceae bacterium
TTCCATGAAGGTGACCGACAAGAATTATCTCGATACACAAGGTTTCAGCGTCTTCCTCTACGACAGCACGTACCATCCCGTTTTCGTGGACCAAAAGAACACGGCCATGGAGATGATTCTCCACGGCCAACGCATCGCCACCAACGGCGACGTACGGCTGATGCCAACTCCGGAACAGTGGGACTTGGTGGCAACGCTCAAGAATCGCAGTGCCGACAAAGCGAACGGGCGGCTCACCGCTGAACTCGCGTTCCCGACATTCGACTTCAGTTACACGCTGGAGGTGGCAGCGGAGCCGGGCGGGGTGAAAGTCAGCATCAATCTCGATAAGCCGCTGCCGCAGAAACTGGCGGGACGCGCAGGCTTCAATGTGGAATTCCTGCCGTCGATCTATATGGGCAAGGCTTACCTGGTTGACGGATCCAAGGCGGGCATCTTCCCGCGCACGCCGAACGACGCGATGACGAAAGTCTTGCCGTTGGCGGATGAACCGAAAAAGGCGTACTACCTCGAGGACTGGGACAAGGCGAAGGGTTACACCGAGCCGCTGCCGTTCGCCGAGGGCAAGAGCATCACGCTCGGGATTGACGACGCATTGGCCCGAGTGAACGTAATATCGGAAACCTCCGACCTCATGCTTTTCGATGGGCGCAACCGCGCTCAGAACGGCTGGTTCGTGTTGCGTTCGCTGATCCCTTCTGGAAAAACCAAGGGTGCCATCGTGTGGCACATTCATCCGGACGTGATTCCGAATTGGACGCGGCCGCCGATGATCGCCCACAGCCAGGTTGGCTATGCGCCCGGCTTTTCCAAGGTGGCAGTGCTCGAACTCGATCCGAAATACAACGGCCCAAAGACCGCCCGGGTCTTGCGTCTGAGCGAAAACGGATCTTACAAGCAGGTGTTCGAGGGGCCGATCACGCCTTCGGCGCCATGGCTACGCTACGTGTATTCAAAATTCGATTTCACATCCGTGAAAGAACCCGGCCTTTACGCAGTCGAGTACGCAGATCAACGCACAGCTCCTTTCCCGATTTCGGAAGACGTCTACGCAAAGATTTGGCAGGACAGCCTTGACCATCACATTGCGGAGCAGATGGATCACGTTGCGGTTCGCGAAGGGTATCGGGTGTGGCATGGCGCTTCGCATCTCGATGACGGGCGCATGGCGCCGGTGGTCGGGGAGCAATTTGACGGCTGGAACCAAGCCACCGCGACGGATGGCAAGTACAAAGGCGGCGATCACATCCCTGGGATGAACGTAGGAGGGTGGTATGACGCTGGGGACTTCGATTTGGAGGAGCCAGCCCAACTGAGCGTGATTCAGAGTTTGGCGCTGGCATATCGCGAATTTCATCTCACGTACGACGAGCTCACGGTGGATGAAAACGCGCGAGAGGTGGAGATGCACCGGCCCGATGGAGTGCCGGATACGGTGCAGCAAGTGAAACACGGAGCGCTGCTCATCCTCGCGCAGTTTCACAACATCGGTCACGCCATTCGTGGCACTCACGAACCAGATCTGCGGCAGTACACCCAGGTGGGTGATGGCGCGTCGAAAACGGACGGCCGCATTTACGACCCAAGTCTCGGCCCGAATGAAACAAAAGGTGATTACTCCGGCAGACCGGATGATCGCTGGATCTTCACTACAAACAATCCGTTTTTCCAGTGGAACGCGATCTCGGCACTGGCAGCGGCGGCGGATACGCTGAAAGGCTGGGACGATGCGTTGGCGAAAGACTGCCTGGATACTGCGATCAAGGCGTGGAACGAGGAGAAGGCTCATCCGACGGAGAATTCGGCGGGCGGCGGATTAGGCGGTGCAGCTCCGGCAGGCGCGCCGGGAGGTGGAGTGCTGGCCGCGTCTCAAGGCGCAGTCGTAGGCTCTCAGGGCGCAGGAAATGCAGCGACGAGCGCGGGCGCTCCGACAAACACCGGCGCGACTGCGCCACAGACCGCACCTCCAGCAAACCCGGCCCGCGGAAGATCTGGTCCCGGACTGGAGTGGGCAGCGGCGCTGGAACTGACCATCGCTACGAATGGCGCGGAGCCCTACAAGTCTCGGCTCGCGGAATTGCTCCCGCAGATGATCACGCCAGAACAGTTGGACATGCGTGGCTGGAGCGCAGTGAGAGCTTTGCCTTATTTGAACGCGAGTGAAAAGAATCAAGTGCGCGAAGCGGTGAAAAAATACATGGCGGGATTGGATGGGAAGCTGGACGCTACTCCGTTTGGGGTGCCACCGAG
>DATHMO010000288.1:0-6984 GCA_035486995.1 Bryobacteraceae bacterium
CGGCGAGAACGTTGCGGAGGATTACAAGATCGATCGCGAGTCGCAAGACAAGTTCGCGTTGTGGTCGCAGCAGAAGGCCGCGGCTGCGCAAAAGGCTGGATTTTTCGCCGAAGAGATCGCGCCCGTGATCATTCCCGGCCCGAAGGGCACGTCCAAAACCGTGTGCGACGACGAGCACATTCGCGCGGACACCACTCTCGAAGGGCTCGCAAAACTGCCGACGCCGTTTCGTAAAGGCGGCACTGTGACCGCAGGAAATGCGTCCGGCCTCAATGACGGTGCTTGCGCGCTGTTCGTTGCATCGGAAGAAGCCGCCGCGAAGTTTGGGCTGACTCCGCTTGCGCGGATCGTGGGTGCAGCAGCTGCGGGCGTGGAACCGCGCGTGATGGGCGTTGGGCCGATTCCGGCCATCCAGAAACTCCTGGCGCGCTTCAAGATGACGATCGACGACATCGACATCCTAGAACTCAACGAGGCTTTCGCCGCCCAAGCGGTCGCGGTCACGCGCGCGTTCGGATTGCCTGACGATTCTGAAAAGGTGAATCCAAACGGCGGCGCCATTGCACTCGGACACCCGCTCGGGATGAGTGGCGCTCGTTTGATCCTCACGGCGACACATCAATTGCAGAAGACCGGCGCGCGTTACGCAATCGCGTCCATGTGCATTGGAGTGGGCCAAGGTATGGCCACGTTGCTCGAACGCGTTTAGCGCGAGTTGGTCGCAGCGGCCTTCAGGCCAAACACCGACAGATCGATCGCATCAGCCATCGCTTGGTAACCCGTGTCATTGGGATGCAGGTGATCGCCGTTGTTGAAACCTGCGCGAAATTGCTTGGGATGCTCGGGATCGCGTGTGGCGGCTTCGAAATCCACCACCGCATCGAATGCACCACTCGACCGGATCCATAGGTTTACCGCTTCGCGCGCGGCCTCGCCGGCTTCGCTGTAATAGGCCGCACCTTCAAACGGAGTCAGCGTGCCGCCGATCACTTTTATGCCGTGCTCGTGCGCCCGTTCGATGAGCTGCTTCAGAGCACCGATCAAATCGTCGGAGCTAACAACATCGCTCTCCGCCGCCCCGGAGCGCAAGCCGAGCCCGATATCGTTGATGCCTTCCAGGATCATGAGCCACTTCACGCCCGGCTGCACCAGCACGTCGCGATCGAAGCGAGCCAGCGCGCTCACTCCCGCGCCATCGCGCAGCAGTCGATTGCCCGAGATGCCCTGATTCAACACCGCGATGTTGGCGCTGCCCGCAGCCGCCAGACGCCGCGCCAGAAAACTCGGCCAGCTACGATCGGTGTTGGGAGTCGACACCGCGCCATCGGTAATCGAATCGCCAAATGTCACGATGGCCGCCGCATCGGACGGCGCTGCCACATCCACGTTCGTCAGAAAGTAGAACGATTGCGTGGTGGTTGCATCCGCGATCGTGGGCGCGGCAGTGGCATCGCCTTCCTTAGAAATATACGTCGTATGCAATCCGACAGCGTGCATCGTGTCCGCCGCGGCGGTTCCCGGAATGTAGACGCTCACTGTGAGATCGCTGGCGGCCGGAACATCCAGATTCACTGCATCGCTGATTTCTGTCGCGCCCGGCGGAATCCAGGCCGACGGTTTGCCGCCAAAGAGCAACGCCCTATCGGATGACGGAACCACGCTCGATTCCTGAGCGCGCAATGCAATGTGCGCCGCGCCGATCATTAAAGGCGCGCTCCCGAACGCGTTCGAAAGCTCGATGCGCACGCGCCGTCCGGCAATGCTGGTGTGCGCGATCATTCGAACGGTCTGGTTATGGAAACTCGCGATCGTCGCCGGTCGCGGCGGCGCTGGTGGAGCAGGTGTCGCGGCGGGTGCCCCAGCCGGTGGAGCAGGCGGCCGTGGCGCTGGAAACGCCCGTGGCTGCATCGGTGACGTAGCCCAAGTGCTGACCCAATGATCCGAGGTTTGCGCGTAGGCGCAGGAAATTGCGAGCGCGACAATCAGCAGTTTCATGTCCAACTACTTTATCGCACGCCGGCCGTCATTTGAATCCAACTGAGAAAAGCCCGCGCCTCGCCGATTTCTTCCTCGCTGACAATGTGCGGGCGGCCCTTGTAAATGCGCAACTGCACGTCCGCGCCTAGATCGCGAAACAGAATGGCCGCTTCGTGCGTGGATAACTCGGGAATCCAATCGTCGACGTCGCTGCCTGTAATCAGCATTCGCAGCCCGGCCAGCGATTGCGGCGCGATGGCCTTCCAGTCGGACCCCGGCACGCCCATCAGGCCGCCTGTCAGCACAATGAGCGCTCCCACGCGCGTGGGATGGCGCAGCGCGTATTCGAGCGCCAGGGATGCCCCTTGCGAGAAACCGACGATCACCAGACGGTCGGGTGTCAGCCGCCCGTACTCGCCCGCTTCCAGCACCGCTTCATGACACCGTTCCACCGCTTCGGTGAGGTAGGGTTCGTTGGTCTCGCGAGGATCGAAAAAACGGCCGGGATACCAACTGCCGGGCGTTTCGGCTTCGGGAACCACCCAGCGGATTCCTTCGATGTTGCCAAAGCGCGCCGCTAAATCAATTTTCTCTTCCGGTGTTTTACCGCGGCCGTGCAGCAGAACTCCGGCAAATTGCGACGCGCCCCGCGCCGAACCTACCGCACGTACGCGGGGCAGCGTTATTTCATTGCTCACACTACTAATTTACTACCGGACTCCCTCACGGCCTCGGAAGGCGCGGTTGCGAACCTACTTCTTCGGCGCCGCGTCGCCACCGATAAACACCGCCTGACGCCGTGAAGCTCCAGTGCTGAGCGGCTCTGCGGCGGCTGGTGTTGCACCAGGGGTGGCGGTGTTTACGGCAACCGCTTCCAGGTGGACCGGGAAGTTATTCTCCGGAATCGTGATCGGTTCCAGCATGGCCATGATCTCGTCGCGGCGTTCTTCAAACCACGGAGGCAACAACATCTGATGCCCTAACGCATCGTACGGCTCATCGCGCGAGAATCCGCCCTCGGCCGTGGCCGCGCACTCCACCAGAATCCCGCCGGGGCAGCGGCAGTAGATCGAATGGAAATAATTGCGGTCCTTGATTTCGGAGCAATCGGTGAAACCCAGCTCCTCGTAAATGCCCTTCTGTTCTTCCAGGCCCTTATCGGTGCCCGCATCCAATGCGACGTGATGGCCGCAGCCGGCGCCAAAACCCCAGCTTCCACCGGGGCGATCGGGATCATGCTGCAGAATGATGGTCTTGTTCGCTCCGCCGCCGTTCAATTCCAGACGATGATAGTTGCCTTCCACGCCGGTCTTCTTGAAGCCCAGAGCCTCTACGAAAAACCGCTCGGTCTCTGGGATTTCGCGAACCGACAGCACCGGTCCATGGAACCCGTGCGTGGCGACATCGGCGGTAACTTCGCCCACCGTCCACGGCTTGCGCTCGTCGGTGGAATCCTCGATCACTTCCAGTTGCAAACCGGAGGGATGGTTGAACCGGATGAACTTCTGCCCGAACCGCTCCTGGATCCCGCTATGCTTCACCTTGTGATGCGTCAGGTGCTCGTCCCAAAATTTGGTGGTGCCCTTCTTCACCGTGTAGGCGGTGGACTGGATCTGGCCCGATCCCGGACGGCCCGGCACCCGCTTATAGGGGAAAGTGGTATAGACTGAGCCCGGCTCCGCATTCGCGTTCGAATAATACAAGTGGTAATGGGCGTAACGTCCGTCGAAAAGGACGGTCTGCTTGATCAGCCGCTGCCCAAAGACCTGCGTCAAAAAATCTACGTCTTCTTGGGCTCCAGATGCACAAACGGTGACGTGGTGGAAGCCCGATACCAAGGACATGTTGCTTTACCTCCGGCGCGATTATATCAATTGTGACGTGTCGTCAAGAACTCGCGCGCGTGGTCTCAATATATCAACAGCGCCTTGTGCATGCAAGAAGGAAAAGTACTAACTTTCAGCGGCTTCCGTGCAACTTGCGTCGGGCAAAGCAGCCGGCCACAGTGTACGCGACCAGCGCGCGTGAAAGCTCACTTCGCAGAAATAGTTGACCAGCGTTACGGCGGGCACGGCCAGCATCAGCGGTGTCAGAATGAAAGTCCACGGCCGCTCGCATACCAGGCTCGCTCCGATGCCCAGAACGGCTTGGGTCAGCTTGGCGAAGTTGCCTGAGGCGCCGCCCACTTGCCCCCGCCCCTGCCGCACGGCTTCCAGGTACGAATGTATGCTTTGCGCGCCCGGGACCTCGGTATAAGTCAGCGCCAATGTGCCGAGTGTGTGCGCATCGCTGCCGCCCACCGGAGCCTTTTGCCAGTCTTCGGCTAATCGCGCTGCTGAGCGATTATTGGCCGCCGGAATGTGGCCGTTCAACGTCTCGAGCGCCGGGAACAATTCTTCGAACATTTCGAAATCGAGCTCCGTGCGGCGACCGGTGAGGCTCGAAAAAACATGATTAATACTAAACAGGATGTGCTGTTCGCGCAAGAAGGCCGCGAGCGATGGCACGTCGTTGCGCCGCCGCTGCAGTTCCATGTGGTGCCGCTCTTCGATGCCGTACACGCCTACGTGGATCTCGGTTCCGGAGGGCGTCCTGCAAGTCACTTCTTCGCTCAGGAAGAAATCGGGATAACGGCGCAGATGCTCAGCGGAGTCGATGGAATCATGATCGGTGACAGTAACCAGGTCCATGCCCCGGCGCTTCAAGGTTTGATAAACGGCTTCCGGTTCGTTGTAGCTTTCCCGGCAAAACCGATGAAATCCGGGGATGTTGCACATACCCGAGTGACGCGTATGGACGTGCAGATCGCATCGCATGGCCCTTTTTAACCCGCCTGCCGTTACAAGCGGGTGAATTGTGGAAAAAACATTCGTGACAAGAAATGTATTTCCTCAGGTCAGGGAGCAGGCTACGCGGAGTAACCTGAACCGGCGCTTGAAGGAGTCCCATATACTCGTACCCAATTCCAATCGAAATACGGCCTCCAGGCTGCAGGCGTGTTTCAATTCGATTCACGTCGGGTTTATGTGCGGTTACAATCGCGGTTTTGGTCTTTGGCGCTCTTCTCGCGGTGATACTATGAGATCGCGATCACCTGAACCGCGCCCGTAGCTCAGCTGGATAGAGCGATTGGCTTCGAACCAATAGGCCGGGGGTTCGAGTCCCTCCGGGCGCGCCACTCATTTGACACACGCCCCCATCCGCGATACCGTCGCTGCATGGCCCTGGAATACTTCGACTGGGAAGTGGGCGACGTTTTCGTCCTCCACCTGCAAGGCCCCATCACGCTCGGCCAGGCCACCCAGAAGCTGCGCGAATTGATCCAGGAAACGGTCACCTCTGGAAGAACCAAGATCCTTTTGAACATGGCCGAGGTGTATTACATCGACAGCAGCGGCCTCGGCGAACTAGTCGCCGCCTGCACCAGCGCTAAGCGTCAGGGCGTGACGCTCAAGTTCATGAAGCTCGCGCCGAGAGTTCAGGACGTGATGCAACTCACCAAGCTCTACCAGGTCTTCGACGTGTATCCCGACGAAGATTCCGCTGTCAAAAGCTTCGCTGGCTGATTGCTGGCGCTCATTCCCGTGATGGCCGCCGAAACTCTAAAGACCACCGCCCTTCACACTGTTCATCGCGAGATGGGCGCCAAGATGGTCGATTTCGGAGGTTGGGACATGCCGCTGCAATACTCGGGCATCTTGGATGAGCACCGCGCGGTCCGCTCCGGCGTTGGACTTTTCGACGTGAGCCACATGGGTGAGATCGAAATCCACGGCCCAGATGCCGCCGCCCTCACCGATTATGTCACCACCAACGCCGTCGCCAAGCTCCAGCCCGGTCAGGCGCAGTATTCAGGCTTGCTCTACGAACATGGCGGATTTGTCGACGACATTCTGGTGCACAAGGTCGCCGGCGATCGTTATTTCCTCTGTGTCAACGCCTCTAATCAGGAAAAGGACTACGAGCATATCGCCCACGCCAGCCGACTCCACGCCACCGTGGAATTCGCAAGCGATCGGTACAGTCAGCTCGCCATCCAGGGCCCCCGCGCGATCGCGACCCTGCAAAAGTTAGCCACCGCCGATCTCGCAGCTATCGGCTACTATCACTTCGTTGACGACGAAATCGCGACAATTCCCGCGCGCATCGCTCGCACCGGCTACACCGGTGAAGACGGTTTCGAGATCTACTTCGCACCCGAGAATTCCGAGCACGTCTGGAACGCGATCCTCGATGCCGGGCAGGAATTCGACATCAAGCCGTGCGGCCTGGGTGCGCGCAACACACTGCGATTGGAAGCGGGCATGGCGCTGTATGGCCACGACATTCACGCCACTATCACGCCTTTGGAGGCCGGCCTTGCCTGGATCGTTAAGCTCGACAAGGGCGATTTCATCGGCCGCGCCGCGCTCGCGCGCCAAAAAGAACACGGCGTCACCCGAAAGCTCACCGGCTTCGAGATGACCGGCCGCGGCATCGGTCGCGACGACTACGAAGTCTACGTCGACGGCCAGCCGGCTGGCTGGGTTTCGAGCGGCGGCCCGTCTCCCACCCTGAACAAGAACATCGGAATGTGCTATCTTCCGGCTGGATACTCGAAGCCGGGACAGCGGATCCAGATTGTCATCCGCAATCAACCCGTGGAAGCAGTGACCGTTTCCACACCATTCTACAAACGGACCAATTGAGCATGTATCCAGAAGATCTGCACTACACCAAACAACACGAATGGGTGCGCGTCGTAGCGGGCGAGAGCGTGGTTGGCATCACAGATTACGCGCAGCAGCAGCTCGGCGACATCGTCTACGTCGATCTCCCCCGCGCCGGTACGGCCTTGGAGCAAGGCAAAGTCATGGGATCGGTTGAATCCGTGAAAGCGGTCTCCGACATCTATGCGCCCGTTTCGGGCGAGGTCATCGAAATCAACGATGCGCTGGCAACCGCTCCCGAGAAGCTGAACCAAAGCCCGCACGCCGACGGGTGGCTGATCAAAATCAAACTGTCGGC
>DATHMO010000289.1:0-5751 GCA_035486995.1 Bryobacteraceae bacterium
GAAGGCTGGCCGCTCCGTTATTGGGAACCGCTGCACAAGTATTTGAACGCCTGATGGCGCGTCGCCTCGCCTTACTTGCCGTGCGACTTCTTAACCGACTCCTTTGCAGCCTGCTTGTGAGCATGGGCTTGGGCGGTACTCGATAACTGAACCGTGTCCGTTGTCGCAGCTGGGGCCTTTTGCGGAGCCGGTTTTTGAACCGGTCTTGCCTGGGGTTGCGCTACAGGCTGCGCAGGCGCGGTGTTGGATATTGGGCTGACCATGTTGGAACTCCTATGCCCATACATATCGGTCAAGATAGGAGTTGTAATAATGTCCACGGCTTATTCCTGCCGCAGCGCAGACATCGGTCCATCTTGGTGACGCGCCGCGCCGGGATCCAGCAAGCGAGGCCAGCCGTTACGCGCTAGACTATTCAAACTCCGCCGCGAGTTTCTTGAACTCGTCGTTTTCCCGGAATCTCGCGAACGAATCGTCCGTGCGCGGATCAGGCAACTTCTCACCTGGGATCATGTTGTTCTTGTACTTCAGCGCCAGCCGCAGGTACTTCAGCGTGTTGTCGAGATCGTTCCGTTCGGCGTAGACGTCGGCCCGGATGAAGTAAAACATCGGGTAGGTGGGATCCTTGGTGAGCCCGTACTCCAGCACGTCGTCGGACGCTGTCAGCTTGCCGGTAATACCGTAGGCCATCGCTAAATTGTCGACTAAGACGCGCCACTGGACGCTGGGAAGCTTCTGTTCCCTCTTTTCGAGATCGAGCGCCTCTTGATAGGGCCCAATTGCCTTGTCGAAATCCTGACGCTTGAAGTATGCGTTGCCGTCGGCAAAGAAAGCCGCGCTGCTAGCCGGCAGAGAGTTTGCATGCTCGGAGGCGCCAACATCGACGAAGGCAGCGGAACGGAGAATTGTCATAAGGAGTGGCACGTCCGCGTCCTTGGAAGGCGCCTTCGAAAGATGGATATCCACGTACACGTCCTCTTTGAACAGGCACCCGAACACGTTTTTCTGTTCAACTGGCGCACCCTGGGCCTCGTGAATCACGTACTCCAACACCGCCATGGAGCCTTGCTGTGATTGCTTCACGTCAGCCAATTGAAATGGCCCGCCGGGGTCGATGCGATGACGAAGCCCTTCCGTGCAGCCTTCCAAAGTGGCGGCTTCGGTGACATGCTCCAAGAAGATGGACAGAACCGATCCGGAGTGGTTCGCTGCGAGCAAATATCGGCGGCCATCAGCCTGCGTGACATTTTGTGTAACGTCGAATCCGGGTGCGACTATTTGGAGAGCCCATGGCTTGTTTTTCAGTGAAACGCGTAAGGGCCGCGAATCCTTTGGAGCCTGCGGATGGCAAGGAGGAACGATCGTGGCCGATAGCGCGGCAAGAAGGAGTAGTCTCACGAGGAAATCCCCAGGATCTTATCATTCCATAGTTCGCGCCATATTTCGCGCCGGTTGCCCCGTCCTTTGTTAAAGTTAGCCAACCATGCAACCCTAAAAGACGACCTGCATCTAAAGTAGTGGAGAGGCGATGGGAGTAGCCTCCAGGAAAGGAAAATATGTTCAACAAAACATTGAAGAAAATTGGTCTCCCGATTCTGGCGTTGGCGGGTGCACTGATGTTCGTGGGTGCACCGAAAGCTGATGCTGCGGTCCGTTTTGGCGTCGGGATTGGCGTGCCCTACGGTTACAGCTATCCGTATCCTTACGCTTATAGCTACCCCGGCTACTACCCTTATGGGTATTACGGCTACGGTTACCCATACTACGGGGGCGTCGGCGTGTATGGCGGCTATTGGGGTGGCGGCTGGGGCGGACATTACGGTTATGGTAGCCGCGGATACGCAGGCCGTGGATACGGCGGTCGGGGCTACGGCGGCGGCTATGGTGGATTCCACGGTAACGCCCGAGGCGGTGGCGGAGGATTCCATGGCGGTGGTGGCGGTCACGGCGGCGGACACCGCTAAGCTCAATTAGTTTTTATCCCGCTCCGGGGAATTCGGCTCCGGAGCGGGAGCCGCCGCTCGCCTGAAATAGTCGAGTAAAATGGGCCATGGCGACTCAGCGCATTGGTATCCTGACAGGCGGCGGAGATGTTCCCGGCCTCAATTCCGTTATCAAAGAAGTCACCTACCGCGCAACCGAAAATTGTTGTGAAGTGATCGGCCTCCGGCGCGGATGGGAAGCTCTGACGCATGTTCGCTTGGACGATGCGGCCAGTAAGGCGCGTTATATCCTTCCTCTAACGCGCGAGAACACTCGAACTATCGATCGCTACGGTGGCACCGTGCTGCATAGCAGCCGGACCAATCCCGCGAAGATGTCGAAACTTCCCGAATTCCTGAACGAGCGCGATTTTCCAGCCAAGGAAGCCACCAAGCGCGGTAAGACATCGATGGTCTACGATCTTAGCCCTCAGGTACTCAAGAACATCGAGAGCCTCGGGTTAACTTCGTTGATCGCGATCGGCGGCGACGACACGCTGAGCTATGCCGCCAAATTGCACAGCATGGGCGTGAAGACCATTGCGGTGCCGAAGACGATGGACAACGATGTTCGAAACACCGAATATTGTATCGGCTTTTCTACCGCGATCACGCGCGCGACCGACGCTATCGCACGGCAGCGGACCACGGTGGGCTCGCACGAGCGCATCGGCATCTTTCGCGTCTTCGGGCGCGATGCCGGCTTCACGTCGCTGTACACAGCTTACGTGGCGTCCATTCGTTGCTGCATCCCCGAATACAAGGTGAATATCGATAAGTTGATCGACCTGTTGTTGGTCGACAAGAAGAACAACCCGAGCAACTATTGTTTGGTGATCCTGTCGGAGGGCGCCGAGTGGGAAGGCTACGAAGTGAAGGAATATGGCGAGCCCGACGCGTTTGGCCATCGCCATAAGGAGAATGTAGGCGAGGCACTTGCGAGTCAGATCCACGCGCGCACGTCGGAAGAAACCATCGTCAGCGATTTGACCTACGATCTGCGCAGCGGCGTGCCCGATTTTGTGGACAAGCTGGTGGCGTCCACGTTCGGAACCATGGCGCTGGAATCCGTGCTGGACGACAAAAGTGGACTGATGGCGGCGCTGGTGGACGGGAAGTACGCCATGGCCCCGATCCCCGATCCAGCGCTGGGACCGAGGCACGTAGAAGTAGCCACCATGTACAACACTGAGCGTTATCGTCCGAATTACGCCAACAAGACCGGGCTGCCGATCTTCCTGACGCGCGGCTGATGTTCTGGAAGAGGACGCCCGCGAAGCCGTCTGCTCCCGAAGTGCCACTCGGCGAGATCGTCCGGCATTTTAACGAAGCGGCCGCCGACGAAGAGAATTTTCCGTCGACCATCGATCCGCGGATTTATCACGTCCAGTTGATTCTCGAATACTTCGGCGATCTGTCGGGCGAGCGTGTGTTGGATGCCGGGTGCGGAAAGGGACGGTTCGCGCGCGTCCTGGCCGAGCGATATCCCCAGGCTTCGATTGTCGGGCTGGATCTGGCCGAAGCGATGTTGCGGCATGTGCCCGATGGCGTCGGCGCGTGCGCGGGATCGATGACGACGCTCCCGTTTCGAGACGGCACGTTCGCCTGTGCTTATGCGACGGAATCGCTTGAACATGCCGTGGATATCGAGGGTGCGGTGGCGGAACTCTGCCGGGTGGTCGCGCCCGGCGGGCGCATTGTGATCATCGATAAGAATTCGAAGCAGTGGGGGCGGCTAAAAACTCCGGAATGGGAGAAGTGGTTCGGCCGGAAGGAACTGGAGAAGATGCTCGGGCGGCACTGCGCCAAGGTTTCCAGCCGCGAGATTTCCTATTGGGAAGACGTGGCGCCGGACGGGTTGTTCCTGGCGTGGCTGGCGGAGCGGTAGGAGATGCCGAGCGTTGGCATCATGATGCCTGCGGAATAGCATCAAGATGTGCCGACCAGAACCACCATCACATTGGACGAAGACGTTCGGGCGAAGCTTGAAGCAGAGATGCGGAAGTCCGGTAAGTCATTTAAGGAAAACGTCAACGAGACCTTGCGCGTTGGACTGCTCTCGCGTCCATACGCATACCATTTGCAAGTCACGAAACGATTGGGCTTTCCTGGGTAACGCTACTAGGCTTCTTAAGGATTGCCACCGCTCCAAAAATCTTGGCGACGCCTTATGACCTCAGGCATTGGCCAATATTGTATGGCTTTTTGCCCAAACACCGCGTCCGAGGATCTCTAATAGTTGACGCTCACCTGGCTGCCATCGCCATCGAGCACGGCGCCACCCTCTGCACCAAGGATCGCGACTTCCTGCGCTTCCCAGGGCTCAAAGTCGAGTTTCCCCTCCAATAGCGGGTATCCTAGTAGTTTGGAAACCAAGTCCGCAACCATACCGGCGCAAACTAAAGCGCGACCGCTGCAGGAGCGCGTGGAGGCCCAAGGCCATCTTGTCGACTCCCGCATCATGGAACAGATCTGCGACACAGTGGTCGAGTTCGGGGGCCGATACGAAGTTGAGCATTTTAACTTCGGACGCACCAACGACGACGTATCCACGCTCCGGCTCAAGATCGACACCGACGACGCCGACTCGATGGAGAAAATCCTTTCGCAGTTGCTCGGCCTCGGCTGCTCGATGGTGGATTCGGGCGAAGCCGAGCTCTTCACTGTCGAGCGCGATTGCTGCGCGCCCGAGGACTTTTACTCCACCACTAATCACAAAACTTATGTACGTCGCGGCGGCCAGTGGGTGGAAGTGCAGAATCAGCGCATGGACGCGCTCATCGTAGTAAACGAAGACCAGGCCTTCTGCCGGCGATTGCGCGATATCAAAGCCGGCGATCAAGTGGTCACCGGGATGCGCGGAATTCGCGTAGTGCCCGAATCCAAAGAGCGCGACCGGCTGGCATTCGCGTTCATGAGCAACGGCATTTCGTCCGAGCGGCAGGTGGAGACGGCGGTCAAGCAAACCGCGGCGTTGATCGAGCAGGCGCGCGGGGCGGGGCAGGGAATCGTGGCCGTCGCTGGACCAGTTGTCGTGCACACCGGCGGCGCGGGGCCACTGTCGCGTTTAATCCGAGAAGGCTACATCACGGCATTACTGAGCGGAAATGCGCTGGGCGTGCACGACATCGAAGCGGCGCTGCTCGGAACGTCGCTCGGGATCCGGCAAAGCGACGGGCGACAAGAAGAGCACGGGCATCGCAATCACATGCGCGCGATCAACGCCATCTACAATAGCGGCGGGATTCGCGGCGCGGTGGAAAGCGGGCGCCTCGCCAGCGGCATCATGTATGAATGCGTGAAGCAGAATGTGCCTTTTGTGCTGGCCGGCAGCTTGCGCGACGATGGGCCGTTGCCTGAAACGATCACCGACATGAATCGCGCGCAGGACGCTTACGCCGAGCAGTTGAAGGGCGCCGGGCTAGTGTTGTGTCTGGGCTCGATGCTGCACTCCATCGCCGTGGGAAACATGCTGCCTAGCTGGGTGAAGATCGTGTGCATCGATATTAATCCGGCCGTGGCAACCAAGGTGAGCGACCGCGGCACGGGGCAAATGGTGGGCGTGGTCACCGACGTCGGGCTGTTTCTGGATCTGCTTTCGCGCACATTGATCACCGCCAAATGAAACGACAGTACACCGATGAACACGCCTCCGCCGGCGTGCGTGCGCCACTACCCGAAATCGAAACGTGGCCGACCCAGTATTCGGGATACGAGATTGAAATCGTGCTTCCCGAGTTCACTTCGGTTTGTCCGAAGACCGGGCTGC
>DATHMO010000290.1:0-5157 GCA_035486995.1 Bryobacteraceae bacterium
TTCGGTACCGCCATCCCCTTCATCTTCTGCTGAAACTCCGGATACATGGTCTCCGCGCCGCCTAATGCCGCCTCCAGCGGGATTCCGTATTTTGCCGCGAATTCGGAGACAAATGGATTTTGACCGGGTAGAAAATTCGGCACCAGGCCGCGGGGCTGGTTCGCAATCTCAACCACGGATTCGCACGGATACAACCAGTTTTGTCCCTCTTCATTGATGCGGCGAAACACTTGGGTTCGCACGAACGGCTCGGTCAACGTCGAGGGATCGGTTACTTCGCTCACGTGCACCATGACATCTCCGTGCCGCATGAAGTGCTCGATCAACGTCGCCTGATCGGACTCGGGAAGTCCGTTGCGCCTCAGATAGCCGGTCTTCATGTGAGTTGTGTAAACCGTCAGCGTGTTGCCTTCCCATTTGCCGGTGGAAAAGCCCATCCAGGTGTGTGCCGCGGCCTCCGGCGGATGTGGCCGGTCATCCATCCAGATCGTGCGATTTTGTTCGTACGTGCTGATATACAGCCGGATGTCCAGCAGCTTTTGCGACTGAGGATCGCGCTCTTCCCAGACGCGCAGGTTGAGCGGCCCGCCCAAAAGATATGGAGCGACGTGAACCTGGCACTGATGTTCCGGCACAGTCACGCGAGAAGGACTCCAAGCCAGCCCCACGGCGCGCGCCGCGTCGTTGATGGGAACACCCAGATAGTCCGCGATTGCCGGATTGCCGATATTTTCCTCGTGCGGCGCGGGCGACCAGGCGCCGCTGAGATCGATGCCCGGCTGCGCGTTGAACGAACCGGAGTATTGGGCCCACGCTCCCGGCGACAGGGCCAAGCCCGCCAATATCAAAACAAGTAGTGAATTTTGCCTCATGATTCCGGCCCTCATTTAGTCCCCGGTGCGCTTAGGCTTCGGTAAATTGAACTAACAAAGTTGATGGCGGTCCCAGGCCCCTCTTTGGCGCTCCAACGCGCGTCGTAATCCTTGGTGAAACCGGCCGTCTGAACCTGCTCCAGCGTCATCCCTTTCTTGATGGCGTTCTTTACGCGATCGCGCACGATGGTCACCATGTCGCGGTATTCCACTACGTCGAACTCGTCGCAGATGCGGCCGTGACCGGGGATGATGTACGTCCCGCCTTCTTCTTCATGCTTGGGAATCGCAATATCGATGATATTGTTCAAAGCGTCGATCTCGCCCTGAATGCCGCCCCCGCGTTCCACGTCGATGAAAGGATAACTCTCGGTATTGAAGACATCGCCAGTGGCGACAACATCGGAGCGGCGAAAGATCACCAGGCTGTCGCCATCGGTGTGAGCCGCGGGCTGCCAGCGCACTTCCACCGGCTCCTCGTTAAAGAAGACTTCCTTCTGCCCGGATACATAGGTGTCGGTAGGCCAGGCCCCGGCCGGCGCCGCCGCCTTTTGACCAGTGGGAGCGCTCAAACGGTCCAAAACATTTTCGTGCGCGATGATCTGCGCGCCCTTCCCGGCATCGGCGATGTCGCCCGTGACGTTTGCGCCGGTGATAGTGACTCCGATGTTGCGCAAGGCTTCGTTGCCGCCGGTCTGGTCGGGATGCACGCACGTGTCGATAATGTATTGCAGCGGCTTATCCGACAACTTATGAATCGCGGCGATTAGTTTGTCCGAGTTTTGCGGCAATCCGGTATTCACGATCAGAACGCCGGTGTCGCCAATCTGGACTGCGACGTTCCCGCCGAGCCCGTGGATCATGTATACGTTGCCCTGCACGTGTATGGTTGTGAGGCCGCCCTCGACACGATAATCGTCCCATGGGGGCTGGTTCTTCTGCGCGAAAACAAGCCCGGCAAACGCGAAGATCCCGATGGCGGCAGCAGCGCCTGTGAATATCAGCTTAGCCATTGACGCACCCATCTTATCACCGGCCGTGAAGTTCCTAGGGGGCGGGAAATTGATACCGCTTTGCAATATAATCGGAGACGCCATGAACAAGACAATTAGTCTCACGTTGGCCGCTTTTGGACTGCTGGTTTCTACACTGCCACTGTCCGCCCATCACGCTTTCTCCGCCGAATTCGATGTAAACAAGCCCGTAAAGCTGGAAGGCACTGTGGTGAAGATTGAGATGGTGAACCCACACGCGTGGTTCCACGTCGCGGTACCCAACGCCGACGGCACCAGCACGGAATGGAAAATCGAAGGCGGCTCACCGAACGCGCTCATCCGCCACGGATTCACGAAGTACTCCATTCCCATTGGAACCAAGGTCATCTTTGAAGGCTTCCAAGCCAAGGATGGATCGTTTCGCGCCAACGGCCGCGACATCACGTTCCCGGATGGAAAGAAGATCTTCCTCGGTTCCTCCGGCCAGGATGCCCCGCCGGAAACCGCGCCGGCGCCCGACACGAAGTAGCAGGAGCTAATGCCATGCGCACAATCCAATCTACGGCAACCCGAGTTCTGTTCGGCGGCACTGTTGCGGTGGTCGCTTTCGGCTTTGCCGCGAGCGCGCAACTAGCGCCCGTGAAGCCCGGACCGACGCCCACTGAGGCGAACATGTTCATCGCCACTCCTCCGGGTTGGGTGCAGCCGAAGACCCCGTGGGGCGATCCGGATCTCGAAGGAATCTGGCCCATCTCTTACGTCGGCACCGTCATGTTCGAGCGATGCGCCGGCGGTTTTGGACCGCGACCGGCAAACGCGCCGCCGTGCGATCAGAACAAGGCTTTCCTCACCGAGGCGGAATTCAAGGCCATCCAGGATAGAGCGGCCAAGCAGCCGGATCGTTACAAGCAAGTGGTTAAGGACGGCGAAGCCGGCCGAGCGTTCCTGGCTGGTGTTATGGATAACTTTACGCCGCAGCGTCAAACATCGCTGATCATGGACCCGCCCGATGGAAAGCTTCCGGCAATGACCCCCGAAGGCAAGCGTCTTTCCAGCCTGATGAAAAGCAGTTGGCCGCTCGTCGGCGAAAAGGTGACGTTCGATACCTATACCGACTTCGACAGTTGGGACCGCTGCATCACGCGCGGGCTGCCAGCATCCATGTTCCCTTTCCGCTATAACAATGGGCTGCAAATCATCCAGACGCCAGGCTACGTGGCGCTCCGCATGGAGATGATCCATGAGACGCGGATTGTCGCCCTTAACGCTCCGCCGGTTTCACCCGCGATCAAGGAATGGCTCGGTATTTCTCGCGGGCATTGGGACGGAAATACGCTAGTAGTGGAAACCACGAATTTCAAGCCGGGCGCATCGGCCACCAATACCGGTGTGATGGGATCGCCGCCGGGCAATCGTTTTCCAACTAGCGATCAGATGAAATTGACGGAGCGTTTCACGCGCCTGAACAACGATTTTCTGATCTACCAAATCACTGTTGAGGATCCGGTGGTGCTCACCAGGTCCTGGACGGCACGTTTTCCACTGAAACTCGACAACGGTTTCCAGATTCTGGAGTATGCGTGTACCGAGAATAACGACATGATTCCGCATTGGATCAGTACTTCTCGCGCCGAGCGCGCACAGGATGCTGCCAAGGCGGCCGGCCAAAACAAGGAACAACATTAATGACAACCCGGATCGCGGTGGCCGTCACCCTGGCGCTCGCCGTCATAGCTCCGTTGCGAACACTGGCCGCGATTTCGGATCCCGTGAAGACCAGCGACGGCAAAATATCCGGCGTCACGCTCGATTCGGGTGTCCGCGCTTTCAAAGGGATTCCATTTGCCGCACCGCCCCTTGGCGATCTGCGCTGGAAGCTGCCGCAGCCGCCCGCGCCTTGGAAGGGCGTTCTCAAAGCCGACAAGTTCGCGAACGTGTGCGTGCAGCCATCCGCGCCCAAGCGCGTCCCGAACAACGTTGCCGTGGATCTGCCGGATTCGCCCAAGATGAGTGAGGACTGCCTCTACCTCAATGTTTGGACTTCGGCAAAAGGTCCGAACGCGAAGCAACCCGTGATGCTCTGGATCTACGGCGGTGCATATAGCGAAGGCGCCGGATCCAGCCCGCACAATGATGGCGAGGCGCTGGCGCGCAAGGGCGTCGTGCTGGTCACGTTCAACTACCGGCTCGGACCCTTCGGTTTCTTCTCACATCCCGAGTTGACCAAGGAGTCCGGGCATAACGCGTCCGGAAACCAGGCCCTAGGGGATTCCATCGCCGCTCTTCAGTGGATACAACACAACATCGGTGCGTTCGGCGGCGATCCAAACAGCGTCACGATATTCGGCCAGTCCGCCGGCGCCTGTATGGTGGCCGCTCTGGTTGGATCGCCCGTCGCCAAGGGCCTGTTCCATCGCGCGATTTCCCAGAGCGGGCAGTGGATGGGTCTAGGCATGGGTCCCATGGTTCCACTCGCGCGCGCTGAGCAGGGTCCGCCGCGGTTCCGTGGTGGGCCGGCTGCCGTGCAGAAAAATGCCGATCCGCCGCCACCCCTTCCTTCTTTAGCCGAACTGCGCAGCCGATCCACCGATGACGTGGTGAAGACCATCCGCGGATCGGGCATGGTCATCGACGGTTGGATCGTGCCTGAAGATCTGTCGATCATCTTTGCTGAAGGCAAGCAGAACCCGGTGGATGTGATCGTCGGTTCCAATAAAGACGAGCATTTGGCTATGGGCGGAAGGGTGGAGTTCCGCGACACGCTGATGTGGGGCATGCGGCTATTCGCCGAGCGCCAGACTGCGATCGGGCGCCATGCCTATTGGTATTTCTTCACGCATGAGCCGCCGGTCGAGCCGGGTGTCAAGAATCTGAAGGCGACGCACGCCGCCGAAATCCCGTATGTATTCGAGACGCTCAGCGCCCCGCGTTCGATCCCGGATTTGAGTTCGCCCCGGCTGGCGGCGGCATCGGAGCCGGACCGCGCGCTTGCTGATACTGTTTCTTCGTATTGGGTGAATTTCGCGAAGACCGGCGATCCGAACGGTAAGGGGCTTCCAGCGTGGGCCGCATTTAAGGATGGCGACTCGCCGCATGTTTTGGGCGAAGTCAACGAAGTTCCAGGCCCCGATGTTTTGAATCCGTATGAGGAGCAATACAAGAAAGTCCTGGCCGGACTGACCGTCGCGCCAGCGCAAAAAACTGCTCAATAGTCTCCGTTCGCAGCAGACAATGCGAGTAGCTCTTAACGTTCTGTTCCTGCTAGCACTCCTAACCAGCGGCGGCGTTGC
>DATHMO010000291.1:0-6611 GCA_035486995.1 Bryobacteraceae bacterium
CGCATGTCAAGAACTAAACGTTCGGGAGTGGCTGGAATAGCAATTTCTTAGCGCTTTTGGGATCTCGCTAACATTGGATGCGGATGAAATTGTTATATATGGAGTGCGGGCTGATAGCCTCTAATGGACTCACTAGCCAAAGTTCCCTTTGAGACCACACTCCTGGTTCGCGATTGCTGCCTCTGCCTGCATGTGCAACGGGCTGCCCGGGCGCTGGCGCGGCGGTTCGATGAAGCCTTGCGGCCGCTCGATCTCACCAACGGGCAATTTTCGTTGCTGATGTCCCTGAACCGTCCCCAGCCTCCGGCGATGGGCGCTGTTGCGACGCTGCTCGCCATGGATCGCACTACGTTAACCGCTGCGTTGAAACCGCTGGAGCGGCGCGGCCTGGTCAAAGTTACGGCGGATCGGCTGGACCGGCGCAGCCGTCTACTGAAGCTGACGGCTAACGGGCGGCGCTTGCTGGCGCGCGCCGTGCCAATCTGGGAGCGCACGCACCGGGAGGTAGAAAGCCTTCTTACCGATGGGAATCCCGAAGGCCTGCGGAACAATTTGCGCGCGCTGTCCTGAGGGGCAGGTGCGCGTCAAGACGCAGGCGGCAAAGTAATAGCGCAAATCTTGTCGATTACGAGTGGGCCGGATCTGGCAGCTCCTACTGCGCCGGTTCTATGCGCAGAAGAGCGCCGTCATCTTCATCCGTGAGCAGGTAGAGATACCCGTCCGGACCCTGGCGCACTTCACGAATCCTCTGCTTCAATTCGCCGAGCAGCGATTCGCGCCGTAACTCCTCGGTACTCTTGTTGAAGACGATACGTTCCAGGTGACCGGTGCCGGGGATCTCGCCGGTGCGCATCGAACCAACGAACACGTTGCCCTTCCAATTAGGAAAACGGTCGCCTGTATAGACGGTCATTCCAGCAACGGCGATGGAGGGTATCCACACGACGAGAGGCCGCTCCATGCCATCCCGTGTCGGATTGTCCGAAATACGTGGGCCGGCGTAGTCGCGCCCAAAGCTGACAACCGGCCAACCGTAGTTGCGGCCGGGGAGAATGATATTGATCTTGTCCCCGCCATTGGGGCTATTTTCGTGGTTCCACAAAGCTCCGGTTTCCGGATGGACGATGAGGCCCAGTGAATTGCGGTGCCCGAGCGAGTAGATCTCGGGCCGGTAACCCGCACGCCCCACGAACGGATTATCGGGCGGCACCGAGCCATCATCGCGTACGCGGAGAATCTTGCCCCGGAGGCTGCCTGGTTCTTGCGCGACCCACCCCACGTTTCCGCCGGTCGCCATGTAGAGCATCCCGTCTCGCCCAAACGCGATGCGGCAGCTGAGACCTCCGGTGCCTTCATACGCGTCGGTGACGACAAGATCGCGAACATCGGTGAGCGTGCCGCCCTCGAGCCTTCCGCGAGCAACTGTTGGGGCGCCTTTGTCCTTTTCGACCGGCTTGTCGTAGGTGAAGTAGACGAGATGATTCTCGGCGAACTTGGGATGCAGCGCGATATCCATCAGGCCGCCGTTTCCATTCGTTCTCGCCACCGGCACACCGCCGATCGGTTTCGGGTCCAGTAGTCCGCCGTGAACGACCCGAATCCGGCCCGGCCGCTCCGTGACAAGCATACTACCGTCGGGAAGAAATACCAGGCTCCACGGATGCACCAGTCCTTTGGTCACCACCGTGACTCGAATCTTATGCTGCTCGGCCGTATCAAACACAAACGGCCCAGTTCCCAACGCTGGCACAGGGACACCGATCGGCTCCTGCTGGGCCGCGGCTGGGATAAGAACGGCAAAAAGCATCGGCAGCGCGAATCTCGTGGAGAACATTTCGGGACCAGTATAAACTGACTGACCGGTGCTATCCTCGGTCCGTGGCGAATCGCACCGAACCAAAGACTGTCGGACAGTGGATTCGTTACGTCGTCGTTGCCGCCATCGCGCTGTTCCTGGTCTGGTGGATGCTGCGCCTATATGTGTTCTGAGGTGCGGCTCGCGATTTCTGCACGGAGCTTCTGGTTTTCCGCCGCAAGCTCTTCCAGTCGTTTCTCAAATGGCGCAAGTACATTCCGAATCTGCTCCTCGGTAAACCGGCGCGTGATGTGCTGCTGACAATTCCAGTCGAACGCATCGACGTGGATGATGAAGACGCGTTCGATCGGGGTCGGTTCGCTTAAGTCCCGGAGCTTCTCGATCCATTCCTTCGCGGCAACACCTTCGAAGATCTCGACGTGCCCCAGCATCTTCAGCCGGGCTTGCCTGGGATAGTCCACTAGAATCAGGGCCACCTTGTCGTTGGTCGCGAGGTTTCCGGTGCTGATGTATTGCTTATTTCCCCGGAAATCCGCAAAGCCTACTGTGTGCCCGTCCAACACTTTCAGAAAGCCTTTGGAACCTCCGCGATGCTGCACGTACGGCCAGCCAGTCTCTCCAATGCTCGCCATATAGAAGCTGTCACATTCGGCAAGGAAGCCTTCTTCGTCGGGGCCTAACTCGTCCTGGGGGAAACGTGATTCCTCCCGCTTGGCGTAGGACCGCCGGCTGCCATAGCGTTCTTGAAGCTCCTTGATGACGGGAGTGAAAACGAGCGATCCAAAAGGATAAGCCATGGAATAAATCTTAGATTACCGCTTGGCACAAAAAGTCGCAGCCGCGTAACATCGCATGTTTTCGACGGTGCGATACTGCGGAGATGGAAGTAGGGCTCTTTCCCAACCCGCTCAGGCCCGGAATTGGCCTGCGACCGCGCCGCGAAGCCCAGCGCCCCCTCCTGCCACAGCACGCCCGCCACTGTCCCGTGCTCGAAGCCGGAAGCACCGCAGGCTTCCTTGTCCATCCTCCGCTCGCTGAAAAGGAGAGCTTTCAAATCGGGTATGAAGGCGAGGGCCGGTATCAGTTGGTTTACTCGGTAAACACCAAAGGAAGCAAGTGGGAACCGATCTTTTCCGTGACGTACATGCTGCCGATGGGCGGGATCGGCGCCACGAAACGAGAAATTAAGATGCACATCCAGGACACGCCGCAAACCCGTGAAATCGCCCACTTGATGCCTGGAATGTTCATCTCCGAGGATGACATCGGGACGCCAGCCGGCGCCGTCACTCTGCGGGGAGCGTGGAACTTCCAGACTCCGCAGGGCTGGGACACGGTCTACACTCCGGTCTTCAACATGATCGAGCGGCCCCTGGCCCCGATGCTCGTGATCCGCGTCGAGACCGATTGGTACGTTCACGACTCCGAGTTCCGCTACGTTCTTCAGCAGGGCGAAACGATTTCCGTATCACACAGCATGCCGATCGGGCAGGTGATCTTTGTGCCACGAGAAGAGATCACGTTCCGCGAGGGCACGGAAGACGAGATCGTGGCGCGACACCAATCCGCTCAGGCGTTCTACGACGAAAAGGGGAAGACGAAGGTGAAGACGCCATACGGAGTTGAATACAGCCCGCATTATCAGAGCACGAGCCGCCAGAAGAAGGTAACAGCCAAACCGCGTAGCGGGGACACAGCGGATGATGCCGCTGTTTAGATCCAACATTCCCACTTCGGGCGCGGCTGCCGCTAGTCTTTCGTGCAACGCAGTTCTTTGCCGAAAGGATCCGCAGGGGTTCTTGCTCGCCGGTTTTTATCGCGATAGACCTGATGGCAGTGCATGCAGGCGTCGGCTACATCGCCGCTGATGTCGCTCACCTTCTCCTGGCTGCGGGTCTGGGATGCACGGTACGCGGATCTTCCCACTTCTGCCATTTCCTTGGTGAACCGAATCCAGTCGGGATCGTTCACGGGAACCAGCTTGCCGTTTTCACAACGCCGCCCTGGTGTCAGCATCAAGGGCGCCGACTCAGCCAAAGCGATGGAAGCATAATCGACGATTTCCCATCCGGAATAAAGATCGCTCCCCCAGGCGGCCCAGTTGAAACCAGCATTCGGATTGGAGTCGCCGGCTTTTTTCTTCTCCGCCGGATCGATCGTTTGAACAGTGAAGATGATATTGGAATTAGGGAACATGATGCCGCGCATCAGTTGATTGAGATTGCCCGTGGCAGGGAAGGCGACCGCCGTTCCACCGCTAGGAGCCGCGGCAGGTTCGGCGCTTGTCTTGCCCGCCTGTTGAATGTATGCGGCGAGATCCGCAGCCTGGGCCGTGGTGAGCTTGCCGGGGTTATCCAGGGGCATCGTGTTCTTGATCTTGGCGATGAGATCAGAAGTGGGCCATCGGGATTGGAAGTCGCCGCCCGCCAGTGGAGGGCCGCTGTGTCCTTCGAGGCGGTCGCCATGGCACGAGACGCACTGCTGCGTGTAGAGGGTCGCACCCCGCGTGGGATCTTGAGCACGTAAAACAATCACAGACATCCCGACGCCCAGAACAGTTAGCAGCGACTTTTTCATGAATTCTCCCTGGTGTTTTAGCTTACATCGACTCGGGATCGTTGAGCGTGCTTCAGGGCCACGTTTCGCAGCCAACATGCTAGGCTCGACACGTGGAACAGGGCTTCGAGACAATGTGGCGAATGGCCAAGTTGGCCGGTGCGATCGACGTGACCGTCAGGGTCATCGAAACGATAATTGAGACGGCCCCCACGTTGAAGTTCCGAAATACCGCCGGAAAGGAAATGCCGATCCGGGATCTGGCGGGGCTTGCGAGGTCAGTGCAGGCGGGCACGTCGGTGCCTCAAGGAGCGTCGTTCGATCAGCGTGACGTGCAGTTTCTTGAAAATAAGTTCGTAGGCATACAGGCCGACATGAATGCGATGCTGGCGCACTTAGCGAGAGGATCGATAGCGAACGAAGGCAATGCGCCTAAAATATAGTTGATGCTCAAATGGCCCGATATTCTAAACCTGGCGAAGAACGGCAACCCCGCGCCGGATCGCAGAGTCGTTAAAACGGACGCGGAATGGCGCAAACAGCTGAGTGACGAGGAATACCATGTCACCCGGCAGGCGGGAACCGAGCGCGCCTTCAGCTCGGCAATGTGCAGCCTCTTTGAGCCGGGAATTTATTCCTGCCTGTGCTGCGACACGGTCCTGTTCGACGCGTCGGAGAAATTCGAGTCTCATACCGGCTGGCCATCTTTCACCCAGCCGATCAAGGACAACGTGATCGCTTACCGGTTCGACGGGCCTGCGTTCCTGAAGCGCGTCGAAACCATCTGCAACACCTGCGACGCGCACCTGGGACATGTCTTTCCCGATGGCCCGGAGCCGAGCGGTCTGCGCTACTGCATGAATGCCGTGGCGTTACGGAAGGTCGCCAAGGTTTGAGGTGGAGCGCGGGATTTCGCTGGCCGCCCTATTGGGAATCGATGTGAAGTATCTGGCGTGTACCTTAATTCTACTTTCGAGCTTCTCGCCCGCGCAGTCCGCCGGCCAACCGAAGTGGCAAGGTACTTGGGCTGCGACTGTGGGAACCGGCGGCACGATGTTTGCCGGAACCTGGAATGCATCTCCGGGCGCCGCACCGGATACGGTCGCCGGGACCTGGTCACTTCGAGATCAGAATGGCGCGGAGTTGGCAACGGGCACTTGGGCCGCCGGCAAAGACGGCAAAGTTTGGAAGGGAACCTGGCAGGCCCGCCGTCCGTCCGGGCAAGTTTATGACGGCACCTGGCGAGCCCAGATCGAGCTTCCCGTTAGTTCGCACTTCGCCGGCATGTTTGAAGCAGCGATCACCAAAGCCGTGAGCGGGAGCTGGCGGATGAGCAACTACGCCGGGGCCTGGACGATCCGTGGGTACACACAGAAGTAAATCAACGAAAAAGCTGCCATCCCGCATGGATGCGGCTGCAGGGCTGGATAGCCTTCTGGAACCCTTGAGTCTTTGCCTTGATGCCGAATCGGCTCGCCGTCTCGTTGCCTTCCGAATCGGTCAACCAGTGCAGGAGCGGATCAACACGCTGGGTGAACGGGCCAACGAGGGTAACCTCGACGCCGCTGAGCGTTCGGAATACGAAGCCCTGATTAATGCGGTCGATTTCATCGCCATCAAATCAAAGCCCGCCGGTATCTTGATCAGATTCCTCAGTAGCGATGGATGCCGGGACCCGGCGGTTCGTTCGTGAGAGAGCTAGAGAGCGATGCGAGTACTGCCGGCTTCATCAAAACAATAGCGAACTCGTGCATCATACTGAGCATGTGGTTGCCCGGCAGCACGGGGGCCCGATGATGTCGACAATCTTGCTCTGGCATGCCATCGCGGGAACCTCCGCAAGGGCCCCAACCTCAGTGGGGTCGATCCACTGACCGGCCCTGTGGAGATCCTCTTTCATCTTAGGCGCGACCAATAGCTTGATCACTTCGCGTTCCGGGAAGCATACATTGATGGGCTGACGCCCACCGGGCGCGCCACTGTTGAAGTTCTCGCGTTGAATGATGCCCCGCGGGTGCAGTTGACACACGAGCTGCTGGAGTTCGGCGATTTGACTTGAAGCAGAAGACCTGTCCCGCTAGCTTCCGCCGCCTACTTCTTCGGTACCGCCATCCCCTTCATCTTCTGCTGAAACTCCGGATACATGGTCTCCGCGCCGCCTAATGCCGCCTCCAGCGGGATTCCGTATTTTGCCGCGAATTCGGAGACAAATGGATTTTGACCGGGTAGAAAATTCGGC
>DATHMO010000292.1:0-6559 GCA_035486995.1 Bryobacteraceae bacterium
GAGACCACGCTCGAAGAGATGGATCGCGTGATCGATATCAACGTGCGCGGCACGGTGCGGGCACGCAAGCAGGGGCACCGCGGCGCATTACTGATTCGCGTTGATCAGCGCTCGCTGTGCCCCTGACCCGAGTTTTGTTTCACTTGTAGCGAGATCAATTGGAATTTGTGTTCGGCATGTGTGCCGCGATGCGAACTGCTTGCCGGTCTCCGTGGCTAATCCGCAATCAACTGCACTACATCCATCCCAAGCGCCGGCATCGCACCATAGCACCGCCCACGCTGAACAGCAGATCGACCGCCAGCCTGGCACGCTGGACGTCAATCCTTCGAGCCGATTCTTTTCAATGGGTTCTGCACGTCCGCCTACCCCGTTACCTCGAAAAGTGGGTTTCTCCAAGAGGAGAATTTCGTGTAAGTTATTGAAAGAAGGGAGCGGGAGACCGGGGTCGAACCGGCGACGTCCAGCTTGGGAAGCTGGCATTCTACCACTGAATTACTCCCGCTTGGCTCTACGACTTGAACATACCAAAACGCGCGCCTGCCGTCTAGCCGACCGTCTCATACGGCTCGAGCGGCAGTATAACCTTGCCCTCCACGATCGGGAGGCAGTCCGGCGGAAATTCCTGAGTCAGCTCGAAGCCCCCGCCCTTTAGCCGCGCGAGGAATTCATCCAGGTGAGCCATGGCACCATTTGGAATATCATGCAGCGCCATCAGCGTCCACGATCGAGAACGGCAATCCGCCATCGCGCGTTCCAGCCAGCCATCCGGATCGCGATAATCACCCGGCACCGAATTCCACAGCACGCAGGTGTACGAACCCGCGACCAGCCTGTCGACGATCGCAGGCTGCAGCAGATGCCGTCCCAGCTCACCCGATCCGGGCGGTCGAAATAACCGGCGCGGCTGCTCGATCCACGCGAGTGCTTGCTCGGCTTGCTCAAACTCGCGCAGCGCTGTCGCACGATCCAGGCGCCCCAGCGCCGCCGCATGCGTGTAGGTGTGATTTCCGATCCAATGCCCTTCGTCTATCGCGCGGCCAATTAACTCGCGGCCTTCTTTCGTGACGGCCTTCCGCCCCATGACGAAGAACGTCGCGCGAATGTGATAGCGAGCCAGGAGATCAAGCACGCCGGGTGTTACTTGCGCCTCCGGCCCGTTATCGAACGTCAGAGTGACTTTAGCGCTTGGCAACCAGTACGTCTTCGACGATTTCCTTGAACTCGTCCGGACTCAGCAGGCCGCGCTTTTCGATGCCCTTCTCTTTCACGCGGCGCAGCATCTCGCCAACCGCTTCGTCGTCGGTGCCATTGATGCCCATCTGTTCGAGGTTATAAGTGATAGATGCTTTCCCGCTCTTTTTGCCCAGCACCACTTCACCGCGACGGCCCGTGAGCGCGGGATGAGTTCCGAACATGGCCAGCGGCTCTTTCACCACCAGGTCGACACCTATGCCCGATTCACGAGTGAAGTTGCGATCGCCCAAGATCGGCTTGTTCAACGCGATGTCGAACTGGCTGATGCGGCTGACCAGTTCGCCGAGCTCCGGGAGTTTGCCGAGATCGTAATGCGTGTCGTAGCCATAGAGCACATGCAGCGCGACGATTAGCTCCTCGAGTGCAGCATTGCCGGTCCGCTCGCCCAAACCGTTCGCGCAGCTATGCACAACTTCAGCGCCTGCTTCGACACCCGCCAATTCCGTGGCTACCGCCATGCCGAAATCATTATGCGTGTGCACTTCCACGGGAAGCTTGGTAATCGACTTTACCAGGCGGACCATATACTTCATGGCTTCCGGCAAAATGCAGCCCATGGTGTCCACCACGCCGACCGAATCCGGCGGCGCTTCCTGCATCAGACGCGACAGCAGGTTGGTGAGGTCTTCCTCGCGGGCGCGCGTGGTGTCGTAGGGAAAATAGACCGCGTACAAACCGCGGGACTTCGCGTAGTTGACCACTGCGATGCTCTTCTTTAGAACATCTTCCCAGGTCCACTTGAATTGGTACTTCAGCTTCGGATAACCGATGGGAATCTCGATAATCACGCCGTGACAACCGCATTCCAGCGCCTTGTCGATGTCGGCGTTCATAGCGCGCGCAAAGCTGAAGATTTTCGACTTCAGTCCCAACTTCGAAATTTCCTTGATGGCCTGGAAATCCTGTTCGGACACGGCAGGCATGCCGGCTTCGATGCGATCCACACCGATTTCGGCGAGTTTCTCGGCGATCGCCACTTTATCGGCGACGCTGAACACCACTCCCGGCGTCTGCTCGCCGTCGCGCAGCGTGGCGTCGTGAATGCTCACTTTGGCGGGCAGTTGATACGTTGACCGCACTTGCGGAACAAAGTTATAAGGGCTGACCCACCACTCATTTTCGCGATAGTATTTGTCGTTCATGGCCTTGTACTGCCAACTATACCATTCACGGGCCGGTCATTTTGGTGATCAGGCCCACTCGATTCACACCGGCCCCGCGTGCGATATCGATCACGGAAGCCACGTCGGCGAACTCGAGTTCGCGAGCGCCGTCGACGAAGAGAACGCCACCAGGCCGCGCTGCGAAGGCCAGTCTCAGGCGGGCATCCAGTTCCTCCTGGGCGACGGGCTCGGAATCGATCGCGATGGACCGATCTTTCGCGATGCGCACGACAACATCCAGCGGATTCGTGGGCGCCGATGGAGTGTCTGGCGCCGGATCGGGGGCTTCGGCCGGCAATCCCTTGGTGCGATTTGGAAGCAGCATGAACGTGATCAGCAGTACCAGCAGAATGTCGATCATTGGCGTCATGTTGATCACCGCGGCCGTTTTGCGCGAATCGATTTGCATCGCCACGCAAGTTTGGACACTGCGAGTGGATCAAAAGTTCCGAGCGCGAACGCCGCTACGAGGCGATGCCCGACGGCTGGCTCGCTGGACCCGCGCGTAGCCCGGACCATTCCTCGCAGAGCAAGATCGAGTTGGCTGGATTTTGGGATGAATATTTCAGCGATGCCGGCCGCCCGATCAGGCGCTCAGGATCGCCCGGGATCAACTCGCGCAGCTTCGAGATGTCTTGGGATGCAGTATAGGTGATGCCGCGCACCGAGTATTCGTAGAAGATGGCGTCATCGGTAATTTCGAGGATGGTGGCGTCGCCTAAACGTCCGTTCGAGTTCACTTCCAGCCGGCGGCGTTGTTCCTTGTCCTTCGGCTTGCGGCGAATGCGCAGCACGATGTAAACGCCCGCGGCTACGACGAGCAGCGCGACAGCACCGATGACCAGCGCCTCCGTCAATGGAAATGCCCGCGCGTTCTCGAACACAATTTTCTACCGGATGGGAACATCTGTTTCGCGCTCGATCGCATTCTCCAGCGCGCCGACGCCTTCGATTTCGATCCGGACTTGGGAGCCTGCCTCCATCGGACCGACACCGGACGGTGTGCCTGTCGCGATCAAATCACCCGGCTCAAGCGTCATAAAAGCGCTTACGTAGGCGATTATATCATCGACGCTGAACATCATTTCCGAAATAGGCGCATCCTGTTTTTTGTCACCGTTAACATATGTGCGGACGCGCAGGCTGGCGGGATCGAGTTCGTCGCGCGGGACCATGCACGGCCCGACCGGGCAAAACGTATCGTAGCCTTTGCCGCGCGTCCATTGGCCGTCCTTGCGCTGCAAATCGCGCGCCGTGACGTCGTTGACGCAGGTGTAACCACGGATGTACTGATGCGCGTTTGAGCTCGAGACGTTGCGCGCACGATGGCCGATGACTACTCCTAATTCACCTTCATAGTCGAGGCGCTGCGACAAGCGTGGATAGACGATCACGCCGCCGGATCCGAGCAGCGACGAGTTGGGTTTCAGAAAAATCGTCGGCTCGGCGGGCACTTCGTTGCCCAATTCCTTGGCGTGTTCGGCGTAGTTGCGGCCAACGCATACGATCTTGGATGGGACGCAGGGAGGCAACAGGATCGCGCCCGCCGGAAGGTTCGCGAGATCGCCGCGAAGAACATCCGGATGATCGTCGCCGGTCCAAGGGGCGATGGTTCGATTCAATGTGTAACGGGCGAATTTCATTGCGCTGTGATTTCCACCGGAGTGCTGGGTGCGCTCGCGTTGCCGAGTTGATCGACAGCCGAAACCTGGTAGCGATAGTGCTTTCCGCTCTGAATGCCGTGATCGGAATACGTCGGCGCCTCCAATCCGCGCACGATCTCGACGAACGGCCCGCCTTCGTCCGAACGGAAAACGCGGTACTCCTTGAAATCGGATTCGGTGTTTCGCGCCCACGCCAATTCGACCGCGCCAAGACCGACCGAAGCTGTCAGGCTCGTCGGCACTTCCGGCGGGAACGTATCGATGGGCGTGATGGTCTCGGGGCCGACCATCTCGGTCTCCACCGTTCCTCGCACGCCTTGTATGGAATATTGATACGTCTTGCCGTACTCCGCGCTGATGTCGACGTAACTCTGTTCGGTAGCGGTTGCCAGCAGCACTGGGCGCGTCTGCAACTCAGATTTTCGATAGATGCGATATTCGGTGATCCCGGCGGCGCGCCACGACAGCGCCACCCCCTTGGCCGAGGCCGCAACTTGAAAATCGGCGGGCTTTGCGAGAGGCTGTTCCACCTGGATGGTTTTGAAAGCCGACCAACCCGCATCGCGCCCCTTCGGATTCGTTACGCGCACGGCCACCAGAATCTCGTGACCAATAAACTGCGCCGCGGGCAGTTCGGCGTGGACCGGGCCGGGCTTGTCGGGCGTTGGCACATCAATGCGTGTTGAACTCTTCAGCCATTCCTCCTGGCTGAATCCATTGGGTGGGCTCGGGCCGGCGCGAAGTTCCACGCCGCCGATTTCCTCCAGAAGCACGCCTTCGGTGCTGCGCGGATTGATGGTGAAATCGAAAGCGAGATTCGGGCCGCGCTCCACCACGGACAGGTCCGTAACGCGCTGGGGAATCTTCAATGCGGGATACAGCGGCTCACCGATGGAGCCGCACCCAACCAGCAGCGCGCAGACCGCGGCGCAAAGAATCACGGCGATCGTGCGCATCGGCTAGAGGATGTACCGGCTCAGATCCTGGTCTTTCACGATGTCGGCCAGTTGCTTGCGAACGTACGCGGCGTCGATGCGAACATTCTTCTTTTTCAGGTCCGGGCCCGCGAACGAAATTTCTTCGAGCAGCTTCTCCATGATGGTGTGCAAGCGCCGGGCGCCAATGTTTTCGGACATTTCATTGACGCGGGCCGCGAATCCGGCGATCTGTTCGATGGCGTCGTCGGTGAAGGTGAGCTTGATGCCCTCGGTATCGAGCAGCGCGATATATTGCTTCACGAGCGCGCCTTTGGGCTCCTTCAATATGCGAATGAAGTCGGCCTCGGAAAGCGATTTCAGCTCCACGCGAATCGGGAAGCGGCCCTGCAGTTCGGGGATCAAGTCGCTGGGCTTGGAAACATGAAATGCGCCCGCCGCGACGAACAGGATGTGATCCGTTCGCACGAACCCGTGGCGCGTGTTTACAGTGGTGCCTTCGACGATCGGCAAAATATCGCGCTGCACGCCTTCGCGGCTGACATCGGGGCCATGACCGCCTTCGCGGCCGGCGATTTTGTCGATCTCGTCCAAGAAGACGATGCCGTTGCGCTCCACGCGATCGAGCGCGATGCGCGTCACCTGATCCATGTCGATCAGCTTCTGCTCTTCTTCCTGCACCAGGTATTCGGCGGCCTCGGCCACGCGCATCTTTCGCTTGCGAGTACGCTGGCCGAACAGGCCCGGAAGGACGTCCTTCAGGTTCACGTCCATTTCTTCGAGTCCGGTGTTGGTGCTGATTTCGAACGTGGGGCCGCGGTCGCGAACGTCGATCTCCACCATGCGGTCGTCCAGCTTGCCGGCGCGCAATTTCTCACGGAGTTTCTCGCGCGTACGCTCGGCGCTTTCTGAAACCTCGGGCTGCGGAGGCATCAGCAAATCCAACAGACGCTCTTCGGCGTTCTTCTCGGCGCGCTCGGCTACTTCTTCCAGGCGCTCTTCGCGAACCATGTCGATGGCGATGTCGACAAGATCGCGAATCATCGCTTCCACATCGCGGCCGACGTAGCCGACTTCGGTGAACTTGCTCGCCTCAACTTTCAAGAACGGCGAGTTGGCGAGTTTGGCGAGGCGTCGCGCGATCTCGGTCTTGCCCACGCCGGTTGGCCCAATCATGAGGATGTTCTTCGGCATCACTTCATCGGCCAGCTCCGGTTCGAGCTTTTGGCGGCGGATGCGGTTGCGAAGGGCGATGGCGACGGCGCGTTTCGCGTCGGCCTGTCCGATCACATATTTATCGAGCTCTTGGACGATCTCGCGGGGCGTCAGTTCATCGAGCAGCGGCGATTCGTCGAGCGCTTGGCCGGGCAAATAAATCACCATCTACCCCAGTTCCTCAAAGATCACAGTCTCGTTGGTATAAATGCAAATTTGTCCGGCGATCTTCATGGCCTTGTCGGCGATTTCTTTCGCTCCCAGTTTAGTATTTTCGATGAGCGCCGTGGCGGCGGCTTTCGCGAAAGGACCGCCCGAGCCGATG
>DATHMO010000293.1:0-5855 GCA_035486995.1 Bryobacteraceae bacterium
GCAGCCCGCCGAGCAGATTCGCGCGCGCGACGCCGCCATCAAGTTCATCGACACGCAAATGACTGCGTCCGACGTGGTGTCCATCATGACGCTGACCAACGAACTGCGCGTGGTGCAGGATTTCACCGGCGATCGCGAAACTTTGATCTCCGCGATTCAAGCCCTGCGCATTGGCGATTCCAGCGAATTGGCCGGCCTCGCGGCTACCGGCGCCGATGCCACCGACGATAGTGGCGAGTTCACCGCCGATGACACCGAGTTCAACATTTTCAATACCGATCTGAAGCTGAGCGCGCTCGAAGACGCCGCGCGGAAGCTCGCGCCGTTCCCGGAAAAGAAGGCGCTGGTCTATTTCTCGAGTGGAATCGGCAAGACGGGCGTCGACAATCAATCGCAAATCCGCGCTACGGTCAACGCGGCTGTGCGCGCGAACGTGTCGTTCTATCCCATCGACGCGCGCGGATTGGTGGCCTTCGCGCCGGCCGGCGATGCGACGCAAGCTTCGCCCAAGGGCACGGGCGTGTTCACGGGCAGTACATTTACAACCAACCGCACGTCGTTCCACGACACGCAGGACACCATCTACACTTTGGCAGCCGATACCGGCGGCAAGGCCTTGCTCGACAGCAACGATCTCACGCTCGGCATCAAAGCCGTGCAGGAGGATATCAACAGCTACTACGTCCTCGGTTACTACAGCGCGAATCCGGCGCAGGATGGTAAGTATCGCCATGTGACGGTGAAAGTGGCGGCGCTCGGCGAATCGGCCAAGCTCGACTATCGGCGCGGTTACTACGCGGCGAAGGTTTGGGGCAAGATGAATTCGAGCGACAAAGAACGCCAGCTCGAAGACGCGCTCACGCTCGACGATCCGTTCACCGAGCTGCCGCTCGCGATGGAGGTGGATTACTTCGAAACCGGACGCGACAAATACTTCGTGCCGATCACGGTCCGGATCGAAGGGTCCGCGCTGGGGCTATCGCCCAAATCGACGACGGATCTCGATTTCATTGGCCAGATTCGCGATCCGCATGGAAAGATGCTGGGCGGGATCCGCGACGAGATCAAGCTGAAGCTGACCGAAGAGAACGCGGCGCAGCTGGCACAGCGGCACATCGAATACGATACCGGCGTCACGCTGCCGCCCGGCGATTACAATTTGCGGTTTCTGGCGCGCGAGAACCAGAACGGCAAAATGGGAACGTTCGAGATGAAGTTCAACGTTCCGGATCTGAGCAAGCAGACCTCGGCGGTGCGCATGAGTTCGGTGGTGTGGAGCAATCAGCGCGAGCCGCTCGCGGCCAGTATCGGCTCGGCCAGCGGCAATAAGAAGCTGCTGAATGAGCATCCGCTAGTAGAGAACGGCCAGAAGCTGATCCCCGATATTACGCGCGTGTTCCGCAGGAATCAGAAGCTGTACGTGTATTTCGAGGTCTACGATCCGGGGACCGAAGCGTCGCCGAGCGTGTCGGCCGAGCTGATGATGTTCCGCGGCAAGTCGAAAGCGTTCGAATCGGCGCCGGTGCGCGTTACCAAGGCGAAATCCGGCCGCCCCAATACGCTGGCGCTCCAATTCGAAATGCCGCTCGAGAACATTCCACCCGGCCAATACACTTGCCAGGTGAGCGTGATCGACGAACAGGCGCGCAAGTTCGGATTCGCCAGAGCGCCGCTGGTCGTGCTGCGCTAATTACTGCACATTGTATTTGAACGATAATTGCAGCCGGATTTGTTGTCCCTTAAATTCGTTCGGCAGAGGCGGGAATGGCACGGTAGCGCTAATCCCAGCCACGGCGGCCCGATCCAGGGCCTGAGAACCCGACGGCGTTGCGATCACCAGCTTCGGTACCTGCCCCGTGCGATCGATGCTGAACATCAACTGCACCGTCCCGCGATTGCCAAGCCGTGCGCTTTCGGGCCAAACCGCGAACCAATTCTTCTTTACCAACGCGAGAATTTGAGTCAAATACGGCCCGAAATCGGCGCCCATCGGATCGCTCAACAACTCCAGGCTGCTACCCAGGCGGCCCGGCTGCTGCGGCACGTGGATGCTCTCCGGCAATTCGGGAGGATCTCCGATAATCAAGCGGCCCTGTCCGCCGGCGCCATGCGCCAAATCGCGAACCACGTCCTGGACATCAGTTTTTGGCGGTGCGATTTTGGCCTGGCCTTTATTCTCGCTGGGTCCGTTTTGTCCGGGCGTTTCAAACGCCAGCTTCGGCTGTTCCACAGGTTGGATCTGCGGTGGTGGCGGCGCCTTGGGAGTGCCGGACATCGCGGGCAAAGCTGGCGGCGTATTCTGCGCTACTTGCGTTTCGATCTTCGGAGGCTCCGCGATCCGTGGCGCGGCCGCCGTTTGTGCTGGACCGGGCGGTGCCGGATTCGGGGGTTTAAACCTTCGAACGGCCGGCGCAGGAGGCAATCGCTGCAGCGATGGCGGGCGCGGTTTCAGATCCTCCACGTTCAGCTCTTTGGCCAATTTGGCTTTATTAGGCGCCTTCTGGGTAATGTCACTCGGCAAAATCAACGGCGTCGCCTTAGTGAAATCGATATAGATCTCGGTGGCAACCTTCGGCGTTGGGCCGCTCAAACTGCCCAGCACGATCACCAGCGCGAAGATCGCGCAATGCACCACGAACGAACCGATTCCAGCGCGCCAATGGCGGCGCGAGTCGCCGAACTCGTGCCAGTCCAGCTCGAAATTGGGACCGGAATCCGCGCCTGAACTCATGATCGAATGAAAGACGTTGAACGCGCGCCCGACGTTGCCACGTAAATCGTTAGGTAAGTGATTGAAGCCGCTTGGTGACTATCTTCGAGTGCTCTTCGATATTATCAAGAATTGCCCGCGCCACTTCGAGCGCCCGTAATCCGTCCTCTCCGCTAACCACCGGGCGGGTGCGATTGGCCACGGCCTCCAGGAACGATTCCACTTCCAGCCGCAGCGGTTCTTCCTTCGTGACGGCGAGCGGCTGAAATCCGATTTGCTGGTTTTGGCCGACGGTGAATGCCACCGCTTCCTGTTTCTGGTAGTCGAGCGAAATGTACTGGTGCGGCTGGAACAGGCGCAGCTTGCGCACGCGCTCGGTGGAGACGCGGCTGGCCGTTAAATTGGCGATGCATCCGCCGGGAAACGCCAGTCGCACGTTGGCGATGTCCACTTTGTCGGACAAAATGGAGATCCCAGCCGCGCGAATTTCCTCGGGGCTGGTGCCGGCCAGGTCCAGAACGATGTCCAGATCGTGAATCATGAGATCGAGCACCACGTCGACATCCAGGCTGCGCGGGCTGAACAGGCTGAGCCGGTGAATTTCGAAGAATAGCGGGATGTTTGTGATCTTCTTTAGAGCCGCCACGGCCGGATTGAAGCGTTCCAGGTGGCCGATTTGCAGGATGCGTTGGTGCTTGGCCGCCGTTTCCACTAAGCGCCTCGCGGATGCTAGATCGGCCGCGATGGGCTTCTCTACCAGCACGTCGATCCCTGACGCGAGCAGTTCGCAACCGACTTCGGCATGAAGAGACGTCGGCACCGCGACCACGGCGGCATCCACGTTATCCGCGAGCTCGCCGAGCGTCGCGTATGTCAAGCAATTGTGCTCGGCGGCCGCTTGAGCCGCGCGTTCAGGATCGGCATCTACAACGCCCACCAGCGTGGCATTCAAGGACTGGCTCAGCACGCGCAGGTGATGCCGGCCGAATACACCCGCGCCAATAACGGCGACACGAATTCTGCTCATTTATTGCTCCGGTTCATATCCGACCATCGCGACCCCGAGTTCATTCGCCCTCGCAATCATCGCCTCGCGGTCCAGCAGCAACGTCCGGCCCGCGTCGATCGCGAGCGCCGTCGCGCCGGCTTTTTGCATCGCTTCGATCGTCCCTGGACCAGCCACCGGAACATCGAACAGCAAATGCCCACGCCGCCGCGAGACCTTCACCAAGCGCAGCGGCTTTCCGTTGACCAACGACGCGGCACGCTCGAGCATCGCATCCGTACCTTCCATCGCTTCCACCGCCACGCATGCGCCATCGCAAATGGCCACGCTCTGTCCCACATCCATCCCCGCGAGTGTGTTCGCGATTTTGCGGCCATAGGCGATGTCGCGTTCCTCTTCCGAGGAAGGCTTACGCTTGCTCAGGACTCCCAGTCCCGCGAGCAGCGGTTTCAATAGCAATGTCGAATCGGCCAGACGGATGCCCTCGTCAGCCAGCACCTGCACGACGCCGCCGATCAGCGCGTCAGTGTTCTTCTGCTTCAGACTCGCCAGCAGCTTCACGAGTTTCCAATCCGGCCGGATGGAGGAAAAAATCTTGGCATGTTTCACCTGGCCCGCCATCATCACCTCGCTGATGCCCTCTTCCTTGAGGATTTCGATCAGGCGCGAGAGCTGTCCCAGCGAGATCCAATGGCAGCGGCTGGCCAGTTGCTCCACTTCGGGCGACGCTTCTTCCTTGATCGCCAGCACCACCACCTCATCGCCAGCGCGGCGCGCCGTTTCGAGCGCCAGCACCGGAAAACGGCCGTTGCCCGCGATCATGCCGTACCGGCTCACTTGATGAACCCACGCTCAGCGCGTTCCATAAACGCGAGCAGATCGTTGACTTCGGCGCACACGGGCACTTCAGCCCGAATCCGTTCCACCGCCTGCGTTGTATTCAGCCCGGATTTCGTCAAAAGCCGAAACGCTTTGTGCAGGCTTTCAATAGCCTCTTTGCTGAAGCCCCGCCGCTCCAGCCCGACTTTGTTCTCGCCAAACACTTTCGATTCGCGCGGACTCACGGTCATCGAGAACGGCAGCACGTCCTTCGTCACCACGCTGTAGCCGCCCACAAATGCGTGCTTGCCGATCCGGCAAAACTGATGCACGCCGCTGAACGCCTCAATCACGGCCCAATCTTCCACCACCACATGCCCCGCGAACGTGACGGCGTTTCCAAGCTGCGTGTGATCGCCCACCCGTACGTCGTGCGCTACGTGTGCGTACGCCATCACCAGGTTGTCGTCGCCGATTTCGGTGACCCCGCCGCCGCCCGCCGTCCCGCGATGGATGCTCACAAACTCGCGGATTTTGTTGCGGCTTCCGATCAGCGTCTCCGCGCGCTCACCCTTGTATTTCAGATCCTGCGATGCCACGCCCACGGTGGAGTAAGGATAAAAGACATTGTCCTCGCCGATGCGCGTGACGCCCTCCACGAAGACATGCGCTATCAGCCGGGTGCGCGGACCAATGTCGACCTCGGCGCCGATAATGCAGTACGGACCGATTTCGGCGCTTGCGGATATGCGGGCGTGTGGATCGATGATCGCAGACGGATGAATCGCCATGCGCGGGCTTAGGGGACCGGCACCGGTTCTTCGGCTGGCGCTCCGACGCGGTCCTGCAGCACGCACATCAGCATCGCTTCGGCCACAACAACGCCGTCCACCGTCGCGTTGCCGTGCATCTTCGCGATAGCCGCCTTGCGCTTAACGACCTTCATCTCGATGCGAAGCTGATCGCCCGGCCGCACTTTACCTCGGAACTTCGCCTCTTCAATGGTGGCCAGCAGCACCAGCTTGTTCTTGCGATCCGGCAGCGATTTCAACACCAGCACTCCCGCCACCTGCGCCATCGCTTCCACTAGCAGCACGCCGGGCATCACCGGGTACTCCGGAAAATGGCCAACAAAGAACGGCTCGTTCACTGTGACGTTCTTGATGCCGACGATGCGCTCCTCTTCCAATTCGAGGATGGCGTCCACCAAAAGCATCGGGTAACGATGCGGCAAAATATCGCGAATCTCATCGATGTCGAGAAGGGCCATGCGAACTGGCTATTATAACAGGCAGTGCATCCGTTCCTTGCTTTTGCGGA
>DATHMO010000294.1:0-8430 GCA_035486995.1 Bryobacteraceae bacterium
AGAAGATCTATGCTCCTGCCACCAATCCGCGCACGGGCGAAGTCTTCTTTCCGGGCCTCGAGCCGGGCAGCGAGCTGGGCTGGGGTCTCTTAGCCGGCGGGAAGGAACCCTCCGAGATTGGCATGGCCCAATTCCGCAACATTGTTTATCACGATCCCAATTGGGACTGGCGCACGCTCGATTTCGATAAAGGCGTCGCGCTGGCCGACCAGGTGGACAATAACACCATCACCGCCAACGATCCCAACTTGAAGCAGTTCTTCGCGCACGGCGGAAAATTGCTGATGTATCACGGCTGGACGGACCCACTGATCGCGCCCGAGAACAGCATCAACTACTATTCGAGCGTTCTCGACAAGCTGGGCGGCGCGTCCAAGGCCGCCGATTCCATCCGCCTGTTCATGGTGCCGGGGATGGATCATTGCGGCGGCGGTGAAGGCCCCAACTCGTTCGATTCCGTGAGCGTGATCGAACAGTGGGTGGAAAAAGGTAACCCGCCCGCGCAAATCGTCGCCTCACATTCAACCGCCGGCCAGGTGGATCGAACGCGTCCGCTCTGCACCTATCCGCAGGTCGCGCGTTACAAAGGATCGGGCAGCGTCGATGAAGCCGCCAACTTCGTTTGTGCGTCGAAGTAGCAAGAACCATGCTGACTAGAAGTATCTCCATCGCTCTCCTGCTGGCCACGGCGCCGGTCTTTGCCCATCACTCGCTCGCTATGTACGACATGAGCAATCCCGTAACGGTGACAGGCGTAGTGGAGCGGCTGGAGTGGTCCAATCCCCACGCCCACTTGTACCTTAACGTTAAGGACAGCAAGGGAAATGTGGAGGAGTGGGCCATTGAGATCAGTCGTCCGGAGTTCTTGAAGCAAAATGGCTGGACCAGCACGACTGTCAAGCCCGGCGAGGTCATCACTTGCACCGGCGGCCGGGCCAAGTCTGGAGCGCCCACCATGCGCTGCACCATGGTTGTGCTAGCCAGCGGTGAGAAGTTGCGGGCGTAGCGGCAGAAACAACGGCGCGTAAAGCGGCGGTTCGCGAGATGCATGTCCTTTGTGCTACGCTGCACACAAACCATGCCTGATCTTCTCGTCAAAAAGCCCCTCGATATGATCCGCGAGGAGTGCGACGAAGTCGGCGAGCATACCCTCAAGCGCGCCCTCGGGCCCACCAATTTGATCGCGCTCGGCATCGGGGCCATCATCGGCACCGGCATTTTCGTTCTCACCGGGCAGGTGGCCGCGCAAAACTCCGGGCCCGCCGTCGTGCTGTCGTTTATTTTTGCGGGAATTGCCTGCGCTTTCGCCGGCTTGTGTTACGCCGAATTCGCATCGCTGATTCCCATCGCGGGATCGGCTTACACCTATGGTTACGCGACATTGGGCGAACTGATTGCCTGGATCATCGGCTGGGATTTGATTCTTGAATATGCTTTTGGCGCGGCCACCGTGGCGTCCGGCTGGTCGGCCAATGTTGTGCAATTGCTGGCGCGCCTGGGTTTCGACCTTCCGCCTCAATGGATCGCGACGCCAGGAACCCAACTGGCTTATTACCGGCACTTCTGGCAGCCTGTCGCTTCCCTGCCCGCTGGGGTGGACGCGACCACGCTTCCGCACGCCACCGCAGTCTTCAATCTAGTCGCGTTTCTCGTGATCGCAGCCGTGACCACGATCCTGGTCATCGGTATTCAGGAATCGGCCACCATCAATAGCGTCATCGTGTTCGTCAAAGTTGGGACGGTTTTGGTTTTTATCGCCATCGCCGCTGCGTATGTCTGGCACCATTTGCCGGAGGCCAAAGCCAACTGGACGCCGTTCGTTCCGCCCAACCGGGGCACCACGGGCGAGTTCGGATGGTCAGGCGTGATGCGCGGGGCCGGCAAAATCTTTTTCGCCTACATCGGATTCGATGCCGTTTCCACCGCGGCCCAGGAAGCCAGGAACCCGCAAAAAGACATGCCCGTCGGCATTCTTGGATCGTTGACGCTGTGCACGCTGCTCTATATCGTGACCGCGTTTTTGCTCACTGGCCTGATCAGCTACACGCGGTTGAACGTGGGCGCTCCCATCGCGCTCGGCATGTCCGAGACGGGCGTGCAATGGGGCGAATTCCTGGTTCTGATCGGAACCATCATGGGATTGAGCACCGTGATGCTGGTGATGCTGCTCGGCCAATCGCGCGTGTTTTTCTCGATGTCGCGCGACGGTCTGCTGCCGCGCTGGGCAGGCGCCGTGCATCCGCGCTTCCGGACGCCCTGGATCTCTTCCATCGTAGTCGGGGTATTCGTCGCCTTTCTTCCCGCCATATTGCCGATCGGCGTCCTCGACGAAATGACCAGCATCGGGACGCTGCTGGCGTTCGTGATCGTCTGCGCGGGCGTCTGGGTGCTACGGGTACGCCGTCCGGATTTGCACCGGCCCTTCAAGACTCCGCTCGTCCCGCTGGTGCCGATCTTGGGCATCCTCTCGTCGTTCGCGCTGATGGCTTTCCTGCCGCTGGCCACTTGGATCCGCCTAATCGTGTGGCTGATTATCGGGATGGTCATCTACTGGACCTTCGGACGCAAAAACAGCCGCGTTCAGGCGTACGTGACGTCGCACGACAACTTGTCGCCAGCCAAGCGCTAGCGGCGAACGTGATCGTCCGCGACGAAAATTCTGAAGATCGCGCCCAAGTCCGCTTAGTTAATGAAGCGGCTTTTGGCCGGCCCGATGAAGCCGATCTTGTGGATGCCTTGCGCAACGAAGGCGCCGTACTTGCTTCCCTGGTTGCAGAGATCGACGGGCGCGCAGTCGGACACATCCTTTTCAGTCGAATGTGGATCGAGACCGCCGGCGAGCGAGTTCCCGCAGTGGCCCTGGCGCCGGTGGCCGTTTTGCCGGAACATCAGCGCCTTGGAATCGGTAGGAAGCTGATTGAACGGGGACTGGATTTTCTACGCACCCAAGCCGAGCGAATCGTGATCGTTCTCGGCGAGCCTGAGTATTATTCGCGATTCGGTTTCTCAACCGAGAAAGCGCGCTTGTTGGCGAGTCCCTTTCCTCCTGAAGCTTACATGGCGCTCGAACTTCGCGCGGGCGCGCTGGATGGCGTTCGAGGAAAAGTAAGCTACGCGGCCGCGTTCGGAATCCCAGAGTAAGCTATCGGGCCGAACGGTCCATCCATTTATCTACCATGGGAACCTTGTAATCGGCCAGACGATCCAGCAGACGAGCCGGGTCGGTGTCGGCGATCAGGAGTTCGCGGTGAACATCGCGCAAGAAGCCTTGATCCACGGCGCGATCGGCCATCGCTAGCAGCGGATCGTAATAGCCACCGATATTAAGCAGCGCGCAGGCTTTTCGATGCAGCCCGAGTTGCGACCACGTGAGCACTTCGCAAAACTCCTCCCATGTACCGAAGCCCCCGGGCAGCGCGATGAAAGCGTCGGCGAGATCCGCCATCAGCGCTTTGCGTTCATGCATGGAATCCACCACGTGGAGCTTGGTCAATGCACCGTGAGCGATTTCTTTCTCGACAAGATTCCGTGGGATCACTCCGATCGCCCGGCCTCCGTGCGCCAGACAGGCATCGGCAATCCTGCCCATCAGTCCGACGTTGCCGCCGCCGTAGACCAGTTCGATTCCACGCTGGGCTAGCAGCTGCCCCAAGTCGTCGGCCGCCTGCGCAAATACTGGTTGAACTCCGAGGCTAGAACCGCAGAACACGCAGACGCGCCGCAACATTATTCCAACGACACCGGCCGGTCAAACACTACATCCAGCGTCGACCCCTGGCGCAACTCCACTTCTTTCCCCCGCGTGAGCAGCACCGTCGCGAGCCCCACCGCCGATCCCACGCCTGCGCCGATCCCCGCGCCTTTCCAGCTTTGGTCGGCGAGCCCGCCAATGGCCGCGCCGCTGCCGGCCAGAATCGCGATGCGCTGGGCATCTTGACCCTTGCCAGGCGCCTGCTCGATCGCGTTCTCCGACCCCACCACTTTCTGCCCGGTCTCGCCCGAATCCACCGAACTGACGTGCGGAGAGAACTTGTACACCTTACCGCTCGCGAGCGTCAGCGTTTCCAGCCGAATCGCGAGCTGCGCCCGGCCCTTCACGCGTCCGCTCTGCTTCGATTCCGTAACCACGCCCTGTACGTAGCTTCCGGCGGGCACGGCAATCTGGCCCGAACTCGCAATCGGAACGGCCGTCCGCAGATAGACGAAGTCGCCTTCCTTCGCCGTGCGGGTGCTGAGCGAGTTTTCCATTCGGAGCAGCACGTGGGCGCCTTGCGGGATTTCAGCGGCGGAAGAAGTGAAAGCTAAAAAGGAAAGGATCAGGATACTGCGCATGGAAACTGCCTCTTGAGGAAATGATATCGCTTTCCCGGCACGCCTGAGTGAATCACCCGAGCCCCTCCGCAATATTGCCCTAGGCACTATAAGGTTTTAGTACCGACTGGCCGATCAAGAGGTACGGGTGCATGTCGTGTCCTTAATCCCCCGGACCCTCATCGAACGCAAAGCGGGCCAAATCGTTGACCCCGTTGAGCGTCTGCGCTATTTGCAACGCCGCTCGGTGGTGCTCCAGCCGCGTGTTCAGGCCGTCCCCTGGAAACACCGGTGGAAACACCGGCGATTGCCAGCACTCGCCCTTGCCCTGTTATTAGGATGCCTGCTGGCCCCCGGCTACAAAGCTTCGCGCATCGAACCGATCAGCCTGGTCCCGATCAAGCCGGTCTCGATCCCGGTGGCCGACGTGGTCGCTAAAGTCTGGCTGGTGGACAAGTCCGGCGATTTCGAAACCTACAGCAATGGGCTGCGCATCGACGACCGCTTCATAGCGCCCAACCAGAAGCGCATCTTCTACCCCGTCTATCAGCGCACGGAGATCGATCCCGACAATCCCGAGTGGCGATCCGAGCCCGCCGGCATCGTGTATCACACCACCGAAAGCGATCAGGCACGCTTCACCGAAGAGGAAAACGCGCGGCTCAAGCGCATTGGCAAAGCCGTGATCGGCGTGGTGCAGCAGAACCACAGCTATCATTTCCTCATCGATCGATTTGGCCAGGTCTTCCGCATCGTTCCCGAGACCGACGTCGCCAATCACGCCGGCTATTCCATCTGGGCCGACGACAACATCCTCTTCGTCAATTTGAACAGCAGTTTTCTCGGCATCGCTTTTGAAACGCAGACCCAGCGTGGCGACCAGCCATCGGCCAATCCGGCGCAAGTCCACGCCGCGCGCATCCTCACCGAAATGCTGAGGAACAAATACCACATTCCGCAATCGAACTGCGTCACCCACGCGCAGGTTTCCGTGAATCCCGACAACATGCTAGTGGGCTATCACACCGACTGGGCGGGCAATTTCCCGTTCCTCGCCATCGGATTGAACGACAACTACGCGGCCCCGCCGCCGAGTATTTACGCTTTTGGGTTCGACTACGATCCCGTATTCGTCCACGCAACCGGCGTTCGCCTCTGGCAAGGTCTCGCTCTGGCCGAAGATCAGATGCAAACGCAAGCTGCCGCACGCGGCATAACCGTGTCCCAGTACAGAGCCATTCTCAAGAAGAAATACAAGGAGATATTGGCGGCGCTCAAGCGAGCGGCCACCGCCAATGACAACAGTCATGAAACATAGCGACAAAGTGAACAATTCCGCGGTGGGATTGGATGTCGGCACCAGCCGCATCTGCCTGGCGCAACGCGTGGGCGAAGAGTATCAGTACGAAACTCAGCTCAACGCCTTCGTGACCATTCCGTACTCGAAGATGACCGAGAACGTGCTCAAGAAAGAAAAAGTGCCGCACACCGTCAAAGGGGCCGAGATCGTGGTGCACGGCAATGAATCGGACCGTTTCGCCGACCTGCTGAACGTCGAGACGCGGCGCACCATGGACAAAGGCGTACTGAATCCGGCCGAGGCCGACAGCCTCGCAATGCTGCGCAAGATCGTCGATTCGATGCTCGATCCGGTGAAGGATCGCCAGAAGCTGTGCTTCACGGTTCCTGCGGCGCCACTCGGAGCCGAAGACAACCTGACGTATCACGAAGCCACACTGCGGCAGATTCTGAACGAGCTGGGCTACGAAGTGAAGAGCATCAACGAAGGACTGGCAGTGGTGTATTCGGAAATGGAAAGCTCCAACTACACCGGCATCGGGATCAGTTGCGGCGGCGGTTTGTGCAACGTGTGCGTGGCGTATCTGTCCGTGCCAGTGTTGAGTTTTTCGATTCCCAAAGCGGGCGACTACATCGACACCAGCGCGGCCACCATCACCGGCGAGCGCGCCAATCGGGTTCGGATCGCCAAGGAAGATTCGTTCCACTTCAACGGCTTCTTTGCCGACAAGCTGCAGCAGGTGCTGGGCGTCTACTACGACGAAATGATCCAGTCACTGGTGCAAGGCATGAAACAGGCCTTCGCCAACGCACGCAACTTGCCCCGTTCCAACCGGCCGTTGCCCATCGTGTTGAGTGGCGGGACGGCCATGCCGGAAGGTTTCCGCGATCGTTTTGAGAAGGCTCTGATCGAAGCGGAACTGCCGTTTGCGGCTAGCGAAATTCGGCTGGCGGCAGATCCAGTGCACGCTTCAGCCAAAGGCGCATTAGTGGCCGCCCTGGCCGACGCCTAACGGCGCGATACCGCTTGCGGTACAGGCTGGTTGGGAAGCACGGGTTCGAGAACCTGCTGCGCCCAGCCGGCCGCCGCGCAATATACTTCGCCCAAACTGCTGGTAGGGATGCGAGCCTGCCCGGCCAGCTCTTCGACGCGGACCCAATCGGCCATCTCGTAGGCTTTGGCTAAGTCGTAGACTCGCCGGAGCATGTCGCTATCGGGCGCCTTGCCGTTCAAGACCGCGGCGATTTCTGGCGCAAGATTCATCTCCGCCACTGCTTCCTCAATCGGCCGGTCGATCAGTGCGTCGAGCAGCGAGAAAAGCCCCATCAGAAACGCGGACTGGTCCTGACCTCGATTCGCCTGCTGTGCCAGCGATTCGCAAAACCGCGCCCGCACCAGCGAGTGCATGATCAACTCGCCCGGCTTATCGTCGGCGGTACGCGCGAGGGTCGCCAGCGCGATCCACTTGCGCAGATCGTTTTCTCCAAAGAACAGCAACGCCTGGCGAATCGACTTGATGCGGTTCACCACGCCGAACAGCGGCGAATTGACGTAGCGCAGCAATTGATACGAGAGCGAGACGTCTTCCAGGATTAGCGCTTCCAGGCGGTCAAAATCCAGCTCGGGGCGCTGGGATTCCTGCAGCAAGCGTAAGCAATGCAGTTTCGCCGCTGGAATCTTGCGGCCGCGCACAATCACCGGCCGCGCGAAGAAGTAGCCTTGGAAAAGGTCGTAACCGGCCTCGCGAGCCCAGTCGAACTCCTCGTGCGTTTCTACTTTTTCGGCGAGTGTCTGCAAACCCCGGGCACGATAGGAGCGAACCAGGACCTTTTGTTCGGGTCGCGGTATGCTCTGAATCTCGATTTTGACCAGGTCGGCCACCTGCAGAAGGCGCTCGGAGCCGGCGCGGAAGACAAAATCGTCTAAAGCCAGCTGATAGCCCTGTTTACGAAGCTCGCGGCAGGCTTCCAGGATCTCGTCGTCCGGCTCGACGTTTTCGAGCAGCTCAATCACGGTGGTTTCCGGCGGCAGTGCCGAGTGCCAGCCTTGCAGCAGCGGCCCGCGGCCAAAATTCACGAAGGCTTTCTTGGCGCCCACCAGGTTTTCAAGACCGATCACCAGCAGACTGTTGGCCAGCACCTGCCTGGTAGCTAGGCCGCCTTCGGTGCCGTCGAACGCGTTTTGTCCACCCTCGGAGCGAAAGAGCAACTCGTAGCCGTGGACGCGGCGGTCGCGGTCGAAGATGGCCTGTCGGGCGACAAGGACATCCATGATCCACCTATCGGCTGGTCTGTCTAATCTACTTAGCGTATGTCGGGGCTGGGACCGGTATATTTGTGTAAGCGCATCGAAAACTCGCCATTCACGTGGCCTTGTTATCAGCGCTCAAATTGCCGTAGGTGAAAAAGATCGCTTCCCAGGCGAACAACAGTGCCGTGTAACCGGCTTTTACAAGCTGCGAAGACACGTGATGTCGTGCTTGACCCCATGCGAAAAGCAATGCGAAGACCCAGACCACCGGCACGGCAACATTCCACACGATTTTTAGACGCTGGCGAATCTGCTCTGGGACTTGGTCCCAATCAAGATGATCCATCCGCCCACTGGCCGTCCAGATCGCGTTCAATTCCCGGCGGTGGGCGATGAAAAAGGGAGCGAAGCGCGAAGGATGCCAAACTTCATCGAGGTTATCGAGATCCACTGAAGAAGTACCAGCCAGCCAAAATGAAGCCAATGCCAACGACGAGCGCGGGTAATCCGCCGGTTAGCCGCTTGCCCCACTGCGGACCTGCAAGAACGGACTCTGGACGAAAGGTGAC
>DATHMO010000295.1:0-12499 GCA_035486995.1 Bryobacteraceae bacterium
TCGCGAATGGCTTCGATGCCGCTCTCGCGCCCGATCCCCGATCGTTTGTAGCCGCCGAACGGCGACATATAGCTCACCGCGCGATACGTGTTCACCCAAACAGTGCCGGCTTCCAATCGCTCCGACATCATCAGCGCGCGCCGGATGCTTTGCGTCCAAACGCCGGCCGCGAGCCCGTACACCGTGTTGTTCGCGATTCTCACCGCCTCGTCTTCGTCATCGAAAGGAATCACCGAAAGCACCGGCCCGAAAACTTCTTCGTTCGCGATGCGCATCTCGGGATTAACATCGGTGAAAATGGTCGGTTCCACAAACCAGCCTGACCCGCATTCCTCGCGTTGCGCTGGAGCTCCGCCGAGACGAACTACCGCCCCTTCTTCCTTCGCGATACGGATGTAATCCAGCACCTTTTCGTATTGCGGACGCGTCGTAACCGGCCCCACCTGTGTCGAAGGATCCAGTGGATCGCCCATGCGCGCAGTCTTCGCGAGTGCTAGCAGCCGCTCCACAAATTCCGCGTGAATCGATCGCTGGATCAGCGCGCGCGAGCCTGCAATGCAAGTTTGCCCGGTGGCAGCGAAGATTCCCGACACCACGCCCTTCACCGCCTGATCGAGATCGGCGTCATCGAAAACAATATTCGCCGACTTTCCGCCCAGCTCCAGCGTCACCGGCTTGATGCCGCGCGCGGCCAGTCCGTAAACGTGCTCGCCGGTTTTGTCGCCGCCCGTAAACGCGACTTTCGCGACGTCTTGATGGGTGATCAACGGCTCGCCCACTTCGCCGCCGAAGCCCGTCACGATGTTCACCACGCCCGGCGGAAACCCTGCTTTTTCGAACAGCTCGCCAAAAGCGAACGCCGAGACCGACGAAAATTCCGACGGCTTCCACACCACCGTATTGCCTGCGGCCAGCGCCGGCGCGAGTTTCCAGGTGGCCAACAACAGCGGCGAGTTCCACGGCGTGATCGCGGCCACCACACCCAATGGCTCCTCGCGCGTGAAGTTGAACACGCCCGGTTTGTCGATCGGAATTACGCGGCCCTCGATCTTGTCCGCCAATCCGCCGTAATAGTAAAACCATTGCGGAATATAGTTGAGCTGCCCGCGCATCTCGGCGATCAACTTACCGTTGTCGGTCGATTCAATTTCAGCCAGCCGATTCGCTTCCGCCGCCACCAGCTCTCCGAACTTATGCAGCAAAGCCCCGCGCGCCGTCGCTGTTAGCTTGCGCCATTCACCGTGAAACGCGCACTTCGCGGCCGCGATCGCTTGATCCACATCTGCCTTCGACCCGCGCGGAACCAGCGCCCACGGTTTCGCCGTGAACGGATTCACGGACTCGAACCATTCTCCCGAGGCGGGATCCACCCACTTCCCGCCAATCAACATCTGATGCTTCTTCACGCTAACAAGCCTCCTAAGGCGCCTACGTCTGTCTGTTGTTCTAGTGTATCGATCATTTCTTCGATGGCCTGCGTATTCGCGCCCGCCGCCGCTCGGAATCGTTCGCGAATCTGCTCAGGTGTGGCCGGAATCACGTCATTCATTCGCGATCGAGCGCTGCGTCCGGCGAAGTTCACAATCACTTCCGATCCCTGCGCCCCTGGATAGGCGGCGTTGAACTCGGGGTCAACCTCAAGCTTCGTGACGCGCGCGAGCCGCGTAATCTCGGGATCATCCAGCTGCCGGTAATTCGACTCTGCGATCACACCACGCGCCAGCGTCGCAGCCACGCAATACTGGATGCTCATTTTCGCTTGCAGGATCCGTTCGAACGGTCCAGCGTAATCACAGCCCGGATATCCCACCGCCGCCGACGACGCTTTCACCACAATCGACTCGATGTCATTGCTCCGAAACCCATCCCGCATTGCCACTTCCAACGCCGCCTGCGTCGCAGTCTGCGCATAGTTGCACGCTGGCGCAGGTTTGTAATACACCGACGTGATTTCGAACGCATCGCCCGAAAACGGCGTCACCCGCGCGATGCAATCGCTCTTGTTCAATCCCGCAAAAAGCCCCGCGCGTCCATCCAACGCGCTCTCCGAAGCACGCGCCCCCAGCGCCGCCAATTCAACAGCAGTCACCGCATTGCGGGCCGCAAATCCCGGATGAAAAAACATCTCGTCGCCGCCGCAGTAGGGCCATTCGTTTAATCCACCGGTTGCATTCGCCGCGAAACCAAGCGCGCTGACCGTCGCATCTTCATCCAGCTCGAGTAAACGGCTTCCCGCGATCGCGCCCGCCAACGGTCCCGTGATTCCAGTCGGACGAAAACGCCGGACCATCTCCTGATCCATGATCGCCCGTCCCACCGTGGCGCCGATCTCGTAACCGCACACCGCACCCAAAATGAAATCGCGACCGCTCGTCTTCTGGCGTTGCGCGAACGCCAGCAGCGTTGGAAAAATGACAACACCCAGATGACTCACTGCGCCAGTGTGCATGTCCTCGCGCACCAACCCATGCCCGAGGGTCGCGTTCGCAAATGCAGCTTCTGCGGGGGATGATTGCACCGCGGTTCCGATCACCCTGGCTCTGCCGTTCGCCACCCCCGCCATGCGAATTGCCTGGCAGCCCCACGGCAGATCGCGCGCCTGAAACGCACACGAAAGAAAGTCGAGGAACCCGATCTTGACCTTCGCGATCACCTCCGCAGGGAGTTGATCCATCGTCAGGCCGCGCGCCGCGCGCACCAGTCTGCGCGAAAGACTCATTTCCATCCGGTGTCCGAATCGTTCGGCACGTTCACCATCGTCGCCTGCACTTGCCGGATCTTTCCGCCAGACACCTTGAACATCTCCGAAATCAAAATCGAATTCGCCTGCCCATTCATATTCGCGTGCATCAGTATCAGTCCGACCACAACGCCATGGTCGGTATCCACCACCGGAAAACGTCGATGATCAACCACCAGGCCTTTGAAAATCCCCTTATCGAGTTGCTCAGCGCCGCTCATTGCTGGACTGCCCAACACAGGAACGTTCGTCGTCTGCACACCGTTCTCGAAACGATTCATCTCAGGCGCCAGGGGTGCGGACTTATAATCCTTCGTCCCTTCGCTCTGAACCGCGGTGAAATAGGCGCTGGCATCGTCGATGAGCTGCGATCGCGTGGACTTCTCCGAATCATTCAACGGCTCGCTAAAAATCGCGGGCGGCGTGGCCAGCTTCTCTGGTGCGAAGAATCCGGCTTCGCCTTTCCGGCAGACCAAAGTCTCCGCTTCGCTGATCTTCTTACCCTTCAGCTTCAGCCGCACGAAGAATATGTCGCTCGCGCCATTCTCCGCCACCACCGCTTGCGCCGCTGCGTCGCCGCTTTGTGGATCCAACACATACAGCCGGTAGGTAGTCGCGCCCGCCGTCTTCCAAAATCCTTCGCCCAACTTCAGCGCCTTGCCGTTTTCGGTGAACTTCACGGAGTCAGTCACGGCGAGTTTTGACGGATCGTGTTTCGCCATCGCGTCCAGATAAGAATCGATGGAAGCTTGCAGACAGGCACGATCACAACTGTTTGCCGCGCGCAATGCCGAGGCGCCGACGGCAATCATCAAAAGAGTTTTGCGGATCATCTCACCCTCCTGTATACAATACCCGATTACGATAAACTCCAGTGGTGAGCGAAATCGGCATCAGTCCCGCGCAGGTTATCAGTCCCGCGACACCTCCAGTTCGAAGCTGGATCATGTGGGTTCCCTCCGTCGCGATGATGCTATCGAGCCTCCTGTCCTATGTCGATCGTCAAGTGCTTGCCGTGCTCTCGCCGATGATCCTGCACGACACCGGCCTTAGTGCGCAAGCCTACGCGAACGCGCTTTCTGCATTTTCCATTTTCTACATGATCGGGAATCCGATCTTCGGTTCGTTTCTCGATTTCATCGGTCTGCGCAAAGGCATGTTCGCTGCGGTCTCCCTGCGCGCCATCGCCAGCACGGCCCACGCCTGGATGTCGGGCTTCTGGGGATTCGCGGTCGCACGCAGCGTACTCGGTTTCGGCGAAGGGTCGGCGTTCCCAGCGGCTCTGAAGGCAGCGGCCGAATCGTTACCGCCGAATCGGCAATCGCGCGGGACAGCCATCGGGTATAGCGGCGCGTCGCTCGGCGCCATCGTGACGCCTCTGATCGTCACTCCAATCGCTCTGCACTTCGGTTGGCGATCCGCCTTCTTGGTCACCGGAGCAATGGGAATTTGCTGGCTGATATTTTGGTCGATCGTCGGACGGCCGCCGTACTTGGCCGCGCATCGCCGTTCGTCCTTAAACGTGACGTGGCCGAATTTCCTGGAGCGCCGCCTCTGGATCGTCGTTTCCAGCTTCGGATTGGGCGCTGTCGCCCTCGGTTTAGTTTCGTATCTGAGCCCGCTCTATTTGAGCCGCGCGTACAATCTCTCGCAGGCTCAGCTCGGAAAAATATTGTGGATCCCCCTCGTCGGCTGGGAGGCCGGTTACTTTTTCTGGGGCTGGATCGCGGACAAATTCGTTACGCGCGGCCACCGGCCGACGGGCCTGTTCTGTATGCTCGCGATTCTCGCGCTGCCGACTGCTCTGGTGACCGAAATCAATTCATGGCCGATTGTTCTGGCGCTGTTCTTCTGGGCCACGTTTATCGCGGATGGTTTCGTGGTGTTGTCGCTGCGCGTCGGCTCGCACCTATACCCGCGCGATCAAACTGCGATGGTCGGAGGAATCGGATCCGGATCGTGGTCCGCAGTTTTGGCTCTGATTCTGCCAGTCTGGGGACGGTGCTTCGATCAGAAATGGTACGGAGCGGTATTTGTTTCAGCCAGCCTGTTCCCGATTGTGGGAACCGCGCTGTGGTACTGGTTGAGCCGCCCCGAAAGGTTGTGGCGCGAAGCGGCTCTCAGAACCGACTAGATTCCCATTTCCTTAAAAACTTCGCGCGCCAGGCGGAAGCTATCAACCGCCGCCGGGACACCGCAATAGATGGCCACTTGCAGGAAAACTTCTTGAATATCGTTCTTGGTCAGGCCGTTGTTGATCGCACCTTTCACATGGGCTTTCACTTCATGCGGCCGGTTCAACGCCGAAATCATCGCCAGATTCAGCATGCTGCGCGTCTTGCGATCCAGCCCTGGACGGCCCCAGCACTCGCCCCAGCAATACGTCGTCACCAGCTCTTGCAGCGGCCGGTTGAAATCGTCCGCGGTCTTCAGCGCGTTGTCCACATACTCGGCGCCCAACACCTCGCGGCGAATCTTGAGGCCCTTCTCAAACATCTCTTTTTCCACTTGCTCTCCTTTATTTGGCCTGAACGGTGACGCCCGCCCAGCCCTCCATCACTTTGATCAATTCGGTCATATCGGCATCCGCGCCTTCACTCGCCGTGCCGATCGCGAGGATCTGCCGCACCGCGCTGCCCACCACCATCGGCACTCCCATGGCTTCGGCTTCTTCCATGCACAGCCGGATATCTTTGTTGAGCAGCCCGATGGCAAAACCAAAATCAAATTTGCGATTCAGAACGCAGCGCGGGATTTTGTCCATCGTCGCGGTGTTGCGGCCACTGCCGGCGTTGATCACGTCGATCACCTGTTGCGGATCAAGCCCTGCCTTCACGCCCATGACAACGGCTTCGGATGAAATGGCCATTGCAGTCGCCGACAACAGGTTGTTCAGCAGCTTCATCGTCTGGCCTTGGCCCGGCTGCTTGCCGACATGGAATACTTTGCCGATCACTTCCACAATCGGCTTGATGGTCGCGAAGGTTTGGTCATCGCAAGAAACCATTACTGCGAGCGTGCCCTTTTCGGCGCCGGCAACACCGCCGCTCACTGGCGCATCTACCGCGACAATGTTCTTCGCCTTCAGACCCTCGGCGACGCGCTTGGCGTAGGTCGAGCCCGTTGTAGAAACATCGATGAAGATTTTGACCTTAGTGCCTTCGACGACGCCGCCTGTCCCGAGCGCCGCGGCTTGCACGATCGGTGGCGTCGGCAAACTGGCCAAAACAATTTCAGCCGCCGACGCAACTGCCGCGGGCGAATCCACGCGTTTCGCGCCCATCGCTTCCAGCGGCCGCATTGCGGCATCGCTCTTGTCAAAAATCGTTAGGCTATTTCCAGCCTCGATCAACCGGCGGCACATCGGGCCGCCCATTCTTCCCACGCCGACAAAGCCGACGTTCAACTGAGCCATTTACTGTTTTCTCCTGCACCAAAGTCGCTAGGATACCACGATGCATGCAAGAATCATCGCGACGGCGGAACATCCAGCCGCACCACAATGCCACCGAGATCCGGACGTGGCGCCGGATAGTATTTCATCACCAACGGATCGTGTCCGGGCACGATGTGATTGGGTGTTTCGGCCAAGCGATAAAGCAGCTTGTAGCCTTCCAACATTTCGGCCACGCTATACACCACTGGAAACGCGCGATCGTGTTCGAAATTTCCATAGAGATGCGCCGCGTCCGCCGCCAGCACCACCCAGCCGCGCTTGGTCCAAACGCGCACGATCTGCAGCCCCGCAGAATGTCCCCCCACATGATGCAGCGTCAACCCCGGCACAACCTCCGATACGCCGTCATGAAACACTGCACGGCCAGCGTAAACTTTTCGAACCATCTCCAGTGCATTTTCGAGATCGTACGCTTCGCGCAAGAAGTGGTGGCACATCAAACGCCCCGTGGCGTACGAGACTTCGCGATCCTGCACGTGAAAGCGAGCCAAAGGAAGGCGGTCCAGATTCCCGGCATGATCGTAATGCAGGTGCGTGAGGATTACATCGGGGACTTTGTCGGGATCGATATCGAGCAGCCGCAGCGCTTCTATCGGACTGCGCAGATGCTCGCGTTTGCGCCGATCTGCGGATTCCTCGCTGAAGCCCGTGTCGATCACAAAAAGGCTATCGCTGCGTCGCGCCACCCAGACAAAATAGTCGAGGTCCGGCCCGTACTCGTGCGGATCGGCAAGAATGTAGCTTTGCCCCGGATGACGATTTCCCAAGTGACCGTAGCGGATCGCGAATACTTCGAATGGTTCCATAGTCGCCGATCGACAATTATAATGGACAATGCTTCAAGGGAAGTGCGCGCTCATCACTGGATCTACGCAAGGACTCGGCTTGGCCGCTGCGAAACGGTTCGCGGCCGCCGGCTGCAATGTCGTGATCAACGGTTTTGGCAATCTGCGCGAGATCGACGCCGAGCGTACAGCGATCGAAAAGGAGCACGGCGTTCGAACGATATACGGCAATGCGGATCTGGCCCACGCCGATGAGATCGATCGCATGGTTGCAGAGAGCAGTGAGACTTTCGGAGGGATCGATATTCTGGTGAACAACGCAGTTGTACGGCACGCGGCGAGGGTAGATGACTTTCCGCCGGAGGCATGGGATCACGGAATCGCAGTGAACTTGACGGCCGCATTCCACACTATTCGCCTGGCCCTGCCCGGAATGCGCGCGCGCAATTGGGGACGAATCATCAACGTTTCGTCGATCTATGGATTGATCGGCGGCGTGAATCGCATCAATTACGTCACCAGCAAAACTGCGCTGATCGGAATGACGCGAGCAGTGGCGCTTGAAACGCGCGGCCACGACATCACTTGCAACGCGCTGTGTCCCGGAACCGTGGAGACGCCTGTGCATGTGCACACGATCGAAAAAATGATGGAGACTGAATCGATTTCGCACGTTGAAGCCGAACGGCGATTCCTAGCGAGCAAGCAGCCGGGCGGGCGGTTCATCGCGGCCGAAGATGTCGCGGGTATGATGCTGTTTTTGTGCGGACCCGACGGTCGCGATATTACGGGCGCCGCGCTGCCGATCGACGGCGGGTGGTCCATCGCTTGAGTACGCCTCTTTCGACACAGCTTGCGCAGTGGGCCGCGCGCGTCACGTTTGAGGATTTGCCAGCCGATATCATCGAGTCGACCAAGCTGCGCGTGATGGACGTGATTGGATTGGCTCTGGCCGGCGCTGAAACAGAGTTCGGCCATTCTGTTCGCGGGGCTGCACTGGCGCTTTCCGCGGACGGGCCGTCGAGCATCCTCGGCTTCGGCGATCGCGTGAGCGTCGCAACGGCTGCGTTCGCCAACGGCGCGTTTTCACAAGCGCTGGAATTCGATGATACGCACAACGAATCGATCGTTCATATGAGCAGCCCCGCGGTTGCGGCTGCGCTAGCGCTCTCTGAATTCACCAAGGTACCGGGCCGCGATCTGATCACCGCCATCGCGATTGGAAACGAGATCTCGTGCCGCGTCGGAAGCGTTTCTTCCGGCGAACTGCACAAGCGAGGTTTTCACCCGACCGGACTGTTCGCGACGTTCGGCGCGGCGTATCTCGCGGGCAAGATTCTCGGGCTCAGCGCAGAAGCCCAGGCGCGCGCGGCTGGCATCGCCGGCAGCTTCGCATCGGGATTGTTGGAATGCTGGGTGGATGGAACGCAGACCAAGTTTCTGCACCCCGGATGGTCGGCGCAGAGCGGAATCACGGCGGCGCTGCTGGCGCGATCGGGCGTCACCGGTCCGGCACAGGTGTTCGAAGGACGCTGGGGACTTTTCGCGACGCATGTGCAGGATCCGAATGCGCATCGTGACTTCGCGCGCATCAATCATAACCTGGGTCAACACTGGGAAAGCCGTAATTCGTCGTTCAAACCCTTTCCCGCCGCCCATGTAATTCATCCTTACATCAGCGCGATCTTGCGGTTGGGCGCGAAATATGGGATCAAACCCGCCGACGTTGAACGCATCGAATGTCCCGTGACTCAGTTCATCGTCACCATCGTCTGCGAGCCAACCGAAGAGAAGTTCGCGCCGGCGACGGATTCTCACGGCCGCGTCAGTTTGCAGTACAGCTTGGCTGAAGCGCTCTATCATGGCGCGCTCGGCAAGTCGGCCTACAGCGCGGCGAGCCGGAACAATCCGGAAATTCTCGCGCTGGCGCGCCGTGTTCAATATCACGTCGATCCGGATTATCCTGGCCCTGGCCGTTTCAAAGGCGCGGTCAAGATCGTGCTCAAAGACGGGCGGAGTGTTGAAGAAATAGAAGAATACAATCGGGGTTCGGCAGAAAATCCGATGACATACCAAGAGCTGCGCGCAAAGTTCGACGACAATTCAAGCGCATTTCTCTCGGCCGAACAACGCGATCGGCTCGCTGAGGCAATCCAGAAGCTCGATGAAGCTCCCGACGCGAGCGTCTTACTGAGTCTCACTCAACGCGAAAGCCAATAGCTTCGGCGGAGCGGTGGTAGCTGTGTTCTGAGGCCCCGCATTTCCGATTACATACCCAATGCGGCCCATGAGCGCGACGTATTGTTTTCCATCCACCGCATATGTGATCGGCGGCCGACGCCGCTCTTCAAACCGGCCTGCGGTTCGAGTAATTTCTCGCCTTTATTCGCGCTGTACACCATCAGGCGTCCGTCAAGTCTTTCGAGCCGTCATCGGATCGAAATCCTGGGCGGATATCTCATCAAGGCGAGACTGGGGGGCCAGTTGCTGGTTATTGGTGGCCGGTGTGTGGCGCATCAGGGGTAGTTTTGTGTTTGGGGCATTTGCGATTTGCGGTTGGGGATTCGACGCATGGGCCGGAGAGCTGTGGCTGCGCGATGCATTTGGATCGAGAATATCAGCGCTGGGGCGTCGGCGTAGGGCGGGGTATTGCTAAGTGATTGTCGCCGTGAGGAAGATAACGGGACGAGTGCGGTGATAAACTCTCGGGGAGGCGAAATATGAACATAGCACGGATGCTGGGGTGTGGACTGTTAGTGGGCGTGATGCTCGGGAGCGCGGAAGATCACGGCGAAAAATCGCTCGCGGCGCGGGTGCAGCGGCTGGAGGACCAGGAAGAGATCCGGATGTTGCTCGTAGATTACGGGCGATCGCTCGACGCGCGAGATTTCGGGAAATACGCGAGCCTGTTCGCGAAGGATGGGGAATGGACCGGCGGATTTGGGACAGCGAAGGGTCCGGCTGCGATCAAGGCGATGATGGACAAGGACATTGGGTCGACGCCGGCGCCTCGGCCGAACTCGACGTATCATCTATTAACGAATTTCGCGATCGACGTGCATGGGGACACGGGGACAGTGTGGTCGCGCTGGGCGTTTGTGGTGACGACGAAGGAGAACACGCCGTCGATCATGTACGGCGGGCATTACGACGACATCGTGGTGCGCGAGGATGGGCACTGGAAGTTCAAGAAGCGGACGGCCTCGAACGATATACCGTATATGGCGAATCCTGCGCCGGGGAAGTAAGGCGTCGAAGCTAACCCAACACGTCGAACAGCGAATTCGATGTGGTGCTGGGCTGGGTGATGCCCAAGAGAGCATCCGTTTGTTGTAGTTGCGAACTGCCTTGGTAGGCGGCCAGTTGATCGGCGAGCGAAGAGCTGGTGGTGGACGACGTTGTGCCGTTTGGGCTAGTCGCTGCGCTGGAATCGATAGCGGCGAGCGCCGAGAAGAGCGAATTGGAGGGCGTGCTGGAAGTGTTGGTGTCGCCAAAGAGGGCATCGGTAACTTGGAGTTGGACGGCTTGGTCGCTGAGTTGAACGATGTCGGCTGGGGGCGCATTTTCGAGCGCTTTTTCAACGGCCGGCGAAGAGAACGTCGAGGCCAGAGGCGAGTTCTCGTTCGTGAGCGTCTGGAGCAGGTCGGAGAGACCCGCGTTGGTGGAAGAGACAGATCCCATACATGCCTTCGGTAGGCATATCGGCATGAACGCGGAATTCTTTAGTTTTCTGGATCGCCGAAGGAAATCGTCGATTCCGAGGTGTAGACTCGGCGGTGGCCGGGCTGGTCGTCGAAAACCTGAACGATCACGCCGCCCGGGTGCGAAGATTGGGTGATCAGATATTTCTTCGGGAATTTGTTCACATTAATCACCACTGCTTCGCGTGGACGCGCCACTCGTTGAACCAGATTTACACCTTTTCGATGGCAGGCTGTGGGGTCGGGAGAATCGGCAGCGCAGAAGGTGAACTGGGTGGACGTCTGGGAGGCGTTCAAGAGATAGAGTTGGCGATCGGCGACCTGGCGCTCCGGGATGGCCCAGGCAGGGTTGGAGGTCTCAAAGCCGACATTGCGCTCGAAGTCCTCGAGCTGGTTGCCTTTCAGCCGTTCGACGAAGGCTCGGAACTGAACTCCGGTGGAGCGCTCTCCAGCTATTTCGGTGACTCGCGCCCAGCACAGGACTGGAACAGTGGTGGGAGCTTCGATGCGGAAGTCCAGAGTTTTGCCGGGTTCCACGGAGACGGGAGAATTCAGCGGGAATCGATCCCCGGGGCCACAATAAACGTCGGCGCGGAGCAGAGCGGCAGAATCGGTATTGTTGGTGAAGCGCAGGATGGACCAGGCGTCGGGAGAGTAGCCCAAAGCCGGGATTTCCCAAGTCTGGCGCGGCGCAATGCTTAAGGAGCTACTGGCTAGGGGCGTTTGTGCGCGGATGACGCTCAGGAGGGCGGTTGCCACGAAGAGCGAAATACGAGGAAGCACGATCTCATAAATATACTACGAGTGAATTTGCAGCTTGGGGCGAGGAAGTGTTTTAAGATCAAGATCAAGTAGGAGTCGAGGGCGGTTAGCTCAACCGGTTAGAGCGCCTGCCTTACAAGCCAACGGGCGTGCTCCAACGCTTCCTACAATTCCATCCGCTTGCTTGAGTTTTCAACAATCTGGGGAGTCTGCTTTCGCTCAGCCGACAACCCGAACGGGCTGAAGGCAGCGGTTTTGATACGGTTCTGATACGGTCGATTGGGGTGCTGATCGATTGTAGAATACGAGCTTGCTCTGTTCCAAGAACGTAAGCTCACGCCTCGTCGATCAACGGCAACGACTCGACTCATGATGATCGCACTTGCGAGATTCTTCGACTGGCGCGAAGCTCTGATTGTCGTCAAGCCAGCGACCTTCCTCAAATGGCATCGACTTGGGTTTCGGCTGTTTTGGAAATGGAAATCTCGGAGGCCAGGCCGGCCTCGATTGCCCCGCAACTTGCGCCAACTCATCCGGGACATCGCAAGCGCAAATCCGATCTGAGCAAAAACGAATTGCAAACGAATTGTTCCTGAAGCTCGGCGTTCGCGTGTCTCCGCGGACCGTCAGGAAGTATCTGAGCCCAACGGGTCCCGGTAACGGGCCCTCCGACCAGCGCTGGGCCACGTTTCTGCGAAATCATGCTCGGGCCGTCGTCGCCTGCGACTTTTTGGTGTCCGTTACGGCGCTGTTCCAGGTTCTATACGTCTTCTTGGCGATGGAGATCGGTTCGCGGCGCATTTTGCATTGCGATCTCACCGACCGTCCCACCGCCGAATGGACCACGCAGCAATTTCGCGAGATCCTGGCCGACCGCCATCCATACAAGTTCGTTGTTCATGACCGCCCCTCGATCTTCTCGTCTTTGCTCGACAGGACCCTGGAGGATTTCGGCGTACGGGTCTTGAGAACTCCGATTCAAGCAACCAAAGCGAACGCTTACTGCGAGCGATTGATCGGAACGATCCGGCGCGAGTGCTTGGACTACGTGATT
>DATHMO010000296.1:0-21687 GCA_035486995.1 Bryobacteraceae bacterium
CATTCGCGCGAGCGGCGGGGGTTTCAACGGAAAAGGCTGCGTCGGTGAATACCATTCGCCCGGAACATCACCCTTAGGAACGGGCCGCTCTTCCACGCCGAACACGGGTTTCCCATTGGTGCGATCGAGAATGAACATCCAACCGGCCTTTCCAATCTGCGCGAGCGCCGGAATCTTCTGGCCGTCTTTCACGATGTCGACCAAGCTCGGCGCCGGAGGCAGGTCCGCATCCCAAAGGTCATGATGGATGGTCTGAAAGTGCCACTTGTATTTGCCCGTGACGGCGTCCACCGCGACCACGGAGTTGGCGAACAAATTATCGCCCGGCCGATCGCCGCCCCAGTAGTTGGCCGCCGGACCACCGAATGTCATGTACACGATGCCACGCTCTTCATCAACCGTCATGTACCAGCCCCACACGTTCACACCGGAGCGGCCCTTCCAGCCATCGTCGAGCCAGGTCTCATGGCCAACCTCGCCGGGGCGCGGGACAGAGTGAAAATCCCAAAGCTTTTTGCCAGTACGCGCGTCGTATGCGCGCGTATCGCCCGCCGGACCCACCGGCACTTCACCGACGCTAGCGCCGACCATCGCCACATTCTTGTAGATGGTTGGAACTCCTGAATACGGCACCACCATCTCCACTTGACCTTCGTTGCCGAACCCGGGATCGATCTTGCCGTTGCTCGCGTTCAATGCGATTAGCTTGGAACCCGAAGTAAATAAAATGCGTGGCGGATTCTGCTTGTCGCCAGGCCAATAGGCGACGCCGCGCAGCGAGGCAACGTCGGTGGCCAATGTGTAGTTCCAGATTTCGGCACCGCTGACGGGATCGAGCGCCAGAACATGCTTGCCCGCGGGCAAATACATCACTCCATTAACAACGATGGGCGTCGCTGCCGATGATCCTGCCACCGTTGCGCTTGGCTCCGCGGCGCCAGACGCTGCTGGAGCGGGCGGCAACTTGAAGGTCCACGCGGGAACAAGTTGAGTGACGTTGTCCGGAGTGATTTGATCGAGCGGCGAATACTTGGTGCCTGCGAGATCGCGGCCGTAATTGGGCCAATCACCAGGGGAAATCTGAGCGGCCGCCGGTAACGCGGCGGCTAGAACCAAAATCCAGGGGCTGCGCATGAAATGTGCAGTATATCAGGCAGCCCCAAAGCGGCGCGGCTTAGAAGATGTACTTCAACCCGAATTGGATAACGCGAGGGCTCACCGAAAGAGCGTTGATCTGACCAAAACTAGCCGGCGAATTCACGTTCAATTCCGCGGGCAGCCCGCCTGGAGCCGACGCCTGATTGCCAGGCGGCAGGAACTGCGGATGGTTGAAGGCGTTGAAGAACTCGGTTCGGAACTGCAACGATTGACGTTCGGTGAACCGGAAGTTCTTGAGTATGGAAATGTCGAAGTTAAACTGGCCTGGGCCGAGAATGATCCCCTGGCCGGAATCCCCGAAGAGCGTAGAGCCATCGGGAGAATTAGGAGCGACGACGCCGGGGCAGAATGCATTTATATTGAAGTAACCCGGGCCGCCGTTGCCACCGCCCAGGCGCTGGTCGATGCCGCCCGGCGTGGCGATGTTGCCGTAGGTCTCGCCCGGACACATTTGCGCGCGGATGATCCCGAAGCCGCCCGTTCCATAAGCTGTGCCGATAGCGGTATCGGCTATGGTCAGCGGTACGCCATCCTGGACCGTGGTAACACCGGACACGTTCCATCCGTTGGCCAGCAATCCGAGACCGCCCGAGTGGTGCCCGAACGGCAGATCGTAGCTGTAGCTGATGATGAACCGATTCGGGTGGCTGAAATATGCCGGCCCGTACTGCTGCCCCAGGTTGGCCGGATTGTTGCTATCCGCGGAAATGTTATTGATGTTGGAATCTGTCAGGGTGGTGAGATCTTTGCTCCAGGTATAGGAAGCCTGCATCGTCAAGCCGTGCGAGAATTGCTTCCGCAGGGTAATCTGCAGACTGTTGTAATTGTAAATCCCGTCGAACGACGTGATTTGATAGCCGGTCGGCTGATAGCCCAGATACGGAACGCGCAGTTGGAGATTGGCCTGCGTGTTGGTCGTCTGGCCATTGATCGGATCGCTCGGGCTGGCCAGCTGCGCGGCATTCGCGTCATGGTAGGTATCCACCAGGTTGATTCCGCTCGCTCCGACGAAGCCCGCTTCCAACACCCAGGTCGGTGCTAACTGATACTGGACCGTGATGTTGTACTGCCGGACCATTGGTGTATGGACCGCCTCGTCCAGTGACGGAGTGTTCAGGGCAGAATACGCGCCGGTGGTGAGGTTTGCATAGCGGGCCGCGAACACGCCGGCGGGCGGCGTTGGCGGATAAGGATTCGCAATGGTATACGGGTTCACGGCGCCGTAGTCCACGGTTTCGCCGTAAGGGTTGCCCTGTTCCACCGAATGCACGAAACGATCGCCGGCGATGCGGTCATAAAAAATTCCAAATCCGCCGCGAATCACGAATTTGGGAGCTGCCTGCCAGGCGAAACCAATGCGGGGTCCGAAGTTGTCTTTGGGAGGACCACTTTGGATCGGAAGAGTTTTAGTGGACTGCAAGACGCCAGCGGGCAAAGGGCCGTAGGTGGCCGTGCTGTAGTTGCTAGGCACCACATTGCCAGCCAGATATCCAGCGCCAGGATTGAAGATGTTGGTGGGCGCAGTTTGGGGCACCGGCAAGCTTTGCAGCTGACTGGCCCAGATGTTGGTCAGGTTTCCGTACTTGTCGCTGAAAACCCCGTCGTACTCGTAGCGCAGGCCCATATTGATCGTAAGCTTGTTGCTGACCTTCCAATCGTCTTGGAAGAAGGCATCCTGATTCGGCAGCCGATAGCCATGGATCAGGCCGCCGGGACCGCTGCGCGTGCAAAAGAGGCACTCCACAATCTCACCGTCCGCGTAACCGGTGGTGCCGCCGGGGTTGGCAGGGCTGCACGTCGCATTGCCCGGTGCGCATCCTCCTTCACCGATCAGCATATCCGCGAAGGTCGGAAAGACGATGAGGCCGCGCAGTAGACCGCCGAACGTAATGTTCCACTGGGTCTCCTCATATTCATAGCCGGCGCGGAAAGTATGTCTTCCATGCGACCAGGAAATTTGATCGGCGATCTGCATCTGCGTGGTCGGGCTGTAGGACGGCGCCAAGGTGCCGCCAATAGTCTCGAGAGTATTTCCGATAATGAACGGGGTCATCTCCGTTTCCTGCGGAATTATTGGCGTTATTCCCAACGCCTGCGGCGTAGACGGTGTGGTGTCTGTCTCATGTTGGAAATTGCGCTGGAACGATCCGCGGAGCTCGTTCACCAAGGTGGGGCTGAGCAGCGTGGTGAGTTTCAATACCGCGTCCGTATTGGCGTAGTGTGCTTCCGCCGGTGCGCCCGGAAGACCGCCGGCCAGCGGCAGGGTCTGCGGATTATTCGTGTACAGATACCGCATGGCCAGTGTGTTCTTGCTGCTGATCAAATAGTCGCCGTTCAGGATCAGTTGGTGTTCTTCGTAAGTGGCGGGATCGGTGATCGTGGATGGCAGGAAGTTCCCCGTGTTGTTGGTCGGAATGTAGTATTGGCCGTTCGGAAGCTTGATATTGAGGATGTTCATCGCGACCGGATTGATGTTGGAGCCGTTACAAGCGATCTCCGGGAATCCCGGCAAGAAGGCCAGGTAAGTCTCATAGGCGGCCGCATTCGAGGGATGGTTGGCTGGGCATAATGCTGACCCCAATTGAGCCTGATAACCCGGTGCGCTACGATCACCAGCGGGAATGGGGGGCAGAATTACTGCTTCGTAACCAATCCCATTGACGGCTCCATTGAGTTGGCGGGTCTCCTGATAGTTGGCGTAGAAGAACAGTTTGTCCTTCTTGATCGGCCCACCGATCGATCCGCCCACCTGATTCTGCCGCAGCACTTGCTGTTGCCCGCCGTTGTCGGCGTTCTCGAAGAAGTCGCGGGCGTTCAAATCTTCGTTGCGGAAGAAATACCACGCTCCGCCATGGAAGGCATTGGAACCCGACTTGGTGACAACGTTGACGTTGGCGCCGGGGTTGCGGCCATAGCTGGCGTCGTAGGTGGAAGTCTGAATCTTGAACTCCTGGATGGCGTCCGGATTGGGAATCGGTATGCCGGCATAGATGCCGCAGTCGCCGGAACTGCCCCCGTTTGCGATGTTGTTGATGGCGACACCGTCCATCTGGAAGTTGTTCTGCCCCGGATCGGCTCCGTTGGTGCTGTAATTCGTAGTGGCCTTGCCGAAGCTAGTGGCGTTGTTCACATTGGCGTTCGCGCCGGCCGACATGCCAAGGACCTGGGTGTAGTTGCGATTGCTCAAGGGGAGAGCGGTTACCGTGGATCCTCCGACGGTGGTTCCGAGCGTGGAGCTCTCGGTCTGAAGTGCCGCGGCCGAAGCTTCCACCGTCACTTGCTCGGACTGCGCGCCAACCTCCAACGCCCGATCGAGCGTTGAACTTTCCGTAACGGCGAGATTCACGGCTCCGACCTCGGAGGTCTTGAATCCCATGGCGGCAAAACGGATCTTATAGCTTCCGGGCGGAAGCAGGGCGAACTTATAGACGCCGTCGGACCCAGTGGTGGTGCTGCGGCTTTGGGCGGTTTCGTTGCTGGTGATGGTGACGGTAACGTTCGGGATAGCGGCGCCCGATGGATCAGTGACGGTTCCACTCAGGGCAGACGTGCCGGCCGATTGCGCCATTAAAGATGGCACGCAAATCGCGAGCAATAAGGTCAAGAGCACTACAACAGTAAGCTGCAAACGATGCAGCAGTTTGGGTGTCATACATCCCTGCTCCTCTGTAAGTTTTTGGATTTGAGTTAATTACAGATGCAATCGGCGTCCCCAACGAGCCGATTGTGGGGGTCTTTGCGGTGCCGCACGGGTGATAATTCTTGAAGCCCTGCATACAGCCCACCTACTCCATTAGTGGGATTTTATTCCAACTTCCGGCTGATGGGAGTCAAAACGGAGTCAAATTTGGCGGGAGATAAGACGGAGGAAGAATTTCAATGAGAGGATTAAACCGGCCGCGATCTTGTTAATCACGGCCGGGTTCTAACTATTGGTAATCTACACTACGCTCTAGAAAACGTACTTTAGAGCGAATTGGATCAAGCGCGGATTCACTGAGGTAGTTGTGATTTGTCCGAACGTGCTTGGCGTGGATACCGCCAAATCCGCAGCTACCGGATTCGAGAACTGAGGATGATTGAACGCGTTAAAAAACTCGGTTCGGAATATGATCATCTGCCGTTCGGTGATGTGAGTGGTCTTGACCAGGGAGATATCGAAGTTGAAATTTCCCGGACCAAGAATAACCCCAACACCGCTGTCGCCATACATAGTGGGAACACCATAAGGACCCGCGGCCACCGAGTTCGGTGCGGCCGGCTCGGGACAAAAAGCGTTGATGTTTAAGTAGCCGGTGCTGCCCGGGTTCACGCCCAGGCGATTTGTGATGCTGCCCGAAGTCCCGATCGAATTATATGTGGTTCCCGGACACATCTGCGCGCGAGCGGTGTCATACGTTCCCTGATCGTACACCGTACCGCCATTTTGATCGGTAATCGTCAAAGGCGTACCATCCTGGACCGTGGTGACGCCGGATACGTTCCAACCTTTGGCCAGCAAGCCCAGGGCGCCCGAGGGATTCCCGAAGGGCAGATCGTAACTGTAGTTGATCACGAAGCGTTGTGGATGGCTGAAGCCCACTGGACCATACTGCTGTCCCAGTGCGGTGGGCAGATTGCTGTTCGCTCCGCTGCCTGACAAAATGGCCTGGATATCGCTCAGATCCTTGCTCCACGTGTACGACGCTTGCATCAGAAAGCCATGCGAGAATTGCTTTCGCAAAGTTACCTGAAGGCTATTGTAGTTGGATGAACCGTCGAACGCCGTTTCATCGACGCCCGGTGGCGTATAGCCGAGATACGGCACGCGCAGTTCTGCGTTTGCCACGGTATTCACGGTAATTCCGTTGACCGGATTGCTGGGGCTGGCGATCACCGGGATGTTGACGGAATGATACTGATCCAACAGATTGATCGAGCTGGATCCCACATAACCCACTTCTAACACCCACGACCGCGCGAATTCATACTGCAGGTTCACGTTATACTGCCGGGTCAGCGGAGTGTGAAGAGCCATGTCGAGCGTGGGTGAATCGATCGCGGAGTTTGGCGCGCCCAGTAAACAGGACGGCTGGCATCCCCCGAAATTCACCCAGCGGGAAGCGAACGTTCCCAGCGGCGTGGAGGGATAAGGATTCGCGTTGCTAAAGGGAGCCGAGGCCGACCCGCTATAATCCAGCGTCACAGCGTAGGGATAACCCTGCTCCACTGCGTGTACGAACGATCCACCTCCGATGCGATCGTAGAACAGGCCGACGCCGCCGCGAACCACCAACTTCCCTTCTCTCTGAGGCTGCCACGCAAACCCAAAGCGCGGAGCGAAGTTGTCCTTGGGAGGACCCGACGTGATTGAGTCGCTGTTGCCCGCGATCAGAACTCCGGCGGGCGGCGTGGGATAGTGTTTCGTATAGTTATTGGGCACTACGTACCCAACTAGACCGGGACCAGACGTAGTGGGTCCGCTCGGTGGAACGGGAACAGTTGCAAATTGTGCCAGCGAAAGGTTCGTGAGGTTGCCGTACTTGTCCGAGTAACTCCCGTCGTACTCCCACCGAACACCCAAGTTGAAAGTTAAGCGTGAATTGACTTTCCAATCGTCTTGGACGAAGGCAGTCTGATTGTTCTCGACGTAGTTGTGAACAATTCCGTTCGGGCCGCTGCGGACGCAGAACAAACACTGCAGGATGTTGCCGGTGCCGCCGTTGGTATCGCCTGGATTGGATAGGCTGCAACCAGCGGTTTGACAGCCCGGCAGACCGAGCAGCCAATCGGAGAAGGTTCCATAAAACAGAAATCCGCGTTCCAGGCCTTCAAATGTGATGGGCCACTGCGCGTATTGGTACTCATATCCGACGCGAATGGTGTGCTTGCCGTGGGACCAGGAAATCTGGTCGCCGTATTCCAACTGATCGGTCGGGCTGTTGCTGGGGGCCAGCGTGCCATTCAGGCTGGGACCATTCAAAATCACGGTCACAGGCAGTTCGCTTATAGTCGGAACAATAGTAGCCTGGCCGATGGACTGCGGCGTGAGCACCGTGCTGTCGGTAGAGTGCGCGCCATTATGCTGTCCAGATGCGTGGAGTTCGTTCACCAGGCTGGAGGTCAGCAATGTGGTTAGCTTGATGACCGCATTCGTATTGTCGTACTTGCTGGTCACAGGTGTACCGGGCACGTCGGTCCCGCTGAGAGGCAAGACTTGAGGATCGGCGGTCCAGAAGTACTTCACTGAAAGACTGTTCTTGCTGTTGATGATGTAGTCGCCATTGGCGATCAATTGATGCTCGGTGAAGGTGGCCGGATCGCTAAACGTGACGGGGCCGTACACATTGTTCGGATTGGACGGGATGTAATACTGGCCGTTCGGAAGCTTGGCATTCAGCAAAGCCAGGGACTGGGGACTGATATTAGAACCATTGCAGGCTACTTGCACGCTCGGGATGATGGGGAAGAGGAAGGTAGGGTCGTGGCACGTCGCCGCCCCAACGTTGGCCGCCGTGCGATCACTCGGCAGGGGGAACAGATTGACCGTGCTGGAACCACCGGCCGAAATCCCGTTCTTCTGGCGCGTCTCCTGATAGTCGGCGAAGAAGAAGATCTTGTCCTTCTTGATCGGTCCGCCCACCGAGCCGCCGACTTGATTTTGATTCAGCACTTGCTTCACGCCGCCGCCGTCCAGATTGTCAAAGAAGCTGCTGGCGTTCAAATCGGTGTTGCGAAAAAATTCCCAAACGCTGCCGTGAAACTGATTACTACCGGAGCGCGTGACGACGTTCACATTGCCGCCCGGATGCCCGCCGTAGCTGGCGTCGTAGGTGGAAGTCTGGATTTTGAATTCCTGAATCGCGTCGGGATTCGGAATACCGATGCCGGTGTAAATGCCGCAGTCCTTCGCCGAACCAGTATTGGACGTATTGACGATGGACACACCGTCCATCTGGTAATTGTTGTTGCCGGGATCGGCGCCATTCACGGAGATGTCCTGTGTGCCCTTGCCGATGGTGGTGGCGTTGTTCACGTTGGCGTTCGCACCTGTCGCCATGGTCAGCAGCTGCGTGTAATTGCGGTTGCTGAGTGGAAGTCCGGTGACTTGTTGCGAAGTGACCGTGGTTCCGAGCGTTGAGCTCTGCGTTTGCAATGTTTCGGCCGCGGCTTCTACGGTGACCTGTTCGGCCTGCGCGCCTACTTCAAGCGTTCGGTCCAGTTGAGCTGTTTCGGTAACATTCAACGTCACGGTGGCGACCTCACCGGTCTTAAATCCGCTGGCCGCGAACGATGCTCTATAGTCTCCAGGCTGCAGCAAGTTGAACCTGTAGGTGCCATCCGATCCGGTGGTTGTCGTCCGGCTTTGACCGGTACCGTTATTCGTGATGGTCACGGTGACGTTCGGGACTGCAGCGCCCGACGGGTCCGTAATCGTGCCGGCCAAGGCCGACGTTCCGGCTGATTGCCCCATAACAAGGGGAGCGCAAATTGCAAACAACAAGGTCAAAATCGCTACGCAAGCGAGCCGCGAACAGAGCAGCGTCTTGGATTTCATCATCCACTTCTCCTTTAAATCGCTTATAATCAACACACTACCGCGCAGGCGCGCAAAGGCGTCGAACCGGTCCTGCGTATTTTGGGACGGCGTACAGGCGAACTGACGCAACCTGCCTTAAAGACCCGACCGAACCATTAGAGGGATTGTATTCTAAATCTCATCCATGTAGCGTCTAAACAGCGGCAAATTTTGTTGTTTACTAGACTCTGATAGCTTTTGACGGGATTTTGTAGCCGTTTGCAGGTGGTTGGAGGCTTACTTGCCGACCATGTGCACGACGTCCTTGTTGTTTTCCGCGCAAACGAACTCGAAAATCTCTTCGTGAGCCAGGTCGGCGACCCGTTTTTGCGTCCAGGGTTGCGCCAGGACACCTGGATCGTCCACCGTGATCTCGATCTCCAGGTGCCCCAGGTCCCGGCGATGATAACGCTCGACAATGTGCAGTTTGTCCGAATGCGGGTGGGCCTCGATGTCGAGCCAGACCCGGGGATCAAAGCCGACGCGATCCACCACCAGCGTGTCGCCGTCCCAGCGTCCGATCGAGTGGCCGTACCAAGCCGGATTGGGATCGGCCGGGTGACCGCGCCCATCGAGATAGATCTGATGGAAACCGGGACTTTCGTCGTCGGATATGTAAACCAGGAAGTCCTTGCTCTGGATGAATTGCCACAGCGGCCCATTGCGCAGCGCGGCCGACGGCAGGCAACGCGCCTGGGGACTGTCCTTGGAGTTGGCTTCCAATCGCTGTTTTTGGATCGCGATCGCTTGGGGCAGAAACTCGGGCTTGCCGGGGTCAACCGTGGTGGGCTGCCACCAGACCCCCGAAAGATCCGGCTTGCCGTCCGGAGTGCGCGGCGTGGGCCCGGCGGGCGGACGGTCCTTTTTGATGTCCGCCGTGATCCGCAAGCGATCTTCCCCCAGCGTATTCAGTTGCGTGCTGTCGGTCAGGCGGATGTCGAACCGCAGGGTCAGCGACGCTTTGACCAGCACTCCTTTCATGATGAACGGCTTGAGACCCGGCGCCGAGGCGAAGACATAATATTTGCCGGGCGGCAGGTTGGCGAGCGTGTATTTGCCTGCGCGGGAAGTGGTGGCTTTGAATACGGCGTGGGTGTCGGCGTTCTCGGCCTGGATCTCGTTGTTATCGACGGGGTCGCCAATTGAATCGAAGAGAGTGCCGGCTATGGCGCCCGTTGTCGCAGAGTTTTGCGCGATGGCTGTCATGGCAGCCAGGCTGAGAATCAAGGCGAGTTTCATCGCAACCTTTATTCTCTACCAAAGTGAGCGGAGTTGAGAGGGCTGGAGCGAGGAAGGTTGGGTTGGCCGCAGCGGTTAAACCACGGCCAACTTTAGGTAAGACGATACTTAGAAAATGAACTTTGCGCCCAGTTGGATGACGCGCGGATTCACCGCCGTGCTGGTGATCCAGCCGAACGTGGGCGAGGTCACGTTAGGCAGCGTCGGCAACCCGAAGTTCGGTTGATTGAACTGCGGATGGTTGAACAGGTTGAAGAACTCAGCGCGGATTTGCAGGTGCACGCGCTCGGTAATGTTCGTCGTCTTCTGCACTGTGGCGTCGAAGTTGAACTGGCCCGGGCCGAGCACGAAGCCGGGACCAGTGTTGCCGAATCCGGTGGCGCAGGCCGCACCGCCGTTGGCCGCCGTGCAGAGGGCCTGTGCGGTTTGGGTTGGGCCTTGTCCAGCGGGATAGAACCACTGCCCCGCTGCATTGATTGCCGGCGGATCGCAGAATGCGGCGGGATTGAAGTAGGCGTTCGCGGAGTTGGGACCGCCCAGCCTGCTGGTGATGCCGCCCGAAGTGCCGACGTTGGCGTACGTCATCCCAGGGCATAGTTCGGCGCGGCTGAAACCGCCCTGGATAGTGTTGGCACTGACGCCGTAAGCTGTGCCTCCCACGCCATCGATCAAAGTCATGGGGGCGCCGTCCTGTACAGTGGTCACACCGGAAATATTCCAGCCCTCAGTCAGCTTGCCGAGCACGCCTTCATGCTTGCCGAAGGGCAGATCCCAGCTGTAGTTGATGATGAAGCGCTGCGGACGGTTGAAGTAGGACGGTCCGATCTGTTGCTCCAGATTCCGCGGGTCGTTGCTGTTGGCGGTGTTCACGAGCGAATCCGTCAGCGACTTGCTCCAGGCGTAAGATCCCTGCATGGTGAACCCATGGGTGAAGGCTTTGCGCACAGTGACCTGGAGGCTGTTGTAGTTTTCCACCAGATCGTAGGCAGTGCCTTGCAGACCGGTCGGCTGCCATCCCAAGTACGGAACGCGAAGGGCGGCATTGGCGGAAGTGTCAGTGGTTATTCCGTTGATCGGATTCGAAGCCGAGGCGATGCTGGGAATATTGTAGGCGTCGTGATTGTAGTCAGTCAGGTTGATCCCGCTTGATCCGACATAGCCCGCTTCGAGGACCCAACGAGGCGCGAATTCATACTGGAACGTCAGGTTGTACTGGCGAACGGTAGGAGTGTGCGTGGAGGTCACCAGGAAGGGTGCGTTCAAAGCCGAATTGGCGCCGGTGGCGAGGTTGGCCCAGCGCTGGGCGAATTCGCCGACCACCGGCTGCGCGGGAAACGGATTCGCCAAACTATAACCGAACGAAGCCGGCGGCGTATAGTCCAGCGTGACGGCGTAGGGATTGCCCTGCTCGACGGAGTGGACGAAACGGTCCGCGCCCACGCGATCGTAAAAGATGCCGGCACCGCCGCGGATGACGAACTTGGGGTTCACTTGATAAGCGAATCCCGCGCGCGGTCCGAAGTTGCTATAGGGCGGATGGTTGGGAATGGGGAGGCTGCTGTGGCTTTGAACGACGCCGGGAGGCAGAGGGCCCCACGTTGCTGTGGAATAGTTGTTTGGAACCACCCATCCGGCATAGTTTGCCGCCAAGCCAAGAGGAGCATTCGGCACCTGTGAATTTGGAACCATCTGCTGGAGCTGCGGCTGGGTCAGGTTGCCATACTTATCGCTCAGTGTTCCGTCGAATTCCCAACGGACGCCCAAATTGACGCTTAATTTGTTGCTTACTTTCCAATCGTCCTGAACGAAGGAGTTCATGTTGGGCAACCGATACGCGTGTATGATCCCTTGTGGGCTGCTGCGGGTGCAGAACAAGCACTCGATGATGTTGCCCTGGGAGCCAACTAGCAGATCTGGGACTCCGCCCATGATCAGGAAGCCGCGTTCCAGGCCCGCGAATACGATATTCCACTGAGTCTCTTCGTATTCGAACCCGGCGCGGATGGTGTGGCGGCCGTGGCTCCAGGAGATCTGGTCGGCGATCTGCATCTGCGTAGTCGGGCTGAAGGAGGGGTTCAACCCGCCAAACAGGTTGGCGAATCCGCTGGCAAAGACCATGAACGGAGGTTCCGACTCGTTTGCTCCAAGACTGATTCCGCCCTTGCCTGGCGACGGAACCATGGGAGTGATTCCTAATGCTTGATCGGTAGCACCGGACGGTACCTGATCCGTGGTGATCGCTACGTTGCGCTGCATAGAGCCGCGCAATTCGTTGACGAACGTGTTGCTCACCAGCGTGGTGAGCTTGAGCACCGCCGCGGTGTTGGCGTAATAGGCGAAGTTCGGCGTACCGGGCAGAAAACCGTTGAGCGGAATGGTTTCAGGATCGCGGGAGTAGAAATAACGCATGGCCAGCGTATTCTTGCTGTTGATCAGATAGTCGCCGTTGACGATGACCTGATCTTCGCGGAAGATCGCCGGGAGGCTGAAGTTGGTCAGCGCGTAGCCGCTGGTTCCCGAGCCCGGGATGTAATAGGCGCCGTCGGCGAGCTTCAGGTTCAGGATATTCATCGCGACTGGACTGATGTTCGAGCCGTTGCAGGCGATCTCGTTAATGCCGAACAGCGTATTATAGGCGGCCGGATCCGATGGGTGATTGGCGGGACACATGGCAGCACCGAGAGCGGCCTGATAACCTGGGGCGCTCCGGTTCCCTGGCGGAAGCGGCGGCAGCGAGACGCCGGAGGTCAGACCTTGCGGGGCAACTCCGTTGCGCGACCGGGTGCCCTGATAGCTGCCGAAGATGAACAGCTTGTCTTTCTTGATCGGCCCGCCGATGACGCCGCCGAACTGGTTCTGATCGAGCACCTGCTTCGTATTCGTGGCCGCAGGGTTGTTGGCGTTGTAGAAAAAGTCGTTCGCATTCAAGATCGAGTTGCGGAAAAACTCGAAGGCGGTGCCGTGCCAGGCGTTGCTGCCTGATTTGGTCACCACGTTGACGTTCGCGCCGGGATTGCGCCCGTAGCTGGCGTCGTAGGTGGATGTCTGGATCTTGAATTCCTGGATGGCGTCGGGGTTGGGGATGCCGATGCCGGCGTAAATTCCCGAGTCGTTCGAGCTGCCGCTGTTGGCGATGTTGTTGATGGCCACGCCGTCCATCTGGAAATTGTTCTGGGCCGGATCGTTGCCATTGACGCTGATGTCCTGGGTAGCCTTGCCGAACTCCGTCGCATTAGCAACGGCTACGTTCGCACCCGCCGAAAGGCCCAAAATCTGGGTGTAGTTCCGGTTGGACAAGGGGAGCGCGGTGACGGTTCTGGATTCGACAGTGGTGCCAAGGGTAGAGGTGGCGGTCTGCAGGGTTTCGGCCGTGGCTTCGACGGTCACCTGTTCGGATTGCGCGCCGACTTCGAGCGTGCGATCCAGCTCGGAAGTTTCAGTAACGTTCAGCGTTACAGCTCCGATTTCGGCGGCCTTGAAACCCATGGCCTCAAAGTGAACTTTATAGCTGCCGGGCGGGATCAGCGAGAACTTATAAACGCCATCGGAGCCAGTGGTGGTAGTTCGCACCTGGCCGGTGTCGTTGCTGGTGAGAGTGACGGTGACGTTGGGAACGGCGGCCGCGGAGGGGTCGCTCACGGTTCCCGTCAAGCTGGATGTTCCAGCCGACTGCGCCATCATGGCCGGCACAAACAGCGCTAACAACAGAGTCAGGGCCAGCACGGCAGTGACTTGCGAACGAAGCAAAGTCGCAATTTTCATAGTCTCCCTAAACTTGCGTAGTCAATTGGTTTGGCTCAGTGGAGGTTAAAGCGCAGGTCGGATCGCACGTTCACCCCGCACACCCACCAATCCATTATTGGGATTGTATGCGAGATTTCACCGTGAGCAAGTCAAAACTGGAGCAAATTAGCACATCAGTGTCTTTGGAGCTTGCTTGGAATTTGACGGCACGGCCGCCAAACACTTTTCCATGCCGATGTTTCAGCCCAGCTAGCGGCGACTGAACCGTACTGGCACCTACAAATCGTCAAACAGCTCTGCGAGAGGATGTTGCGGCCTGCAGGCCGTTTTCGGCTCGACAACGACCACGCGTTGTTAAGAGATGGCCAGGAGCTGGAACTTCGCCCCCAGGCCCCTGGATCAGTTATCAAAGTGAGGGGAGTTGAGAGGGCTGGAGCGAGGAGGGTTGGGTTGGCCGTTACCCGTAAGTCTCGGCCAACCCGAAATGCTGCTTAGAAAATGTACTTCAGCGCGAACTGGATAATGCGTGGGTTCGTCGCCAGGGTTTGAATCACGCCGAACGTGCTTCCCTCCGTGTTTTGCGTAGTCACGGGATTGGAAAACTGAGGATGGTTGAACGCGTTGAAGAACTCGGCACGGAACAATACCTGTTGCTTCTCCGTGATGTTGGTGATCTTCTGCAAGGAGATGTCATAGTTGACTTGGCCGGGCCCGAGGATGATTCCAATGCCCGAATCACCGAACAGAGTAGAGCCATCCGTCGAATACGGCGCCACGGGGGGTGCGCAGAATGCACCGGGAACGGTCCAGCCTGGACCGCCGCTATTTCCGCCGAGCCGCGACTCAACTCCACCGGAAGATCCGATGGTGCTATAGGTCATACCGGGGCACAGTTGCGACCTGCTGCTGCCGCCTTCACCGCTGCCCGGATTAGCTCCGCCATAGTAGGCCGTTCCGCCATTGGTGTCGGTAAACGTCAGTGGGGTTCCGTTCTGAGCGATCGTGGTTCCAGAAACTGACCAACCCTTGGCCATGACACCGAGGACGCCGCTTGGGTTTCCGAAGGGCAGCAAGTAGTTATAGCTGAGGACAAAGCGCAACGGATGCGAGAACGCCGCCGGTCCTTGCTGCTGAGCCAGGTTGGTCGCGAGGTTGGAATTTGCTTGTCCATCGCCGACGCAGCCTGTGGGCCCGCACTCCTGGAGGTTCGAAAGATCCTTGCTCCAGGTGAACGCAGCCTGCATGTTCAGACCATGCGAAAATTGCTTCCGCAGCGTGGCCTGGAGGCTGGTGTAGTGATAACCGGCGTCGTATTCAGTGCCTTGCAAGCCGATCGGCTGGTAACCGAGGTAGGGCACGCGGTAGACGGAATTAGCCACCGTATTGGTGGTCTGGCCATTGATGGGGTTGCTCGGGCTCGCCAATTGCGCCAAGTTGTAGTTGTGGTTATAGTCGGCTTGGTTGATGCCGCTCGATCCCACAAAACCTACTTCCAGCACCCACTGCGGTATGAACTCATATTGAAAACCGAGGTTGTATTGGCGCGTCAGCGGAGTATGGATGGTTTGGTAGAACGGAGTGTTCAAGCTGGAATTTGCGCCGGTGGCCGGATCGAAGTAGCGCGGCGTAAAACCGAGCGGTGTCGACGGAAACGGGTTGGCCAAGCTGTAGGGCACCGCGCCCGGGCCGCTGTAATCCAGGGTGAGCGCGTACGGATCGCCTTGTTCGACAGCATGCACGAACTTGCTGCTGCCGACGCGATCATAGAACAGGCCGGCGCCGCCGCGAATGACGAGCTTGCCTTTGTCCAACGGCTGCCACGCAAATCCGAGGCGAGGGCCAAAGTCGCTCAGCGGAACTGAGTTCTGGGTCGGGAACTGGCTGTTGACAGTGGTGACTCCGGCGGGCGGCGCTCCGTAGTGCGAAGCGAAATTGGAGGGCACCACATATCCAATTAAGCTGGTGCCGGACGATTGTGATGTCGTGGGCGGTGTGACCCCGGCCATTAGACTGGGCCAAACGTTAGTCAGGTTGCCGAGGGCGTCACCGAATGCACCGTCATACTCCCAGCGCACGCCGATGTTTACCGTAAGCTTCGAGCTGACCTTCCAATCGTCCTGAACGAACGCGCTCATGTCGTGCTCGCGGTAGGCATGGATGATTCCGTTCGGCCCGCTGCGGACGCAAAAAAGACATTCCGTCCAGGTACCCAACGGAGCGCCAGTGGTTCCGGTGGTGTAATTGCCGGAGCAACTGGGATCGCCGCATCCCGGCCGGCCGATCAGGAAGTCGTTGAACCCGGGCGAAAACAGGAAGCCGCGCAGCAAAGAAGCGAAGGAAAGGTTCCACTGCAACCATTCATATTCGAATCCAGCTCGAATGTTGTGCTTCCCGTGTGACCAGGAGATCTGATCGCCATACTGAATCTGAGTCGCCGGTCCGACATACGGCGCCAGCGTTCCGCCGATATTGTAGGAGCCGATCAACACCATGGCCGGCGGAAGAGTTTCTTGAGGAACGATTCCAGTGATGCCGACCTGCTGGTTGGTGTACGGCGCCGTGTCGTGCCCATTCGCGATATTGCGTTCTACCGACCCGTGCAGTTCGTTGATGAAGGTGTTGGTGACCAGCGTGGTCAACTTGATCGACGAATCCGTGTTGGCGTAGTAGCTGCTGACCGGAGTACCGGGGATGTTGGAGATGCTGAACGGCGATTGTTGCGGATCCTCGGTGAAGAAGTAGCGCATTGCCAGCGTGTTCTTGCTGCTGATCAGATAATCAGCGTTTGCAAGATACTGGTCGCCGGTGTAGATGGATGGCAAACTGTATTCCACCTGCTGGAAGCCTCCCGTGGTGGAACCCGGCAAGTAATATTGCCCGTTGGGTAGCTTCACGTTGAGGATGTTCAGCGCCGTTTGGCTGATGTTGTTGCCGGCGCAATCCATTTGTATTTCGTTGGAGAAGATCCCGAATCCTGTGATATAGGATGGATTGCCGGGATGATTCGCTGGGCACATGGCGGCGCCCAGGGCGGCGCGGAATCCGGGACCTGACCGATCACCGGCGGGGATAGGAGGAAGGATTGGCGTGGAAGCGCCACCGGGCGCGATTCCGTTGCGCTGCCGCGTTCCCTGATAGCTGCCAAAAAAGAACAGCTTGTCCTTCTTGATGGGCCCGCCGAAAGTTCCGCCGAACTGATTCTGTTTTAGAACTTGGTGCGGGCACGATTGCCCCGCAAAGGTAGTGCTGCAGGTGTCACGGTTGTAAAAGAAATCGTTGGCGTCCAGATCGCTGTTGCGAAAGAACTCGAACAGTGTTCCATGGAAGCTGTTGGTGCCGGACTTGGTAACCACGTTGACGTTCGCGCCCGGGTTGCGCCCGTAGCTGGCGTCGTAGGTGGAAGTCTGCACCTTGAATTCTTGGATCGCGTCCGGATTGGGGATGGGAATACCGACGTAAATTCCGCAGTCCCTCGCGACGCCCGCGCCGAACGCGTTTACTACCGAGATTCCGTCCATCTGAAAGTTGTTTTGGTCCGTGCCGTTCCCATTGACTGCCATGTCCAGGGTGCCTTTTCCAAGAGCTGTCGCATTGTTCGCGTTGCTGTTCGCACCGGCTTCCAGGCCCAGAATTTGAGTGTAGTTGCGGCTGGAAAGAGGCAATCCCGTCACGGCTTGCTGGCCGATTACGGCGCCGAGCGTGGAGCTCTGTGTTTGAAGAGTCTCGGCGGCGGCTTCGACGGTGACCTGCTCGGTTTGCGCACCGACTTCTAAAACACGATCCAAGGCCGGTGTTTCGGTCACGTTCAACACAATCGAAGCTATTTCGGCGGTCTTAAATCCGCTCGCGGCGAACCTGATCTTGTAGTCGCCCGGCGGCAGCAAGGAGAATTTGTAGGCGCCATCTGTTCCCGTAGTAGTGTTTCGCACCTGGCCAGTCGAGTTACTGGTGAGGGTCACGGTCACATTAGGAACCGCCGCGCCCGATGGGTCCGTAATCGTTCCCGTCAAGCCCGATGTACCGGAGGACTGCGCCATCATGGCCGGCACAAACAGCGCTAACAACAGAGTCAGTGCCAGCACGGCAGTGACTTGCGAACGAAGCAAAGTCGTAATTTTCATAGTCTCCCTAAACTTGCCGTAGTCAATTGGTTTGGCTCAGTGGAGCTTAAAGCGCAGGACGGACCGCACGCTCACCCCGGACACCCCACCATTCCATTATTGGGATTGTATGCGAGATTTCACCGTGAGGAAGTCAAAACTGAAGCAAATTCGCACATGGTTTTTTTGGAGCTTGCTTGGCTTTTGACCGTGAAGGCCTCCAAACAAGTTTCCATGGCAATGTTTTCGCGTGGCTAGTGCGAATGAACCGTACTAGCACCTACAAATCGTCAAACTGCTTCGCGAGATTATATGGCAGCCGAGAGGATGTGTGATATAATCCCCGAAACCGAAGTCTAGGGCGCGTCAAAATTTGATTTGGGGATGTAACGGGAAGGCGCTGCATGGAACAGATTACGTTCGGGCCGTTTCGGCTCGACACTACGACCACGACGTTGTTAAGAGACGGCCAGGAACTGGAACTTCGCCCCCAGGCCTTTCATGCTCTAAGAGCTCTGATTCATAATCGCGGCCGTTACGTCGGCTATGCGCAGATGATCAACCAGGCCTGGGACGGCAACCTGGTTTCCAAACATACTGTGGCGGTGACGATCGGCGAGGTCAAGAAAATCCTCGGCGAATTCGGCCTCTGGATCAGCTACCGTCCCAAGCTGGGATACCGCCTCGAGGTACCTCACTCAGACGACCTGGTGAAGCAAGGCTGGCACTTCTGGAGCCGGCGCACGCGCGAAGGCTTCGAAAAAGCGCTGGACTGCTTTCAGCAAGGCGCTCTCGAGAATCCTTCGGATTTCCGGGCCTTCGAAGGCCTTTCTCTCTGTTACCTCATGCTCGGCACCTATGGAATGCGCATGCCGCGCGAGATGTACAGCGGATTCCTGCAAGCCCACAAACGCGCGGTGGAACTGTGCGGTCTCACGCCGGAGCGGCGCGCCGATCGTGCGCACGGCTTGCATGTTTTCGAACACCGCTTCGAAGAGGCCGAGGTGGAGTTGCTGCAGGCGCAACGCGAGAGTCCTGAGTCGCCGGAAGTCTACGTCCGGCTGACCATGCTCTATGTGACGCAGAACCGTCTGGACGAGGCTTTGAACATTTTACTGGCGGCGCGGATCACGCACTCGCTGTGGCCCACCGTACCCGCCAACGAGATTTTAATCCGCGTCTGCCGGCGCGAATACGATGCCGCCGTGGCCTGCGGCAAGAAGGCCCTCGATCTTCACCCCTACCTTTATTTGGGCCGCTTGTTCTACGGCGAAGCGCTAGAGCACTCGGGCAACATAGCCGAAGCGCTCGAACAATATCGATTGACGATCATTATGTCGCCGGACCTGGGCTGGCTACGCGCCTTCGAAGCAAGATGTTTGGCGAAGCACGGACGCCGCAAGGACGCTCAGAAAATCCTTGGCGAGTTAAACCAGATTCGCAAAACGCAGTACATAGACGCTTACTATATGGCGATCCTGCTGGATGCTCTCGGCGATCGAGATCAAGCCTTCCAGGAACTCGAGCGGGCTTATCACGAGAAATCCGTCGCCCTGTTCATGCTGGACGTCGATCCGAAACTGGATGACTTGCGCCAGGACGTCCGTTTCGCTGTTTTGCGCGAAAAGGTTTTCGCGGATAAAAATGTCGGGCCCCGCGCCGTTAGCGCGTAGAATCTGCCCCGGTCTCGCCGCCACCGATCTTCTTGATTTGGAGCGACAACCGCGCAGGGTGATTCATGCGGTCCTTGAACACTACGTAATACCCTTCTTCATCCGGACCTCGATCGGGCAAAGTTACCGAGAGCTTGCCGGTGCCGCTCGATATCATCTGTAAGCTGGGGTCCGCGACCGCAATAAATGCGTTGTGATCGCCGCCTGTCACGGTTACTTCCACGCGGTCATTTCCATGGCCGCTGAAGACAAATGCCCGGTATTCGGGAGTCTCGGAATAGTCAACGGGCTGACTCGTCTGGCCATAATTCAATACACCCAATATCTTCATGTCAGCCGATGCGTAGGAGATTCGTTCCGCCTGAGCAGAACTTTTTTGCGCACTGGTTGCTAACAATATTGCTAACGCCGCCCCTAAAACTATCTTCGTGGTGATCAAGCTCATACCTCTGGCACTTGATAGAGCAACTCAAGGGCCAGACGCCAACCCGTGCTACAGATCGCCGTGAACGACGGTCCCGCCCACCACCGTCAGCACGGATTTGATTCGCTTGATTTGCTCGTCGGACACCTTAGTAGAATCCAGGAAATCATCGCTCAGCACAACGACATCGCCCAGCTTTCCCGGTTCGATAGATCCAATCTGGTCCTCCTCATGCAGGAACCAGCCGTTATTCGCCGTGTACAGCCGCAGCGCTTCCATGCGCGTGACGGTCTGGGCGGGATTGATCAATGTTCCGGCGGCGTTCTTGCCGGTGACCATGTAGTAAATCATCAGCCAGGGGTCGAGTGTCGAAATTTGCGCCGCATCTGAACCTGCTCCGACATGAATGCCACTGTCCAGGATCATGCGCAGTGGCGGTCCCGCGCCCGGCCCGCCCGCCAGGTATTCATAAGGATGCACTGCAATGGCAGCGCCCAGAGCTTTGAAGCGATTCACCGTTTCCTGATCGATGTGCGGAACGTGAGCCACGGACCAGCGCAAATTCGCGATCGGCGTCACCGCGTTCACTTTTTCAAACGTCGCGGCGGTGAGTTGATCTTCGGCCAGCGACAAGCTGTGCTGCTGGAAAGCCCAGCCCTGTTTGGCGACCAGTTGCAAGGCCTTCTCGTAATTGGGCGGCGGCGTCACCTTTCCGAACAACGGCCAGACTGTAGCGAATTCGCCGATCCCGGAGATTCGCATCATGTCGTCGCCAAAATCACCGAACGCATTGCGGAGACGTTCGCTCAACACCGGGATGTCCGGCTGCGTGTCCATGCTGAGGAAAAACACGCGCAGCCGCGCCGCCATTTTCTTCTCCTGGTGCAGCGCGAGGAACGCATCGTACATGTGGAACGGATCGGCGCTGGCCAAACCGTCGAACACGAAGGAATCTTGAATATCGGGTAGTCCTGGAACGACGAATGCGCCCATGTCGACGTCCGTTGTCACGCCGACGCTGGCCGAGTACGCCAGAGCATCCATGGTCCCGCGCTTTTTGTCATCGAAGGTTTGGATCGAGCGCAACGCATTCAATGCCGCTACAGAAGGAGCGTTCGCGCCGATTGCACCGGTTGCGCTCACCTCGATTCCCTTCCCCGCGAAAAAGGCCTTGCCCCGCGTGTTCGTCGCCGCGGGACCCGTGAAGGCTTGAAACACGAGCACCGGATGATCCGCCGAAGCCGCGTCCAGTTCCTCGAGCGTTGGCAGCCGTTTCTCGGCAAACTGCGCCTGATTCCAGCCGCCCATCGCGGTAATGAATTTCCCCCCAGGCACCGATTTCGCCCGAGCCGCGATCGCCGCTTGAACATCTTTAATCGACGCAGCCGTCTCGAGCCGTGTGTCATAGCCCGGGCGTAGGCCGAGAAGCACGATATGGTTGTGATTGTCGATCAGGCCAGGCACAGCAGTGCGGCCATGCAGATTGACGGTCTTGGTACACGGGCCGGGCTTCGCTCCCGAAAAATCGAAGCGGCCATTTTGGATGGTCACCGCTGACAGAACGGAATTGCGCGGGTCCATGGTAACGATCTTGCCGTTGATCAGGCGCAGATCGCGCGAACCGGCGCAGTTGTCGGCCGCCAACGCCGCGAGCGGCAGGGCAATCGCGATAACCAAGAGTTTTGCTTTCGTCACGGAATTCTCCTCAAGACATCATATGCTGAAGCACCCCTTGACAGCTGTGTATTATCTGTTATAGTACACCTGTGATCCCGTTCCGCCTCGCCTTCG
>DATHMO010000297.1:0-2676 GCA_035486995.1 Bryobacteraceae bacterium
GATCAAGGCCCGCTGGGGAGTTTCCGAAAACAGCCGGCGCGCCAAATACTACGAACTCACCAAGAATGGCCGCCAGCAGCTGGAAGTCGAGAGAGACGCCTGGGCTAGGTTGACCGCTGCCATGGCTCAGGTGCTCGGAACCGCTTAGGGGGCCGGTTATGCTCGCCGATCTGACTTATCGTCTGCGTTCCCTGCTCAAGCGGAAAGAAGCAGAAACCGAGCTTGACGATGAGCTCCGCTTTCACTTCGAACAGCAGGTGGCGAAGCACATCGCTGCGGGTTTGACACGAGACCAAGCGGTGCGGCGCGCCCGCCTTTTGTTCGGCGGCATGGAACAGGTGAAGGAAGAATGCCGTGACGCGCGGGGCGTGCGGATCATAGAAAATCTTCTGCAGGATCTGCGCTACGGCGTGCGCATGTTGCGCAAGAAACCCGCCTTCACTCTGGTTGCGGTCTTGACGCTGGCCCTGGGCGTGGGAGCCAACACAGCCATCTTCAGCATCGTAAACGCCGTATTATTGCGCCAGCTTCCCTATCCCGATCCCGGCCGCTTGGTGCGAATCTTTTTCGCCAGCCCCGGCGTGGGTCTGCAGGACGTTCCCTTCTCCGTGCCGGAACTGGACGACTTGAGAACCAGATCCGGCGTATTTGAAGACGTGAGCGGCATCGGCGGGGGCAGCGTGAATCTAACTGGCGCCAGCCAGCCGGAGCGCCTCGAATTCGTTGTCACCCACCCCAATTATTTTTCGATGCTGGGCGCAAGTCCTCAAATTGGCCGCCTGTTCGGTCCTCAGGATTTCGCGCTCGGCTTCGCTCCAATCGCCGTGATCAGCGACGGCCTGTGGCGGCGCTCCTATGGGGCCGATCCCGGCGTTCTGGGCCGGACACTCCATCTCGACAACGATCCGTACACAATTGTCGGCGTTCTTCCGCCCGGATTTCGGAATCCCGGGCCAGCCAGACCACACGACATTGAGCTTTGGTTAACCGCGGGATTTAGCGCCAACCCCGTTCCTAAACCGGCCCGTGGCACTCGAATTATCCCCGCGGCCATCGGCCGCCTCAAGCCGGGTCTGACGGTGGAGCAAGCCCAGGCGCGGCTCACAGCCATGACCACCCAACTGCGACGCGATTTTCCCGCCGATTATCCCGCGCAGGCCCGATGGACCATTCAAATTCAACCGTTGCGTGAATCGCTGGTGGGCAATGTTCGGCCAATGTTGCTGGTGTTGATGAGCGCGGTAATCCTAATCGTTTTTATCGTCTCGTTGAATATTGCCAACCTGCTTTTAGCGCGCGCCTCGGGACGGCAGCAGGAAATGGCCGTCCGCTTGGCGATGGGTGCGAGCCGAGGCCGCATGATTCGCCAGATGCTGACCGAGTCCGTGCTGCTCGGGCTAATCGGAGGTCTCGCCGGGATTGCAACCGCAATCGCAGCGTTGGGCTTGATCCTGCGCTTGGTCCCATCCAACCTTCCCCGATTGAACGAAGTGACTATCGACTGGCGAGTATTAGCGTTTGCGCTGCTGATTTCGCTCTTAACGGGTCTTCTGTTTGGGCTGGCACCCGCCATTCATTCCACAAGATCCGAGTTATCTCTACAAATTCGGGAAGGAGCCCGCGGAGCCGGCTACGGCGCGAGAACCGTTCGCATGCGCGATGCACTGATCGTGGCGGAACTGGCGTTTGCTGTAGTTCTGATGATAGGCGCCGGCTTGCTGCTGCGCACGCTTCGCGAACTTCTGCGCGAGAATCCAGGCTTCAACCCAACGCATGTCATCGCCGCGAATGTGTGGCTTCCGATACCCAACGATCCGAAGGCGGATCCCTATCTCGGCAACACACCTAAGAACAGGTTTAATCGGGAGCTGTTGCGGCGCATGCGAGCGATTCCCGGGGTTGAACTCGCCGGGGTCACTACTGCTCTGCCTACCATCACTCAGGACAATATCAATAGCAACGCCCTGGCGATTGAAGACCGGCCGGCGGAATCCTCACCAGATCTGCGCGCCGAGATCATTCGGGTAAGTCCTGACTATCTCCGAGTGATGCAAGCCCCTCTGGTGCGCGGGCGCTTCTTTACCGAAGGCGACGACGACGGCAAACAGCAGGTCGCGATTATTGATGAGACTACCGCTCATCGGTACTGGGCGGATCGCGATCCGTTGGGGCGGCGGCTTCGCTTCGGGCTTGATCCTAAGCAGCCGTGGATGACCGTGGTCGGTGTCGTCAAGGACATCAAGAACGACGGGCTCGATATCGACGGCGTTCCTCACATCTTTGTCTCGATCTACCAAAACGGCGCGCGGGAGCTCAGTGTTGTGCTGCGGACATCTCTCGCGGCGAGCTTGCTCGAAGCGCGCATTCGGAGCGAGATCCAGAGCATCGATCCCGGTTTGCCCGTGTTTAATGTTTCATCCATGAACGACGTACTCGATCGGTCGCTCGCGTCGCGCCGTTTTTCCGCCGGTCTGGTGGGCGTATTCGCCGTTCTAGCCCTGGTTTTGGCTTCCATCGGAATCTATGGATTGCTAGCTTACATGGTGGGACAAAGGTCGCGCGAGATCGGCCTCCGCATGGCACTGGGGGCCGGGCGGGCCGACGTTCTCAAGCTGTTCCTTCAAAAAGGTGTGATACTGGCCGGTGCCGGCATCCTTAGCGGCGTGATTCTTGCGG
>DATHMO010000298.1:0-20838 GCA_035486995.1 Bryobacteraceae bacterium
AACGACACGAAACCGTTGAGCCGAGACTCGCAATCGCAGTTCTGGTTGCAACAAGAGTCCATAAGGGCCCATCAGACGTGCAAACAGTAAGATCAAGAGGGCTTGAATTCGACTATGTATCGGTGTTGGCAAGGCTCGTTCCACCACCTTCCCGTCCACGTAGTCCGGTTCGGGGCGGTCATCGAATACCAAGTCCAGGTATTCTTCCACGCCGATCTGCGACCTTGCCAGCATCTTCCTCCATCATACTCGCCCAGCCGCGAAAAACACCCGCAGTTGAAAATGTTTGACGGGCATGCTATGTCTACATACTGTGGGAGGGTGTCGCCATGGCTACAACGGTTTGGAAAGGGCATCTTACTTTCGGCCTCGTTTCATTTCCCGTGAAGCTGTTCACCGCTGCGCGCAGCGAAGGCATCAGCTTTAACCAACTGCACAAGTCCGATCACTCGCGCATTAAACAGGTGATCTATTGCCAGGCGGAAGACAAGCCCATTCCGCGCAGTGAGATCGTCAAGGGCTACGAGTACGAGAAGGACCGCTACGTGGTGATCGAGGACGAGGACATCAAGAAGATGGCGCCGTCCTCGGCCAAGGTGATGGAGATCCTGGAATTCGTCAAGACCGACGAAGTGGACCCCATTTATTTCGAAAGCTCCTACTACATGGCGCCGGACGAAGCCGGACAGAAGCCCTACGCGCTACTCTACGACACCCTGAAGCGCACCGGGTACGTCGGTGTCGCGAAGATCGCCATGCACAATCGCGAACACATCGTCATCTTCCGGCCTGGCGCCCACGGCCTGCTGATGCACACCATGTATTACGCCAACGAAGTACGGAAAGTGGAGGAATTCCGCACCGATACCGGTCTGGTGAAGGAACAGGAGCTAAAACTTGCCGAGATGCTGGTGGAATCGCTCGCCGCTCCGTTCGAGCCGCAGAAGTATCACGACACCTATATGGACAATCTTCAGGCGCTGATCGACGCCAAGGTCGCTGGAAAAGAAGTGGTGACGCCGCCCGCCGCCGAACCAGCCAAGGTGATCGACATCATGCAGGCGTTGAAGCAAAGTCTGGCGGCGGCCAAGAAACCGCCCGCATCGGTGGAGACGTTGAACGTCGAACCGGAAAAGAAAACGGCCACGAAGAAGCGATCCGCGCGCGGGTAACGCTACTTACCGGGCCTGTTTTACTTGCCAACAAGATGCTGCAGGTCTTTGTTGTTTTCCTGGCAAATGTATTCCATCAGCTCTTGTCCGGGTTGCCATGTCGCCGTCGTGACCACGGTCCACGGCTTGGTGTAGTAATCCGGATCGTCGATAGTAGCTTCGAGACGTAGCGTGTTTGAATCCGGGCGCGTGAACTTCTCGATCACGTGCAGTTTTTCCCCGTGGGGATGCCCGGCCGCATCCAGCCACGTTCGGTCATTCATGCCGATGGTATCCACCACCAGCGTGTCGCCTTCCCAATGGCCGACCGAATATCCCAGGTAATTCGGATTCGGATCCTTGGGCTGCTGTCGTCCATCCATCCAAATAATTCGCCAGACGTGCGCGCCGCCTTCGTAGATGAACAGGATTCGGTCGGGCATCTGGAAAATCTCAGTCGGATACGGCGTGTACATCATGCGCGGGACGCCAGGCGGCAGGCAGAATCCCTCTGGATCGTCCTTGGAATGCGTCTCGGTACGTTCGTCGAAAATCTTTTTGCCGAGAGCATTGAAGGGCACGACTACCGGACCGCCGTCCGGAGCCTTCCCCTGTTTCTGCATGTCGATGATGTAAGGCACGCGCCACATGCCTTTTGCCAAGCCCCCGAAATCCGGCTTGCCGGCGTTGACGCCATAAAAGGCATTGTCGGGTAATCGAGGCGCCGGGCCAGGAGGCGGACCAGGCGGACGTCGCGGCCCCCGAGGAAGTTCGCTTGATGCTCCCGGAGGGCCGGGCGGCGGGCCCTCTTGTCCCCACGCCGGAATAAGCCATAATGCAGCGACCAATACCGGCCTTGCCAACAGAGCAAAGTTTCTATATGTCACTTCTGAAATCTTCGCGCAACCGCCGCAGGAAAACAACCCCGATCTAATTGCTGGGCACTGGGGCGACTGCTTCGGGAACCAGGTGCACGGTGCCGAGCGTCACCTGCGTTCGCCCATCGAGCGTGTTAAAGATTTCGAGCGTGCCAATTAATTTGCAAACGGGCGTCACAGCGGTTGTCGATCCGGAGGGCGGCGGAACCCCGGGAATCGCGATGGTGGCGCGAATCTCTTTGCGCGCGTCCACGGCTAGCGCCAGATCAATGACGGAGTCCAGGACCAGCGGCTGGCTGGTGCCCGGCGCCACATTAACGGCCTTCGTCTTCAGCACTTTTCCGTCGTCACCCAGGAAGCTGAGCAGCCCGGAACAAATCGCACCGGTTGCCGGCGGCGCGACGCCCGGATTCAGCGCGTTCAATTGCGCGGTTTGACCTTGGGCGATTCCCACGACGCCCGACGTGCGCGTCACTTGAACCGGAGGCGTGATAGTTTGCGCGTAAGCTCCAACCGCGGCTAGCGCGAAGACACAAATCCCTTGTGCAAATTTGAACATGGTTTCACTCCTTGGTGAGGTGGCTGCGGGAGCGTTTTCCGGCTCCCTTTCTGCAAACACAACGAAGGAGTGAAAGTTCCGTCGGAACCGAGCGAGTCTATTTCGTCGCGACGTCCCAATGCTCGGCGATTTTTCCGTCTTCGATGCGGAACATATCGAACCAAGTGGTGGTGTACTTCTGATCCTTGTTTTTCGGATCGGGCATCTCGCGCACGAACGACAGCGTCACGTAATTGCCTTCGGCCTGAATTGCCACCAGTCCGGGAACCGTATCTTGCACGGCCTGCGGTCCACCGAGTTTGCTGAAGTACGCCTTGAAGCCCGCGATGCCAGTGTCGGCGTTCGGATTGTGCTGGATGTAATCCTCCCGCATGTACTTGTCGGCGTCATCGAGGTGGCGTGCGCGCAGAATCACGCGGAAGAAGTCGTAGCACAGCTTTTTGTTCGCGGCCAGCTTGGGATCTTTGCTCTTGAGCAGCGCGGCCTGGTCGGGGGCCGGCACCACGGGGAGCGCTGCAAATGCGGGCGCTGCAAACAGAGCGAGCGAAAGGGCGCAGTGGAGTCGAGTCATGTTGGAGAGTCTATCGCATTCGGGGAAGGGGGTTGACAAGCGGGCCGGGGTGCGTTTAACATGTCGTTATGCGACATGTCGAGAGACAAGTGGAGGCCAAACCGCTCACTGAGCCAGTGCTGTTGATTTTGACCAGCCTGGCCAACCAGCCGCGCCACGGTTACGCCTTGCTCAAGGACATCGAGGGACTAAGCGGCGGACGCGTCCGCATGAGCACCGGCACGTTATTCGGCGCGCTGCGGCGGCTGCTGGAGGACGGCTGGATCGAGCCCTTCGAACAGATGGACACTTCGCGGCAGAAGCAAGCTTATCGGCTGACCACGGTGGGCCGGCGGCAATTGCAGATGGAGTTGGACCGCATGCGGCAATTAACGCGCGCCGGATTCGCACGGCTGCGGGCCAGTGAGGTGTGACGCGCTATGAAACGCACCTATCGGTTCATGTTGCTGCTGTATCCGCGCGGACATCGGGATCGGTTCGCCGAAGAAATGGCCGGTGTCTTTGAAGAAGCGCGCAATGAGCGTCATTACCAGGGATGGGTCTGGTATGTTCGCTTCACGTTTTCCGAGATCGCCGGCTTGATTGGGGGAGCCGCAAGCGCATGGGTCGATCGCCGGCCTGTTCCAGAAGCTCCCGTCGCCAGCACCAGCCAGCAGAGCTTGCCGCAGGAAATAGTCGAGGCTCAAGAGCAGGTTGATCGAAACATCGCTGGCATGGTGCACGCCATTTCCCATCATGACTACCAGGGTGCGCGCCGCTATTCCGACGAGGAACGCCGCGCGCGTGACGTCTTGCAACTCGTACGCCAAAAATACGGAATTACCGGCTAAATTCGCGCAGCAACTCTTCGGCGTACAGCGCCCCGGCGGGCGTCTCTTCATGCTTGAAGAAAACGTAGGCGTCGCGGCCCGATCCAAGCACTTCTTGGACGCGCCCTGCGATCTCCTCGCGATCCTCCGGCGAATACTCGGGCATTCGCAATCGCGAATAGACGAAGCTCGACGTAATCACTTTCGGGATCACCAGTTTCTCGGATTCGGCCAAACACAGAGCCACGCCGTATTTTTCCAACAAGCCGTAGACCGCGTCTGTTAACCACGATGCGTGGCGGAACTCGAAAGCGCAGCGCACATCGCGCGGCAATGTCGCAAGAAAATCTGCTAACAAAGCCTCGTCGCACTTGAGCGCCGGCGGAAGCTGAAACAGCACGGGCCCCAGTTGGCGCGCGGTCCTGAGCGGATCGATGGCGCGGAAGAAGGCTTCGGTGAATTCGCTCGGCTTCAGCCGCAGAATATGCGTGATGCGCATGTGCGCCTTCAGCGGGAACACGAAGCCCGGCCGCGTATCCTTCACCCAGTTTTCGAGCGTTGAAGCCGAAGGCAGACGCCGGAATGTGTAGTTGACCTCCACCGCATTCAGCCGCGTTGCGTAATACGACAAAAACTTCTTGGCCGCAAGCTTCTCGGGATAAAAGTCGGGCTTCCAAGTGGCGTAGGCAAATCCGGACGTTCCCGAATAAAGAGTAGGCATCTCGATAATAGCCGCATCCAGGGGCAAATGCCCCGCATCCCATACAATAGTGTAAACAGCAGTGATCCCGCAAAAGGCTCCGCAAAAACCCGCGGCTCCCAAGAAAAGCTCGTCTGAGCGCTTGCGCGAGTTGTGGCCCGACATTCGCGACATGATGGGGCCGCGCCGCAAGGTACTGGCCATCGGCTTCGTGCTCATGGTGATCAGCCGGGTCTGCGGACTGGTGCTGCCCACGTCGACCAAATACCTGATCGACAACGTGATCGGAAAGAAACAAATGTCGCTGCTGGCGCCGTTGGTGCTGGCGGTGCTGGCCGCAACCGTGATCCAGGGCATAACCGGATTCGCCATCACTCAACTGGTTTCCAAAGCCGGCCAGCGCTTGATCGCCGAATTGCGCGCGAAGGTGCAGTCGCACATCGGCCGGCTGCCCGTCGCGTATTTCGACGCCAACAAAACCGGAACGCTGGTTGCGCGCATCATGACCGACGTGGACGGCATCCGCAATCTGCTGGGCACCGGCTTGATCGACTTCGCGGGCGGAGTGCTGACTGCGGTGCTGGTGCTCGGCTTTTTGCTGCACCTTAGCTGGATGCTGACCGGCATCGCGCTCGTGATCATCATTGGATTCGCGTCGGTGCTGCGGAAAGCTTTCGGCACCATCCGGCCGATTTTCCGCGAGCGCGGCAAGATCAATGCCGAAGTCACCGGACGCCTCACAGAATCGCTCGGCGGCGTACGCGTCGTGAAGGGCTATCACGCCGAGGCGCGTGAGGAGGCAGTGTTCGAAAGCGGCGTGCAACGGCTGCTCAACAATGTACTCAAGAGCCTGACCGCTACTTCTTTCATGAGTCTTTCGGCAACGGTGCTGATGGGCGCGGTGGGCGCCGTGATCATGTATGTGGGCGCGCGCCAGATCACATCGCATGCCATGACGCTGGGCGATTTCGTCACTTTCACCGCACTGCTCGCGTTTCTGATCGCTCCCATGTTCCAGCTCGTCAACATCGGCACGCAGCTCACCGAAGCGCTGGCAGGACTCGAACGTACGCGGGAAGTACTGCGCGAACGGCCGGAAGATCAGGACCCGCGCCGTACCATTTCGCTCCCTCCCATTACCGGACAAGTGATCTTCGATCGCGTGAATTTCGCCTACGATACCGGAAAAGAAGTGCTGCACGAAATCTCGTTCCGGTCCGATCCGGGAACGGTCACCGCGCTGGTTGGCCCGTCGGGGTCCGGTAAATCTACCATCATTGGTTTGATCGCGGCGTTTCACGGACCCGAATCGGGAACCGTGCTGGTGGATGGCGTGGATCTTTCCACGGTCCGTCTCGACTCCTACCGTACACAGCTCGGCGTGGTGCTGCAGGAAACGTTTCTGTTTGACGGGACCATCTGGGAGAACGTCTCGTTCGCTCGGCCTAATGCCACCAAGGAGCAGATTCTCGAAGCCTGCCGCATAGCGCGAGTCGATGAGTTCGCCGAAGGGTTCGACCAGCAATATGAAACCATCGTCGGCGAGCGCGGGGTGAAGCTTTCAGGCGGCCAGCGCCAGCGAGTGTCCATCGCCCGCGCGTTGCTGGCGGACCCGCGCATCTTGATTCTCGACGAAGCCACTTCGAATCTCGATTCCGAGTCCGAAGGCATGATCCAGGAGGGCCTGCGCTACTTGATGCAGGGCCGTACTACATTCGTTATCGCGCATCGGCTTTCCACTATCCGGCGCGCCGATCAAATTCTGGTGGTGGAAGCGGGCCGCATTGTCGAGCGGGGCACGCACGCCGAACTCTACGCCGCGCGTGGACGCTACTACGATCTCTACACCAAGCAGCACGGCATAGAAGCGAATCTATTTCTCGCGCCGGGTGAAGGCGACGATCCAACGGCCGCGGACGATGCGGCGGCCGGAGCACCCGCCGGCAACGTGGTCGCCGACGCCATGCGCATGTTGAGAGGTTAGGCGTCAGCGCTTCCGCAGCGCGCCGTCCACGCTCAGCGCGCCCGGTCCCGTCGCCACTAAATACAAAAAGAAGAAGCAATAGAGGACGGTGACCTCGCCCATATTCAGCAGCGGAAATTGCCAAGGACCCATGTGGATATGTACCCGAAAATACGCCACGGCCATTTCACCGCACAAAATGAACGCCACCGGCCGCGTGAATAGGCCGAGAATAATCAGTGGTCCGCCGATAGTTTCGAGAATTCCCGCGAACCACAGCATGGAATATGCGGCCGCGGCATGGCCGCCTAATCCTCCGAGCGCGCCGAACTTCTGCACTCCATGCAGCGTGAAAGTGAAGCCTGCGACAATGCGCAGCAGCGCGAGCGCAAACGAATCGGACGAAGAACCGGCTTTGGCCATACCATCTATAGAATCCTAAAAGCCGCCATTCGTCAAACCGAGCCTGCTCGCCGTGCCCGTGGGGGAGCCGGTGCAAGTCAAGGAGTGCATCTCAAAATTTCGGATAAAGTCCAGCGCGGGTCCTTCATCGAATGCACATCATCCAGCAACCAGCGCTCTCCAACGCGTCGAAATTCGAGATGGATCTCTTCGAGATCGCCCAAATTCCGGAATTTGGCGATTACAGTCCATTGATCTTTCCCTGCGCTCCCGCTCGCGACGCTCAATTTCGTGATCTTCCAATCCTGACCATCCACCCAGAAGTCGAAATCCAAACAGCCCACCTCGCCCTTGGCCCGTTTCACGTCGTCTTGGATGAGCTTCTTTAGACGGGCTGTGTAGATGTCGTCCGGCGCTGTGTAATCGGAATGGCCCGACTGCGCCTTCACGAAATGCCCGTAAACCTCGGTGACGAAATTTACCGGGTTGGTGATCGGGGGCGTCGCCGCGGGTGCGGAAACCGCGGACAAGATCAAAAACAGCAGAGCCGGTTTACTCACCACTTTGTTGTAGCAGCTTGGCCACTAGCGCGGTCCATCCGGTTTGGTGGCTCGATCCGAGCCCCGCGCCGTTGTCACCGTGGAAATATTCGTAGAACAGAATGTGATCGCGGAAATGCGGATCGGCCTGGAATTTTTCCGCGTCTCCAAAAGCCGGCCGCCGCCCGTGCTCATCTCGCAAGAACAGGCGCGAAAGGCGTCGCGATAGCTCCGATGCCACGTCTCCCAAATTCATCTTCACGCCGGACCCGGTGGGAAATTCCACCTGCATCTCGTCGCCAAAATAATGATTGAAGCGCTGCAGCGATTCGATCATGAGATAGTTCACCGGAAACCACACCGGCCCGCGCCAGTTGGAATTTCCTCCGAACACATTGGTTCTCGATTCCGCTGCCTCGTAGCTGATCTGATACTCCTGGCCGTCGGCGCGCAAAACGTAGGGATGGTCCTGGTGATAGCGCGAAAGGCCACGAATGCCATAGGGCGACAGGAATTCGTTCTCATCCAGCATGTATTTCAGCAGGCGCTCCAGGCGCGACGGCGTAACCATGGAAAGCAGTATGCGCTCGGCTTGGCCCACCCGCGTGATCGAAGCGATATTGCGGCAGAGATCCGGCCGATGCTTAATGAACCACGTCATGCGCCGCTTGAAGCCAGGCATCCGGTCGATCGCGTCGGCATCCAGCGTGGCCACTGCAAACATCGGAATCAACCCCACCAGCGACCTCACGCGCATGGGAATCTTCCGGCCATCCGGCATGCGCAGCTGGTCGTAATAAAAGCCGTCTTCGTCGTCCCAGAGCCCGCCGTCGCCCATGCGATTCATCGCGCTCGCGATATACAGGAAATGCTCGAAAAATTTACTCGCGATGTCTTCGTAGGATCGATCGTGCGGCGTCAATTCGATCGCGATGCGCAACATTGATAGGCAAAACATGCCCATCCACGCCGTGCCGTCCGCTTGCTCAATGAAGCCGCCTGTGGGAAGGGGCTTGCTGCGGTCAAATATGCCGATGTTGTCCAGGCCCAGGAATCCGCCTTCGAAAATATTGTTGCCCTGGGAATCCTTGCGGTTCACCCACCAGGTGAAATTCATCAGCAGCTTGTGAAAGGCCGATTCCAGGAACTCGGAATCCGGGCGCCCGCTGAGCTTCCAATCGATTTTGTACACGCGCCAGGCGGCCCAGGGATGCACCGGCGGGTTCACGTCGCTGAACTCCCATTCATACGCCGGGAGCTGTCCGTTGGGCGATTGGTACCACTCGCGCAGCAGCAGCGACAACTGGTGCTTGGCGAAGTCCGGGTCGATCAGCGAGAAAGGGATGGTGTGGAACGCCAAGTCCCATGCGGCGAACCAAGGGTACTCCCATTTGTCGGGCATCGAGAGCACGTCGTCGTTGTACACGTGGATCCATGCGCGATTGCGGCCCCATTGGCGCTCGGGGGGCGGCGGAGGCATCCCTGGATCGCCCTTCAGCCACTGTTCCACGACGTAGTGATAAAACTGCTTGTTCCACAACAGCCCCGCGAAGGCCTGGCGCTGCACCATGCGCGCATCGTCGGAAAGGCTGGCGGGAGCGAAGCCATAAAAGTCGTCGGCTTCTTCAATGCGATCGAGAAATACCTGATGAAAATCGGGTTGGGGCGCGTCGCCCGAATGCAAGCGAAAATGCAGCACTTTCGATCCACAAGCCTCGATGTCGATGCGATAGTGTCCGCAAGCTTTGGTCCCGGTTTGGTCGGGATTTATCGCGTTCCGCCAATCCTGAACCACGTAGCGATGGAACGAATCCTTGTTATACAGACTCCCGTTATCGTAGCCCCACATTCGCATCGTGTTGCTTTCGTTTTCGGTGAACAGCAGCGGCGGAGCGTCTTCCAGCCACAACTTGAATTGGCCGAGCGACGGGTCTTCAATCAGGACAGTGTGCGCGTCGTCGCGCGACATCTCCGGGCGCGGATTGCCGTAGCCCCAGCTCCAGGTGTTTCGAAACCAGACCGTGGGCAGCAGATGCAGCGTTGCCGCCGAAGGGCCGCGGTTAATGATAGTGGCACGCACCAGAATATCGTCGACGTCGTGCTTGGCGTATTCAATCAGGATGTCGAAGTACCGGTTCTCGTCGAAGATCCCGGTGTCCATCAGCTCGTATTCGTTATCCGCTCGTCCACGACTGCGATTGGTCCCTACCAGTTGAGCGTAGGGAAATTCCAACTGCGGGTACTTGTAGAGGTACTTCATGTAGGAGTGCGTCGGCGTGGAGTCTAAGTAGTAGTAATACTCTTTGACGTCCTCGCCGTGATTGCCCTCCGGCCCCGAAACTCCGAACAGCCGCTCCTTCAGGATGGGGTCCACTCCGTTCCAGAAAGCAAACGCAAAGCACAGGCGCTGGTGGTTGTCGCAAATGCCGGCGATGCCATCCTCGGTCCAGCGATAGGTACGCGAGCGGGCGTGGTCGTGCGTGAAGTAGTCCCACGCGGTGCCGTCCGCGCTGTAGTCCTCGCGCGGGTTGCCCCAGGACCGCTCGCTGAGGTACGGCCCCCAGCGCTTCCAGTATTTGGTCCGGTTTCGATCCTGCAGCAGGCGTTCGCGTTCGGCAGACATCCTCTCTATATAACCATAGGAGCGTCGTTCGAACTGAACCGTGGTGGTCAGGGCGCCGGCGATCAGGCACAAATCAGGAGCGATAATCGGGAGATGCGCCTCTCGAATCGCTGCTATGCCGTCACCGGGCTCGGATATTCCACGCCTTGGTGCGTAAATGCCGGCTTTGTTATCGGCGACAATCTGACGGTAGTGGTGGACACTGGCGCCAACACGCTAGCGGCGCAGACCGTGCACGGATACGCCTCAACCGCGGCGCCCGGAAATCGGATTTGCGTGATTAACACCGAGAAGCATTTCGATCACATTGGCGGGAACGGATTCTTTCTCGAGCAGGGTGTTGAAATATGGGGTCACGTTGAGATTGCGCGAACTACGGCCGAGTTTCAAGCCGAAATCGCGGAATTCGACGATGCCATTCCCAATCGCGCTCGCCGGTCACGTGGTGAAGCGCGGGCGTTCTTTCATGGGACGCGCCTCGAAAACCCGAATCGCCAAATTCACGGAGACACACGGTTCGATCTGGGCGGCTGCGCGCTGGAGGTCCTGCTTACACCCGGACACACCGCCACGAATCTTTCAGTTTGGGTGCCTGACGACGGAGTCCTGTTCACGGGCGATTGTCTGATCAACGAGTATCTTCCGAATCTGGACGCGGGAACGCCCGCGGCTTGGGAAATATGGCTCGAATCGCTGAAGCGAATTGAGGCGCTCAAGCCTGCTGTCGTTGTTGCCGGTCACGGCCCGGTGGCTCGGGGCGATGAGGTCCGGCAAATCGTGGATACCGTGCGGCGCGTGCTTGAGGAATCCATCGCACGAGGTTATTCGCCGACAGCCGATCGCGCGGCGGTAGCGTCATGAGCATTCTGGTCCGCGGCGTGACGCCGGCAGACTATGCAGCGTGGAAGCCGCTCTGGGATGGCTACAATGCTTTCTACGGCCGCAAGGACGAGACCGCGCTCCCGCACGAAATCACGCAGGCGACGTGGCAGCGCTTCCTCGATCCGAACGAGCCTGTGTTCGCGCTGGTCGCCGAGCGCGATGGGCAGATTGTCGGTCTGGTGCACTACCTGTTTCATCGCAGCACCACACTGCTGCAGCCCACCTGCTACCTGCAGGATCTGTTCACGGTTCCCGCCGAGCGCGGCCGCGGCATCGGGCGTTCGCTGATAGAGGCCGTTTGCGAGCGGGCGAAAGCGGCTGGGTCAAAGCGGGTCTACTGGCACACGCAGGATTCGAACACGGCGGGACGATTACTTTACGACAAGGTCGCCAAGCATGCCGGATTCATTGTCTATTCGCGTGACCCTTAGCTGCGCCCTGGCAGGCCGCGATCCCTGGTCAAGAGTTCTACTACTATGTCTCCCAGTTTCATAAATTCCACGTAGCTAGAAGGCTTGCGAAAATACCCATTCGCACCCAGGGTCGCCATCTCCTGGCGATCCCGCGCGGAATCCGAGGTGGAGATCGCGATCACCAGCCCGCCGCCGCATTTGGGGCTCTTTCGCATATGCTGCAGAACCTCGCCGCCGTGCTTTCTGGGAAGATTGATGTCAAGAATCACGAGAACCGGACAGGGCGCCGCATCGTCGTGGTCTGCTCGATCGAAAAACCTCACCGCTTGTTCTCCGTCTTTCACCACGTGAAGGTCGGCCTCGATCTTCGCGGCCTGGATCGCCTCACGAATGAGAAACACGTCCGCTGGATTGTCCTCGACGATCAGGATCTGCGGGCGCGCGTCCGGCTGCCCTTCAGACCGGGAGAGTGAAGCGGAATGTCGATCCTCGTCCGGGTTCGGATTCCACCCAGATCCGGCCATGATACTGGTCGACGATCCGCCGGCAAATAGCCAGTCCGATGCCGGTCCCTGAATATTCGTCACTACTGTGTAGACGTTTGAAAAGCCCAAAAATGTTCTCCTTGTACTCGGAGTCGATGCCGATGCCGTTATCTCTTATCGAGAATATCCAGTGCCCGCTTTGGCGTTCGGCGCTCACATGCACGGCGGGAGTACGATCCGGGCTGCGATATTTTATTGCATTGCCGATGAGATTTTGAAATAACTGCTGCAAGTGAGTGCTGTGCACGCGAAGCGACGGCAAGGGATCGGCCGTGATCTGTGCGTCCGCCTCCGAAATTGCCCCGGCCACGCTCGCGAGAGTGGACTCCAGCGCCTCAGCAGCGTCGGTGGGCTGTGCCGGCTCCTCGAATTTCGCGGCCTGGGTATAGGTCAGGAGATCGCGCACCAGCATCTCCATGCGCGTTGCGCCCGTCCGGAGGTACGTCAGGAACTCCAGGGCTTGACCATCTAACTGCGAGGCGCAGGTAGTGGTCAGAAGTTCACTGTAGATCTTGACGGTGCGCAAGGGCTCCTGCAAATCGTGGCCGGCCGAAAATGCGAACTGTTCAAGATCCTGGTTGGCGCGCCGCAGGTCATCCTCAACCCTTTTCTGGGCGTCGATATCGGTAGTGGAACCGAACCATTTCACGACGTTTCCGCCGGTATCGCGAACAGGAAGCGCGCGGCCCATGAACCAGCGCCAGCGTTGCTCGCGGCGGTCCCAAAAGCGGTACTCAATGTTGTACGGCTGTCCGGAACGGACTGCGCCATACCAGGTGTCCCGGCAGTGCCGCAGATCGTCGGGATGGAGAATCGATTCCCAGCTCATGTCCCCGAACTTGTCGCGGCTGAAGCCGGTGAACTCATACCAGCGTTCGTTGTAATAGTCGAGATAGCCGTCCGGGCGCGCCGTCCATACCATCTGCGGCATCGCGTCGGCCAGTTGCCGGAATCTCGCTTCGCTGGCCAACAGTGCGGCTTGGGCGCGCTTGCGTTCGGTAATGTTGCGGGCGATCTTTGACACCCCGATAATGCTGCCCTGCTGGTCCTTGACCGGCGAAATCGTCAGAGAGATGTCGAGCAGCTCGCCGTTTTTTCGTTTCCGGATGGTCTCGAAGTGGTCCACGCGCTCGCCGCGTTTCAGCCGGCTCAGGATTCTGGGTTCCTCGTCGAGGCGATCCGCGGGCATGAGAATCGTGACCGGTTTTCCGATCACCTCGTCGGAAGTGTAGCCGAACAGCCGTTCCGCGCCTACATTCCAACTGGTGATGATACCGTTGAGGTCCTTACTGATGATCGCGTCGTCGGAGGAATCCACGATCGCGCCTAACAAGAGAGCTGCACGTTCGGCCCGCTTGCGCTTGGTGACGTCGCGCGTGATGGCAAGCTGGACCATGCTTCCGTCGGAATGCCGCAAGGGAGTGGCATGCGTCTCCATGCGGCGGCGCACCCCATTCAGCCCAACGAGATCGAACTCCAGAGAGCCCTTCTCCCCCCGGCAAATCTTCTGGTTGAATTCGCAGTACGTGCTCCGGTCTTCGGTGGCGATCAGGTCATAGACGTTCTTGCCGATCACGGCGTCGTCGGAAGGGGCGCCTACCAGGGCCAAGCCCGCGGCATTCATGTGTAACAACGTTCCGTCGGCCGCTACAATCTTGACGCACTCGGGAGTGGTCTCCACGATCGCGCGGTACTGCTCATTGGCTTCGATCTCGGCGGATTTTCGCTCCGTGTTGTCGACCAGAATATTGATGCCGCCGATGATCCGGCCGTCGGCATCGCGCAGGACGGCTGGATAGGGCGTAAACCAGAAGCGACTGCCGTTAGGGCGCTCGGCGATACACTCAACACCACGGGGCACCTGGCCGCCTCTCAGGGCAATGGCCATCGGACATTGGTCATGTGGCAACGGTGTGCCATCCGGCAGGAAAATCTTCCAGGTGATGCACCATTGGTCGGTGCCGAGTTCGGGCATGCGGCCTGACAGCGCAACGGCGGCGTCGTTAAAATACGTGAGCCGCCCATCCGCGTCCGTCATGTAGACCGCAACGGGGAGAGCGTCCAGCATTCCACGAAAGGCCGCGTTCGCGCCGCCGCCGTTAGCGACAAAATCTCTGAGCGCTTCTACTCCACCTGCAATCACGCCGCCTCCCGAACCAAGTCCCCACCGCGGAGGATCAGCAAACGCGTAGATTCGATGGGCGCGCTGAACCTGCCTTCACTGCGGTGTTACTCAACGAGTATCCCATCCCGGCAGGAACATTGTGGGACGCGCCCAGTCACAAATTGTTTCAATAAGGAAGAGCCGCGAGAGTGAGCGAGCCGGTTCGGCGCTTTACGCCGTCACTTCCACCGCCGGCAGCGGCCGCTTGTACTTGCACTCACCATTCGGGCACTGCGCAAATCCGCCGGCCTTGAGCCATTTTTCGACCATGTAGCTCGATCCGCAATCCGGGCACTTCTCAGCGATCGGCTTGCCCCACGCCACGAAGTCGCACTCAGGATAGCGGTTGCATCCATAGAACGTCTTGCCGCGCTTGGAACGCCGCTCCACCACTTGCCCTTCCGAACAATTGGGGCAGGGAACTCCGATGGTCTTCTGCTTGACGAACTTGCACTTCGGATAATTGCTGCACGCGGTGAACTCGCCGAACCGGCCGTGCTTCATCACCAGATTGTTGCCGCACTGCGGGCATTTTTCGTCGAGCGGCACGTCCGACTTCTTTTGCTCGCCGCCGATCTGCTTCGTGGTCTTGCAATCCGGATATCCCGAACACGCGAAGAATTGCCCGAAACGGCCCTTCTTCAGCACCATCGGACGGCCGCAGTTTTCGCAATATTCCTGCGCGTCCTGTTCGGTCAAATCCGCCTTATCGATATCCGGCAGATCCACCGTCAACTCGCGCGTGTTCGAACACTCGGGATATCCCGTGCACGCGATGAAGCTGCCGTGCCGCCCCCACTTGATCACCATGGGCTTGCCGCATTTGTCGCAAATCAAGTCGGTGGGCTTCTCCATCCGCTTGATGTCGGTCATGGTGCGCTCGGCCTTTTCCAGATCCTTCTGGAACCGGTCGTAGAAATCGGCCATGGACGCGCGCCAGTCGATCTTGCCGTCTTCGATTTCGTCCAGTTCTTCTTCCAGGCGCGCCGTGTACTTTACGTCGAACAGGTTCTGGAAGCTCTCCAGCAGCAGATCCGTCACCACCATGCCGAGCTCGGTTGGGATGAACTTGCCGCCCTCCTTCTTGACGTACTCGCGCTCCTGGATCGTCGAGAGAATCGACGCATAGGTCGACGGACGCCCCACGCCATCCGATTCCAGTTCTTTCACCAGCGTCGCTTCGTTGAAACGCGGCGGCGGTTCGGTGAAATGCTGTTCCGGCGCGATCGCCTTGAACTTCAGCTCCTCGCCCTGGGCAACCAGCGGCAGCTTGTTTTTCTCTTCCTCGTCATCGGCGTCCTTTTCGTCCTTGCCCTCTTTGTAGACGTCCAGGAAGCCGTTGAACTTCGGCACGCTGCCGGTCGCCCGGAACATGTAGGTGGCGCCGTCCTTGCCCTTGGCGGCCACATCGATTGTCGTCTGATCGAACACCGCCGGCATCATTTGCGACGCCACGAAGCGCATCCAGATCAGGCGGTACAGCTTCAGCTCGTCTTCTTGGAGATATTGCGCGACATCCTCAGGCGCCCGCCGCGACGACGACGGACGGACAGCTTCGTGTGCGTCCTGCGCATCCTTCTTGCCCTTATAGACGTTAGGCGATTCCGGCACAAACGGCGCGCCGAAGCGATCCTTGATCAGCCCGCGCACTTCGTCCAAGGCGTCGTTAGAAACGCGCGTGGAATCAGTACGCATATAAGTAATGAGACCGACCGATCCTTCCGCGCCCAGTTCCACGCCCTCATACAGCCGCTGCGCGATCATCATCGTGCGCTTTACGCTGAACCGCAGTTTGCGCGATGCCTCCTGTTGCAGCGTGGACGTGATGAACGGCGGCACCGGATTCCGCTTCTTCTCGCGCGTGGCAACCGAGTGGACAATGTACTTCGATCCATCCAGTTGATCGACCAGGCCCTTAGTCGTGCCCTCGTCGGGTAGCTCGATCGCCTCGTCGTTCTTCTTGGTGAAACGTGCCGTCAGCACCGGCGGCTTCTTGGCGTTGAGCTGGACGTCGATGGTCCAGTATTCGCGCTTGATGAACGCGCGGATCTCGCGCTCACGGTCCACAATCAGCCGCAGCGCGATGGTCTGGACGCGGCCAGCCGACAGCCCGCGCCGTACTTTGTCCCACAGCAGCGGCGAAATCTTGTAGCCGACCAGCCGGTCGAGAATGCGGCGGGCTTGTTGTGCATCTACCAAATGCAGGTTCACCGATCCCGGCTTCTCGAACGCCTTCTTGATGGCGCCGGCCGTGATCTCGTTGAACATCACCCGGAAAAACTTCGGGCCCTTCTTCGAACCGTTGAGCTCTTCCTGCAGGTGGAAACAGATGGCTTCGCCTTCGCGATCCGGGTCAGCCGCCAGGTAGACGGAATCCATGCCCTTGGCCGCCGTCTTCAGTTCGGCCATGAGCTTCTTCTTGCCTTCGATTACCTCGTAATGCGGCTCGAAGTTATGCTCCACATCCACCGACAGGTCCTTCTTGGGGAGATCCTTGACGTGCCCGAGGGAAGCCTTTACGACGAAGTCCTTACCTAAATACTTGCCGATCGTTTTCGCCTTCGCCGGCGATTCGACGATGACGAGAGATTTTGCCATAGTTTTCCTAAACCGTATGAGTACTTACAGTTAACATGTGGGATGTAAGTCCGGTCCCAAGTTCTACCACACTTTAACAAAGTTCTTGCCGGGGAGTTGGCGGGCCAAGCCTAGCAGCTCGAGTTCGAAGAGCGCGGCAATTACTTCTGATGAAGTCAGGGTATCAGAAGTTTCAATGAGTTCGTCAATATGTATTGGGATGTCCGGCTTCAGCTTATTGAACAGCACCCGGCTGGCAACCCCCAGTTCCGGTGGTAGCGTGGCCTCTTCCCCGTTTAGTTCCAACGACATAACGCCGAGTCTGGCTTGCGCCTTGCCGATCAGCGCGCGCCGGATGTCCGAGGGCAGCTCCACCAGCACGTCGTTCCACTCCTGCACCAGCTTGGCCCCCTGTTTGATCAGCAGATTGGGTCCCCAGCTCATTTTCGACATGATGCTGCCGGGCACGGCGAAGACCTCCCGCTGCTGATCCAGCGCCATTTTAGCCGTGATGGCCGAGCCCGAATACTGCGCGCCCTCCACCACCAGGACGCCCACGCTCATGCCACTTATGATGCGATTGCGGATCGGAAAGTTCTGGGGATATGCGGGTGAGCCCATGGGGAACTCCGACACCATTAGGCCTTTGGCGGCTATCTCGGCGGCCAGTTTGCGATTCTCGGCTGGGTAGACCAGGTCGACGCCGCAGCCCAGCACCGCCACCGTATCGCCGCCTATATCGAGCGCCGCCCGATGCGCCGAGGTGTCGATGCCGCGGGCCATGCCGCTGGTGATGGTGAGCCCGGCTTGCGCGAGATCGGCCGAGAGCCGCTCGGTAGCCGCGGTTCCATAAGGAGTCGGCCGCCGGGTGCCAACCACGCCTAGCAGGATCGCTTGCAGCAGCTCTACGCGGGAGCCTCGGACGAACAGCGCGATGGGCGGATCGAAAATCTCCTTCAGGCGCGCCGGGTAGGCAGGGTCGTTGAACGACACCAGGTAGGCACCCGCTTCGAGCATCTTCTGCTGCTGATCCACGGCGTCGTCGAATGTGCATCCGCTGGCGATAGTTTGGGCGACGCTGCCTGAGAGCCCGCTTGCTTCGAGTTCCGACCGCGACGCCCGAAAGATGGCCTGCGGGGTTTTGAGGCGGTCAAGGAGCTGGTTGGCTTTGCGGGTTCCGAGGCCGGGGATCAGGCGCAGCGCGAGCCAGTGGAGCTCTTCTTCTTTGGTAATCGACAAGCCTTTTGTAAGTGGGGCCTCAAGCACGGCGGTTTCTTTGGTTGTGGTGCGGGGAGGTGGTGGAATTTCTCCGGGGAGCGATCGGACCATCCAGCAGGCGGTTAACCGACTTCCCGCTTATCTGGTTTCAGTGCAGGGCATTTTAGAAGATCTAGTCTGCTTTAGGGGCTCCGATTTCCAAACTTCGCCCTAGCTTCGGGCTTGGCTCATGCGGAACATCTGCGCGGGGTTGCTCATTTCAATTAAGTCGATTCGCGCGTACAGGTCCACGCTCTCGGCCTGCCGAAAACTGGTGCAGTAAACTTACAAGATGCGGCTGATCCTTCTCCTCCCGCTTTTAGCGCTCATCGTAAGGATTAACGTTGTGGCGCAAGCCGGTCCAGCGTCGTCCGGCCCAGGCTTCAGCACGGCCAACATGGACATGACCGCTGATCCCTGTGTCGATTTCTATCAGTACGCTTGCGGAACCTGGATGGCCAATAACCCGATTCCCGTCGACCAGTCCGGGTGGGGCGTTTTCAACCTGCTCACGGATCGCAATCGCACCATCCTTCGCGGAATCTTGGAAAAGGCCTCGGTCGACAATTCCAAGCGCTCGGCAGTGGAGCAAAAGATTGGTGACTTTTATGCCTCCTGCATGGACGAGACAACCATTGAGAAGTTAGGGATCCAGCCGTTGGAAACCGAGCTGAAGCGCATTGAGGCGATCCAGTCGAAGAGAGCGATCCTCCCTGCGCTGGTGCAGCTTCACCGCGTCGGGGTCGGCGTGTTTTTTGAGTTTTCCCCCGAGCCGGACCCCAAGAATTCCATGCAAATGATCGCGAACATCGACCAGGGCGGTCTCGGTCTTCCGGATCGTGATAACTACTTGAAGGACGATCCCAGGTCGGCAAAGCTCCGTGAAGAGTACCTGGCGCACGTACAGAATATGCTGCAGCTGCTCGGTGAATCGTCCACGGAGGCCGCCGCGGATGCACAGGCTGTCCTACGCACTGAAACGGATTTGGCGAAAGGATCGCTAGATCGTGTCTCCCGGCGCGATCCCAACCAGACTTTTCACAAGATGTCCGTCAAAGAACTCGTTGCCCTCTCTCCTAGCATCGATTGGCCGAAATATTTCGCTGGAATGGGCGCGCCCCACTTCGCGGATCTCGATGTTTCGGTCCCGGATTTTTTCAAAAGCGTGGACGCGGTTCTTAGAAACAGCAGCTTGGCCGACTTGAAGAGTTATTTGCGATGGCACCTAGTACACTCTGAAGCGCCTTTTCTGGCCAGAGCGTTTGTCGATGAAAACTTCCATTTCTTTGGCCAGACTTTGACTGGAGCCGGGGAACTGCAGCCCCGCTGGAAACGCTGCGTGCAAGCTGTAGATAACAATCTGGGCTTCGCTCTGGGACAAGAGTATGTGGAGCAAGCCTTCCCGCCCGATGCTAAGGCCCGTGTAATGACCATGGTGCAGCAAATCGAAAAGATGCTCAACCAAGATATTCAATCGCTCGACTGGATGACACCTGCCACCAAAACGCAAGCTCTGATCAAGCTGCGTAGCGTAACCGAGAAGATCGGCTATCCCGAAAAATGGCCCGACTATTCAGGCGTCAAGATTCTGCGCGGAGCGGCTGTGGAAAACGACCGACGCGCCACCGAGTTCGAAGTTCACCGCCAATTAACCAAGATTGGCCTGCACGCGGACCGCAACGAATGGTCCCGTACGCCCTCCAGCGTGACTGCTTACAACAGCCTAGAGAAGAACACTATCAACTTCCCGGCGGGTATCCTGCAACCCCCCTTTTTTGACAATCGCATGGATGCGGCGGTGAACTATGGCGCGATCGGAAGTACGATCGGGCATGAGTTGACGCATGGGTTCGATGATGAGGGCCGCCACTTCGACGCTGAGGGTAACTTAAGCAATTGGTGGACGGCGGAAGACGCCGCGGAATTTGAGAAGCGCGCCGATTGTTTTATCAAAGAGTATTCCGCGTTCAGTCTGATGGAGGGTGTACACCTGAACGGCAAGCTGACTCTCGGTGAGAACACCGCCGACAATGGCGGCGTGCGGCTGGCGTTCATGGCGCTCATGGAGTCGATGGCGGGCAGGCCTCAGCCAAACCTTGATGGATTTACACCCCAGCAGCGCTTTTTCCTCGCCTACGGCCAAGTTTATTGCCAGAACGTGCGGCCGGAAAGACTTCGTATGTTCGCCCAGACCGATCCACACTCTGGCCGGTATCGCGTCAACGGTGTCCTCGGAAACATGCCGGAGTTTCGCGAAGCTTTCGCTTGTCATGAGGGGCAACCGATGGTTCACGCGCCGGCCTGCCGCGTCTGGTAGCAGGACCCTGATCTGAGTACTGACCAAGTCTTCCCCGCACGGAGTGTCGTTTGATTTCTAACGAGAACAGGGTGCCGTCCGGTAGACGCAACTCACTGTCTGAATAACGGCCATACCGCCGATCTAGCTCACTACCGGATGTTCCAAATCCCTGCTCAAATGCTCCAGGATCTCCTGCCCGCGCTGCTGAACCTCTAGCAGGACTGGCCCCGCCATTCGACCATAATTCTGCCGCGAATTCACCTTGGGCGCCTCGAGCAGAATTCTCCCCAAATTCGCGACGTACTCCTGCGCGAGCAACACAATACCGCGTCCTCCGAAAAACATCTCCGCTGTCTAATAGTCGCCCCGCAACTTGCCCCCGCGTGCTAAACTAAAGTTGTCTTTGAAGTTCCGCCTATTTTCGCATCGTCCCTCATCGTCCGGTCTAACCCGCCGCTGTCTGATCGTGCCAGATTCGCTGCTCTGCAAATTCAGAAGGAAACGAT
>DATHMO010000299.1:0-14069 GCA_035486995.1 Bryobacteraceae bacterium
CATTCGCGAGCGCTGGGCGGTAATCGCAGTGGCGGTGTTGGCGCTGGGCGCGACGGTCTATCTCGCCACCAGTGGGATCATTGGTTCCGAGTTCCTTCCCCATCTGGACGAAGGCGCATTGTGGGTGCGCGGAACGTTCGCACCCAGCACCGGCCAAGCTGAAGGAGTTCGCGTGGCGAATTTGGCGCGCCTCACGCTGGCCGCGTTTCCCGAAGCCACTATCGTCACCAGCCAGGTGGGTCGCCCCGATGACGGCACCGATACAACCGGCTTCTTCAACACCGAATATTGCGTGGACCTGAAGCCCAAAGAGCAATGGCGTCCCGTGTTTCAGCAAAACAAGGAAGCGCTCATTGCGGCGATGAACGAACAACTGGAGAATATTCCCGGCGCGATCTGGAATTTTTCGCAGCCCATCGCCGACAACATGGAAGAAGCTGTCAGCGGCGTGAAAGGCCAGCTTGCGACGAAAATCTACGGCGACGATTTGCGGACACTGGAAGACAAAGCCGATCAAGTGGTGAAGGTGATGCGCACCGTTCCGGGCGTGGAAGACTTGGGAGTTTTTCGGCTGCTAGGCCAGCCCAACCTCAACGTGCAGGTGGATCGCCAGGCGGCGGCGCGTTTTCAAATCAACGTCGCCGATGTCCAGGACGCGATTCAGACCGCCGTCGGAGGTAACGCGCTCACCCAAGTGCTCCAGGGCGAGCAGCGGTACGACCTGGTGGCGCGCTATCAGGCCGAGTATCGGGACACCCGGGAAGCGATCGCGAATATTCGGCTGCTTTCGCCCTCGGGCGAGCGCGTTTCACTCGCGCAGTTATGCAAGATCGAAATGCGGGACGGCGGCTCCGAGATTTATCGCGAGGGCAACCAGCGCTACGTCGCCGTGAAGTACAGCGTGCGCGGGCGCGATTTGGGAAGCACTGTGGAAGAAGCGATTGCCAAGGTTGGCAAGCAGGTCGAATTGCCGCGCGGGTATCACGTTAATTGGGAAGGCGAATACGAAAGTGAGAAGCGCGCGGCGGCGCGCCTGGGAATCATTGTGCCGCTCACCGTGCTGATCATTTTCGTGATCCTCTATACGATGTTTAAGTCGCTCAAATGGGCCTCTCTTATCATCGTCAACGTGATGATGACGCCGCTCGGCGGCATGCTCGCTTTGCTTGTCACGCACACCCACTTCAGCGTTTCTTCGGGGATCGGATTTCTCGCGCTCTTCGGCGTTTCGGTGCAGACCGGCGTGATCATGCTGGAATACATCAATCAGCGGCGCGCGCGCGGCCATTCCATTGAAGAAGCGGCGGTGGAAGGCGCGGTCCTCCGATTGCGCCCGATCATGGTGACCAGCATGGTGGCCACCCTGGGACTCCTGCCGGCCGCGCTGTCGCATGCCATCGGCTCCGATTCGCAGCGCCCGTTCGCCATCGTTATCGTCGGAGGCTTGATATCGGGACTGCTGTTAAGTATTTTTCTGTTGCCTACCTTATATACTTGGGTGGCGCGCGAGGGCGATGTACTGCCGGTCCCGGAGGTTCTTCAGCTAGAAGACTCCCATTAGCCGAAAGATTTCGGTCGAGCCGAAAGATTTCTCCGGATCTGATAAGCTTGGAGCCAACAAAATGTTGGGGTTCCAAGCGGCATGATCCGCCGCCTCGTTGATTTCGCCCTCGATAATCGCGTATTGATTATCGCGTTCGCCACCCTGCTGTTGATCTGGGGTGCGATTTCGTTTCATAACCTTCCCGTAGAAGCCTACCCGGATGTAGCCAACAACTATGTCCAGATCATCACGCAATGGCCCGGGCGTGCAGCCGAGGAAGTGGAACAACAAGTCACCTCGCCCATCGAAATCGTCATGAACGGCATCCCGCATCTGGAGCATTTGCGCTCGTTTTCTGTCTTCGGGCTTTCGAGCGTGATGCTGATCTTCGACGACGAATCGGCCAACGACTGGAACCGGCAGAAAGTGCTGGAGCGCCTGGCGCAGATCAATCTGCCGGAAAATCTGCAGCCGCAGATCGGCACAGATTACAGCCCGGTAGGACAGATTTATTGGTACACGCTGCGCAGCACCAATCCCAAGTACGACCTGATGGAGTTGAAGACGCTCGAAGACTGGGTGCTCGAAAAGCAGTTCAAGTCGGTTCCCAACGTAGTGGACGTAGTGAGCTTCGGCGGTGTGACGCGCGAATATCAGGTGCGGCTGGATCCGGATAAGCTGATCGCCTACGGCCTGAGTGTGGGCCAAGTAGAACAACAGATCGCCAACAACAACGTGAACGCCGGTGGAAGTTTCGTGGAAGCGGGTCTCCAGCAGATCAACGTGCGCGCACTCGGACAGATGAAGTCCGTCACCGACATTCAGAAAACGATGTTGAAGGCCCAAAATGGCGCATCCATTCGCGTCGGGGACATCGCCACGGTGACGCAGGGTCCAAAGATTCGGTTAGGGCAAATCGGCAAAGCATATCGCCGGACGGACGGCAAAGTCGACGACAACAGCGATGTCGTGGAGGGGATCGTTCTGCTGCGCAAAACCGCGGATTCCGACACCACGCTGGTCGCGATCCACGACAAAGTGGATGAGCTGAACAAGCACATCCTTCCCAAGGGCGTCACGATTGTTCCGTTTCTCGATCGCAGCAATCTGGTGCACTACACCACGCACACGGTGCTGCGGAACCTGACCGAGGGAATTACGCTCGTGGCGCTCATTCTGTTTATCTTCCTCGGCAACATCCGCGGCGCATTCATCGTTGCACTAACCATTCCCTTTTCCCTGCTGTTTGCATCCATTTGCCTCAATCTCAACGGCATCCCGGCGAATCTGCTTTCGCTCGGCGCGCTCGATTTCGGCATGGTGGTGGAGGGTGCGGTGGTGATGGTGGAAAACATCATTCGTTACCTGGCGCATCGCGACGCCGAGGGCACAGGACTTGAGCGTATTCGTGGCGCGGCGCACGAGGTGCAGCGGCCGGTGGCCTATTCGATCGCCATCATCATTACCGCGTACCTGCCGATCTTCACGCTGCAGCGCGTGGAGGGGCGGCTGTTCAAACCGATGGCCTGGACGGTGGCCTTCGCACTGCTGGGTTCGCTCATTTTTTCGATGTTGATCGCGCCTGTGATTTCGAGCTTCACCTTCGGCCGGCACGTCACAGAATGGCGCAATCCGCTGATGACCGCGATGACGGCCGGATATCGCGCCAGTTTGAAGAAAGCCATTCGGTTTCGGTGGATCACCGTGGCGGTGTCCGCGGCGGCGCTCGGCGCGTCGGCGTACTTGCTCTTCAGCGGAATTATCGGATCGGAATTCCTGCCGCACTTGGACGAAGGCGCGATTTGGGTGCGGGGAACGCTCGCGCCGAGCACCGGGCCGAGTGAAGGCGCACGCGTGATGGATCAAGCTCGTGTTCTTCTGGCTTCGTTTCCCGAAGTAACGCAGGTGATCTCCCAAGTGGGGCGCCCCGACGACGGCACCGATATCGCGGGCTTCTTCAATACTGAATACTTCGTGGATTTGAAGCCAAAGGAACAATGGCGGCCGGTGTTCCGGCAGAACAAGGAAGCCCTCATCGCTTCCATGGACGACCAACTGGAGAAGATTCCCGGCGCACTGTGGAATTTCTCGCAGCCCATTGCCGACAACATGGAAGAAGCCGTCAGCGGAGTGAAAGGACAACTGGCGATCAAGATCTATGGCGACGATCTGCGGACTCTGGAATCCAAAGGTGACGAAATCGTCGGCGTGATGAGAAGCATCCCGGGGATCGCGGACCTGGGATTGTTCCGCGTAATCGGCCAGCCCAATCTCGAATTCACCGTGGATCGCGATCAAGCCGCTCGTTATGGGCTCAACGTCGCCGATGTTCAGGATGCCATCGAAACGGCCGTCGGCGGAAAAGCCGTGAGCCAGGTGTTGCAGGGTGAGCAGCGATATGACGTTGTGGTGCGCTACCAAACGTCGTATCGAAATACCCGGGAAGCCATCGAAAGCATCCGCCTCTTGGCGCCATCGGGCGAACGGGTGTCGCTCGCGCAGTTGTGCCAGGTCCGGACGTTGGACGGCGCGTCTGAGATTTACCGTGAAGGCAACTCGCGCTACGTGGCCATCAAATACAGCGTGCCGGTGCGCGACTTAGGCAGCACGGTGGAGGAAGCCATCGACAAAGTGGGCAAGCGAGTGAAGCTGCCCGACGGCTATCACATCGATTGGGCAGGCGAGTACGAAAGCCAAAAGCGATCCCAGCGGCGTCTGCTGCTGGTGCTTCCGCTAACGATACTCGTGATCTGCATGATCCTGTACACAATGTTCAAGTCGTTCAAGTGGGTGCTGCTGATCTTGGGTAACGTGGCCATGGCTCCCATCGGCGGGCTGCTCGCGTTGCTGATTACCGGCACGCACTTCAGCGTTTCCTCCGGCGTCGGGTTTCTCGCGCTGTTTGGCGTGGCGGTGCAAACGGGCGTGATCATGCTGGAGTACATCAATCAGCTACGCGCGCGCGGCCACACCATCCAGGATGCAGCGGTGGAAGGATCGGTACTACGGCTGCGGCCCATCATGATGACCATGCTGGTGGCGAGCGTGGGACTGCTGCCGGCGGCGTTGTCGCGCGGTATCGGCTCGGATTCGCAGCGGCCCTTTGCCATCGTGATCGTGGGCGGATTGATCGCGGCCTTGATACTGGGCATCTATCTTTTGCCGACGCTGTACGTCTGGGCCGCGAGCGACAACGACGTTCTGGCGCCGCCGGATGCACACACCGAGCCCGTAGCATAATTGCAACCTGCACGTGATAAATTTGATCGGACCATGACCAAAGACGAGGTTTGCGCGAAGATCCAGAGTATCGGCTTGATTCCAGCGGTTCGGGTATCGACGCCCGAAGAAGCTTTATTCGCCGCCGATGCGGTGTCGCGCGGAGGCATTCCGATTGTGGAACTCACCATGACGGTTCCCAAGGCCGCGGAGTTGATTACGCACCTGTTGAAGAAGCATCCGAAAATGATTGTCGGCGCCGGCACCGTCCTGGACGTCGAAACCGCGCGCGCTTGCCTCGACGCTGGAGCCACGTTCATCACTAGTCCGGGGTTGGATCTCGCCACCGTCGAGTTTGTGGTGAAGCAAGGTTTCACGGTGCTGCCGGGAGTTTTGAGCCCAAGCGAAGTGATGATGGCGGTGAAGGCCGGTGCCGACTTTGTCAAGGTTTTCCCCTGCGCCCAAGCCGGTGGGCCTCCCTACATCCGTGCGCTGAGAGCGCCATTTCCCAATGCGCGCTTCATAGCCGCAGGAGGTGTAAACCAACAAAATGCCGGCGAATACATCCAAGCGGGTGTCGCGGCGGTAGGCGTAGGGGCACATCTTATCCCGCCTCGCGCGATTGAGGCCAAAGAGTCTGGGTGGATAGTGGAACTAGCGCGCAGATTCGCCCACATCGTTGAACAAACGCGGGCTGAGATGTCTCCAACTAGCTGATTCCCCACAGTCTCGCTTTCCAACCGGCCGGTGGCGCTCGGATTGCCCGTCAAACCGGCGCTGGCATGAAAACCGTCCAGGTAGCCCTACGCGATTCCGAGCAGGCACGATCGCTCCGTGATCTGCTTGTAGGGGACGGCACACATCAGGTGCACATTGTGACGCAGCCGGATACCGCGATCGCGGGCGTTATCGTTATGGACATAGATCACTTGGACAGCTCAGGTGCGCTGCCCGGCCATCGAAAGCGCGTAGTAGTTGTAGTGTCGAAGGCAAACGCCGATCTGGTAAGGGTTTGGAAGGCTGGCGCCCGGCGCGTCGTCTTTCACGGAGACGATTTGCGAACCTTGCGCGTAGCTGTGCTCGCGACCGAACTGACCCTGGCCGCCGGAGACTTGTAACTCCAGCCATACTTTCGCCGGAAGCCGCCGGTGTATGATTCTACAGTGACTGACCCAACGAGGCGGGGGTTCATCAAGGGCGCAGCGGCACTGGGACCACTTGCTTTTGCTCCAGCCCTCGGTGCCCAGAGCCGGTCGGGGGACCGCTTCGACTTTGTCGTGGCCGGGGCCGGGCACAACAGCCTGGTCTGCGCGGCGTATCTGGCGAAGGCTGGCTACAAAGTTCTGGTGCTAGAGGGCCGGCCGACCATCGGAGGAGGTTGCAAGACCGCCGAGGTGTGCCTCCCTGGATTTAAGGAAGACCTTTGCTCGAGCGTCCACTCCGGCTTTCAGTCGAACCCGGCTCTGAAGGAATTGAGTCTCGCCGATTACGGCCTGGAATATATCGATCCGGAACTCGTGATGCACATTCCGTTCTTGGACGGGGCATCAATCAGCGTGTGGCGGGACTTGGATCGGACGTGCGAAACTATCGCGAAGATTTCAAAGAAAGACGCGGAAACGTTCCGCAAGCTGGTTCCCGAATACAAAGCGTACGCCGAGAGCGGACCGGGGGCAAGAGGATCGGTGCGCCGAGCCAAGTTCTGGCAGCAGCTCAGCGCTATGTCCGGCTACGACGCGACCGGTGTGCTTTTTGAAAGCAAGCATCTGCGTGCGGCGTGCCTGGCGTGCGGCCATTTCGGCGGTGTGCCGGGTGGCGATTTCGGCACGGGCGCACAAGCGTTTTCGCTGATGACTCAGGTGCTCAACGGACGCCCCATCCCCAAGGGCGGCTCTGGAATGTTGAGCGTCGCGCTGGGCCGATTCATCGAAGCACACAATGGCGTGATCCTGACCAACAAGCCGGTGGTGCAGCTGATTGTAGAGAATGGAAAATGCCTGGGCGTGGAATGCACGGACGGCGGCAAGTACCGGGCTGACAAGGCCGTTGTTTCGACCATCCACCTGAAGCACATCGTGAACATGGCGCCGCGCGACCTCTGGGGCGACGAGTTTAACACCATGGTGGAGGCTTTCCAACCGGAACACGCGATGATCCAGTTTCACTACGCGACGACGGAAGCTCCGCAATATCCGCTGGCGGGCGGTGGAACCATCTCGAGCACCGAAGCGGTGTTGATGGACAGCCCCGAGAGCATTCTGCTGCTGAATTCGTATAATGCGCGAGGCGAAGCGTGGGTGGAAGACACGCCGTTGCAAATCGTCAGCCCCTCGGTGGGCGATGCGACGCGCGCTCCGGCCGGGCACCATACCCTCAAGATCGAGGGCACGATGGCGTACGATCTCGCCGACGGCGGTCCCAAACATTGGGACAAGATCAAGGAGCAAGTGGCCGAGGCGTGCTTGAACAGGCTTCGTCGCGTGGCGCCGAACATGACGCCGGACAAAGTGCTCGCCAAGTTCCTCGAGAGCCCGCTGGATATCGAGCGCATGAATCCCGCAATGTGGCGCGGAAGCGTCCACGCTGGCGACCGCCGGCTGCCGCAGATGGCGCCCTACAAAATGCCGATCCCCGGTCTCTACCAGACCGGCGCGTGTACACCGCCGGGTGGTTCAATTACTGGATTTCCAGGCCGAAATGCAGCGGCCGCGATCTTCAAGGATTTGGGATCGAGCATCGAAGAGGTGGGGAGCAGGAAGTCATGATCCGGGCTGTGGGCCTGATTTCCCTTCTGTTTCTCTCATTCTGTGCGCGTGCGCAACAAGGGGCGGCCAAACAAGAGGTGCCTGATAATCCAGCACCGCATCCCGCGCCGCAGCAGCCGATTCCCTTCAGCCATAAGATGCACTTTGGGCTCGGCCTCGCGTGCCAGCAGTGCCATACCAATCCCGAACCAGGCGCTCAAATGACGCTGCCTGACACCCGTACCTGTCGGACGTGCCACACGGAGACGCCCCAGACCACCCCTTGGGTACGCGTTTATCAGCTTACGCCGGGAGTGACCTGGACACACCGCAGACATCTGCAGGCCGGCATGCAGTGCGTCATGTGCCACGGGAACGTCGCGCAGTTCGATGCCATGGCACAAACCACCGCGGTCTTGGCCATGGCGAGTTGCATCAGTTGTCATCAGGCCCACAATGCGAGTACCGCGTGCGCATTATGTCACGCTTGGCCGAGGCCTTGAACTTAGGCGACGGCGCGGTGTTCCAAATCGTAACGCGCAAATAGCGCGTCCTGGACTGGAACCTCGGAGCGGAATTCGGCCAGTTCCTCGGGAAACTGCTCTATCAGTGTTGCGGGCGCAAGGCGCCGGTCATCGCCGAGCATTTGGCCGAGTTCAAGGGCGTTGACCACCGATTTCCCTCCGGCGTCGTTGTTGGCGAACACAAACGTCGCGGCGGCATGCTGCTGGATCTGATCGATGCGTGTCTTCCATTCGAGCAGCTCTTTGCGGCTATAGAGGTAATCGTGCGCCGCTGTTGCCCGGGCCGGCCGGCCGAACTCTCGCTCCCAATGTTGCGGATTGCGCCCATGTAGGCGCACATATCCGATGCGCGACGTCAGCAGCGCCGACGGCGGCATGGCTTTGGTGTATGGCGCTTGATCGATGTTCACAAATCCGACGTGATAGTCGATCAGCGTCCCGAGCGCTTCCTCGTGCTGCCAGCTCGAGTGCCGCATTTCCGCCACCAGCGGAAACTCATGAAATGCGCGGCGCAGCGCGATCAGAAACTGGCGATTCTCCTCCGTGTAACGAAACGTCCAGGGAAACTGCATAAGCACCGCGCCCAGTTTGCGCGCGCGCTGGAACGGCCACAGTCCATCTTTGAAGTGCGCGATCTCGGCCGGGCTGAGCGACCGCTCATGCGTGAATTGGCGTCCAAGCTTTACCGTGAAAACGAACTTCGGGTTGCGCGCGACCTTCTTGGTCCAAATGGTCGCGAGTTCCGGACGAAGCGGCTGGTAGAAGCTGGCGTTGATCTCGACGGCGTCGAAGTATTTTGAAAGCTCTTCCAAGGCATGAAAAGCGCGCGGCTTCAGCTTGGGATAAACAATGCCGTTCCAGTGTGAATAGGACCAACCGGAAGGGCCGCAAGAGAGTGTTCGGGGGAGAGACATGGCACTCGTGCTTACTCCTTTTCTTCGCTATCAATCATAGGCGAATACAAGGCGAAAGTCAAGAGTCGCCTTTTACGACCTTTTACATCTCGTGCTAATAACTCGAAAGGGCTATGCTTAAACGGCAAAGAAAATCTGTTGCCACGGTAACTTCGCGGAACCTGTGAGCGTTATTCATTCAAATCCCCGTTACGACGGCGGACGCTTCACCCTATCACCCCAAAAAGCGTCCGCCATTCTCTTTTCTGTCCCGCGCAGACTATGCTCACCGGCCTGTCTTTGTGATAGACTCGGCGTCGTTTAGGAGACCCCATGAAACGTTCCGCATTTCTTCTTTCCATGGTCTTGGCTGCTCTGCCTGCGGTGGCGGCTTCGATCCAGACTGCGAAACCCGAACAGACCGGCTTTTCTTCGGAACGCTTGGCGCGCATCCATGAGATGGTTCAGCGTCATGTGGACGCCCATGACATCTCGGGCGCGGTGACGCTCGTCGCTCGCAACGGCAAGGTGGTTCATCTTGAAGCGCATGGGCTGGCGGACATCGAAGCCAAGAAGCCCATGTCCAAAGACTCGCTGTTCTGGATCATGTCGATGACTAAGCCAGTGGTGGGCACCGCCACGCTGATGCTGATGGAAGAAGGCAAGCTGCGGCTCACGGATCCGGTGTCGAGGTTCATCCCGGAATTCAAAAGCCTGAAGGTGGCTGTGATGCAGGACCCGCCGGCTGGGGCGCGCCCACCCGCTGCCGACGCGCCGCCACTGTTCTACACCATTCCCCCGACACGCGAGATTACCATTCAGGATCTGCTCACGCACGTCTCGGGTCTCAACAGCGGCGGACCGGCAAGCAATGCGGAAGTGGCGAAGATTGCACTCAAAGCGGGCGAGAGCAACGCCGTCTATATCCCGCGCCTGGGCGCGACCCCGCTCGATTTTCAGCCGGGCACGAGGTGGCAGTATAGTCCGACGGCGGCCTTTGACACGCTGGTGCGGGTAGTGGAAGTTGCGTCCGGGGAGCCGTTCGACCGCTTTGCCCGCGAGCGCATCTTCGATCCGCTGGGCATGAAGGACACCGGCTTCCGCCCGTCGCCGGAACAGCTTTCGCGGATCGCTATCGAGTACCGCGGCGCCGACGGCGCGCTTACCAAGGTAGACAACAAGATGATTTTCCTGAACAGCCCAACCTATTTGTCGGGCGGCGGCGGGCTCGAGAGCAGCGCCGAGGATTACCTGCAATTCGCCCAGATGCTCGCCAATCGCGGCGAACTGAATGGCAAACGTTTGCTGGGGCCTAACACAGTGGATCTGATGTCGTCGGTATTCGTACCCGACACGCTGCCAGGCCGCGCGAAAGGCCGCGGATTCGGATTGAGCGTACAGGTGATCACCGACCGCGTCGCCGCGAACACGCCCATCTCCAACGGAAGTTTCGGTTGGGACGGCGCATTCGGGACACACTTTTGGGTGGATCCGAAAGAGAAGATCGTGGGGCTATTCATGGTGCAGGCCGCGGGCCCGAACCGGCTAATGAACCCGGATTTTGAGAACGCGGTGATGCAGGCTCTGATCGACCCGGCAGGCGATCACAACTGACGCGTCCGGCATCCCGGCAAACAAAGCGGCGCTCGAGGGCGGGGTTATTCCCCGGAAATTCCCTCAAACAGCGGCGTGCTCAAATAGCGTTCGCCTGAATCCGGCAGCACCACCACAAAAGTCTTGCCTTTCATTTCCGGTTCGAGCGCGAGGCGCACGGCTGCGGCCACTGCGGCGCCGCTCGACATCCCCGAGAGAATTCCCTCCTCGCGAGCCAAGCGGCGGGCCATCTCCATGGACTCTTCGTTGGTCACCAATTCCACGCGATCCACCACGCTCAGGTCCAAGTTGCCCGGGATAAATCCGGCTCCGATGCCCTGAATCTTGTGCGGCCCTGGCTGCAGGGTTTGCCCCCGCAAGGTTTGGGTGATCACGGGGCTCGCCACAGGCTCAACCGCCACCGAGATAATCTTCTTGTTCTTTTGCACGGTCCTCAGGAAACGCGACGTGCCCGTAATGGTTCCGCCAGTTCCGACGCCACTCACCAACACATCAATCGCCCCTTGGCTGTCTTCCCAGATTTCGGGGCCAGTGGTCTTGAAATGGATTTCCGGGTTCGCCGGATTCTGGAACTGCTGGAGCAGCACATAGTGCTTGGGATCCGACGCGACCATCTCTTCCGCCTTCGAGATGGAAGCCTGCATCCCCGCAGCGCCTTCGGTGAGGATCAGATTAGCTCCGAACGCCCGCAATACTTTTTGCCGCTCCACCGACATGGTCTCGGGCATGATGAGCGTGATGGGATAACCACGGGCGGCCGCGACGAAGGCTAAAGCAATGCCGGTGTTGCCGCTCGTGGGCTCGATCAATTCCTTACCGGCCGTGAGCAAGCCGCGCTTCTCGGCATCCCAGATCATGGACGCGCCGATGCGGTCTTTCACCGAATAGGCGGGATTCCGTCCTTCGATCTTGGCCAAAATTGTGGCTGGAGCGCCGCCGCCAATACGATTGAGCTTGACGAGCGGAGTCCGTCCGATGCTTAGCGAATTGTCCTGATAGAACATCAAATCTCCCAGTTCGGTACGTAGTGAGCCTGCCGGTCGCGCCAGTTCCGGACCAGCTCGGCGAAGGTAGTTTGGTCGATTACGTCGGAGACGGCTTGATCGACGCGTTTCCAGATTTCGCCGAACGGATCGGCGGCGTTGGGCTTCCGCGCGGGCTTGTTGCTCTTGGAGCCTTCCACGTAGCGCATCACTTGTCCGATAGTAATTGCCTCCGGCGTGCGGGATAGCAGATAACCGCCTTCGGCGCCGCGCCGGGATTCTACAAAACCGCCTTGTTTCAGTCCGGCCAGAATCAGCTCCAGGAATTTCTGAGGGATTTTTTGGCGCCTGGCGATGTCGGCGATCTTGATTGGTTCGCCGGCTTTCTGAAGAGCTAGATCGAAGATCGCGTGCAAGGCGTACTCGCCCTTGACAGAGATGTTCATGGGCGCAGTTTCAATCTCCTATGGCCAAGTAGAGATTGTACCGAGTGGCGTCGGTTTCGCGCTAGGGGCCGAGAGCGGAAGAAGTTGGTTAGTGCTCTTCGCGCAAAGCATTCAACGAGACGGTGAATTGGCCTGGAGTTACCGTCTGAAGCCGGGCATACAATTCCTCGGCGCGCTTGCGCAGCTTATGAGCCAGCGATTTCTGGCCAGCGCGCAACGTGGCGGCGGCGTAGTCGAGCAGAATCCTGACGGTAGCGGGATGTTCGGCGCCAAATACCCTTTCCTGAATGTCCAGCGACTTTTCGAAGTAGGGCAAGGCGGCGGAAGGATTTCCTGAACTGACCACAATGTTACCGAGATTTTGGAGAATCGCCGCGCGCAGAGGCGCGTTGCCGCCGGTGCTCAGCAAATCCAAGGCCCGTTGCTCGATTTGCCTGGCTTGCTTGGACTCATTCTGTTCCTCCAACATTTGACCCGTATTTGCAAGGGCGACGGCTAAGTCGGGCGCGGAATCCCGTCCCAGATCCTCGAAGATGTGGACCGCGCGTGCGTACAAGCCAGCAGCGTCCTCCAGATGCTTCTTGGCTCGCAACACCTGAGCAAGGTTGTTGGCTGCGATGCCAACTTCGCGACTCATCGCGCCGTGTTGCTGCTCGGAAAGTTGCAATGCCGCAGAGAGTAAATCCTCGGCCTGGTCGTATTCGTGGAACTTAGTAAGCGCCACTGCCAGATTGCTCAAAATTACAGGGGACCCCTCGGCTTCGGGGTGAAACTCGTGCAGTATCCGCACTGCCGATTCCAAAAGATTGCGAGCTTCCCAATCGCGCCCTTCGATGCGATAAACATCGGCGAGATTATTCAACGAATAGGCGATTTCAACGCTGCTGGGCGGCAAGCTCTTCTGGCGCCACTGTAACACGCGACGAAGCATCGTCTCGGCGTCAGCGTAGCGATCCAGCCGGCGATACAGCCAAGCCAGGTTGTTGGCGATCTTCGCGTGGGATAAATCGTCGCATTTGACTGCAAGCGCCAAACGATACATCTCTTCAGCCTCTGGCAAACGTCCTTGAGCAGCGAGGGCCTGCGCTTGATTGTTCAGCTTCGCTGCAGCAGCCAGCGGATCCTGCGCAAAAGCGAACGCGCTGAACAATAAAACCGAAATGATCGCGCTCATCACGCCCATCTCAGGCCTCCCAAGAATCCATATCGGCGCGGACCGAAGGCGTAAGAGCTTCCGACCGTGGCCTTGTGGACTTTGCCTTGGTTCTCGAATAATCTCAGGCGCATGCGCAACCGCTTTCTGCTTTCGAGCTTTCTGGTTTTGATGCTGGGCGCTGGGCTTCCCGCGCTTGCGGAACTGTAGTCTGGTTCCGCTCTGCCCTATCAGGTAGTCCGAGATTGGGCGCAATTACCGGCTGGTTGGAACTTCGGCGAAGTGTCCGGTGTGGATGTCGACAATCGCGACAATGTGTGGGTGCTCAACCGGGGACCGCACCCTGTTATAGAGTTCGACAAATCGGGCAAAATGCTACAGGCCTGGCCCGAAGTTCCGGTCAAAACAACGCACGGCATACGCCTGGACGGCGATGGGAATATCTGGGCCGTGGATGTCGAAGCGCATCGGCTGATGAAGACGGCTACGTGAATTCGCGCGTCATCAATGCCCGGCGCGAGAATGCGCTCTATATGTGCGACGGCGTGAACCAGCGCATTGTGAAGCTGAACCTGGATGGGCAGGAGCTGGGCGTGCTATCGTCGTACGGCAAGTGCAGGGCAAGCTGGATTTTCCGCATTATATTGCGGCGGACAGCACGGGAGCGATTTACGTCGCGGAAATCAAGAACTGGCGCGTGCGAAAATTCGCGCGCACAGCGGTTCGTCTGGGAGGACAAAAATGAAAAGCAAACTGATGGGTCTGCTGTTGGTGCTGCCGTTGTTAATACTGCAGGTGACGGGCGCCGAGCCGGCCGGATACAAATATTGGAGCGCGGCGGAATTGCAAAGCATGTCCAAGCCGCTCACGAACAAGAACGACGCGCACACTTCCAACGAGGCGCTGGCGAACTTTGGCCCCGATCACGCCATGATGATCCATCGCGACGC
>DATHMO010000300.1:0-4993 GCA_035486995.1 Bryobacteraceae bacterium
TAGGTGCTTTCCCCGTGAGTGAATTCACTCAGGGACAAACTTTGTTGGTGGCCCCGGTCAGGGTCGAACTGACACACCCTTGCGAGTACAGGAACCTAAATCCTGCGCGTCTGCCAATTTCGCCACGGGGCCATTCGTTAATTAGAATAGCAGCGCCGCGAGGTTAAGTGAGTGGAGCCGCCAGCTAGGCTAGTAACGCCGAAAGTTCGTCGATGCGCGAGCCTCGTACGAGCCGCGGCGCTCGATTGCCGCAGGAGCAAGCTTCGTGTTCGAGATCCAACTCTTCGTAGCCGTTCACCACGTGCAGCCCCGAGTGAGCGTCGCATTCGGTGGCCAGCAATTCGCCCTTGGTTCCGAGATATTGCTCGAATACTGGAACGCCGAATGTGTCCCATAAGAACTCGCGCTCCACGGCCGATAATCCCGCTTCGCCAGGATAGGTGAAAACGACGATGGAGTGTTCCACCCGTCCGCCGGCTCGCGCCACTTGCAACACTTGGTCCCAAGAACCGGCCACAGACAGTGGTGCAAAGCGGGCCGCGCGCTCGTTCCATCCCTGCGCGAAGACGCGCGCGAGCTTGGTCTCGCTGAATCCGGGGGCTAGGACTGCAGTTCGGGGAGCGGGATCGATCGGATGAAGAAAGGTAGCTCCACTCGGGCGGCGCCGGAAAGTGAGTCGCATGGCTTTACCAAATGTGGCGTGCCCACGCGCTTCATCTCAGCAAAACAGTCAGGCGAACAGGTGTGGCAAATTCTCTTGAAAAATGCGGCACGCCACTTCGTCGGTGACGCCGATTTCATAGAGCGCTTTGCATTGCGTTTCGAAAACGTGCGCGTTCCATCCGCGCGGAAAATAGGACGAATCGGTGCCGAAAAGCAATCGCTTGGGGCCCGCGACATCGAGCGCGCGCCGAAACACGGTGCGGAGATCCAGGTGAGCTTCTTCGTAGCGCATCCAGCTATTGCTGCTCGAAGTATCCAGATATACGTTCGGGCATAGATCGCATAGCATGAGGGTTTCGCGGAGGTAGCCCGCGCCGAAGTGCGGCACTACGAAACGAAGCTTCGGAAAGCGCAATGCGACTCCATGGAGATCGATTGGATTCGAGTAGCGCATGTCGAACGGCGACGCCAAGCCGAGAACTTTACGAACTCCGACGCTGAGCACGCCGCAATGCACGAAGGCGACGGTGCCCGGCTGGGCGAGCGATTGCCGAGCGGCGAGCAGGTCTAGCAGAGCCGTGACCCGGTCGTCGTAGATCGAATAGTGATGCATCGCCGGGAAAAAGCACAGCGCGTGCATATTGCCGCTTGCGAGCGCGGCCGTCACTTGTTCGAGTGAAGCTGGCGCCGTCGGGTTCACCATCATATAGCCGTAAAATCGATCCGGATGCCTGCCAACCGCGGCGATCACCGAATCGGCGTCGCCGGGAACGCTCGCGATCAACGAAGTTTTCGCCACGCCATATTTGTCCAGCTCATGGACCCAGGCATCGGCGAGCTGGCCGGGATCTTCGGCGGGCAGTTGCCAGTTGAGAATTGGCGCCAACTGATCGACCAGGACGCCCTTCTGTTCGGCGAGCGAAGCGAAGAAGCGGTGCGAGAAGAAATGCACGTGCGCGTCGGCAAGCGCGAGCGAGCCCCAGGGTGTTTCCGTCATGTCGCTCTAATTATGTCGCTTGATCGTTGGACGCGGCCATGGGGAAGCGCGTGATGCCGGCCGCGAGCGCCACTTGGGTGATGCCGGCGACGTTGTTGACGCCCAGCTTCTTCATCATGGTTTTGCGATAGCTGCGGACAGTTTGTAGTCCGAGATCGAGCATCACCGCGATCTCCTTGCTGGTTTTGCCTTCTGCGACGAGGCGCAAAACTTGCAACTCGCGCGGCGACAGATCGTCGAGCGCGGAGGAGGCAGGCTTAGAATCGAGGTCGCCCTTTTGAATGCGATTGAGCAACCGGTCGGAAACCTGCGGGCTCAAGTAGGAGCCGCCCTTGGCCACGGCGCGGAGAGCGTCGAGGAGATCGTTATCCGACGCTTTCTTCAGCACGAAGGCGCGCGCGCCGGAACGAATGGCGCTGACGACGGAATGCTCGTCGTCATACATGGAAAGAATGATGATTTTGACGTCGGGGCAATGGCGGAGGATCTCGGTGGTGGTTTCGATGCCGTTCAGACCGGGCAGGCCGATGTCCATGAGAATGATGTCGGGCCGTTTCTTGCGGCAAATTTGCACGGCATCGGTGCCGCTTTCGGCTTCGCCGAAGATTGCGAACTCGTCGCTGTGGCGCAGAATGGCTTTGATGCCGTCGCGCATGATTTTGTGATCGTCCACCAGGAGCACTTGAAACGCCATGTCCGTCAACTCCCGCCTTTGATGGCCGCGGCCGGCAGCGGAAAACTGGCGCGAATGAGGCTGCCCTTACCAGGAGTCCGTTCGGTCTTCAGTGTCACGTGGTTCTTGGAGGCATAATAATCCATCAGCTGGCGCCCGAGCGTTTCGGAGTCGGGATGCAGGCCTTCGGAGGCTCCGTTGGCCGTGATCTCGAGCACATATTCGCCGTGGGAACGTTTCACATAAATGTCGATCAAGGAGCAATCGGGCGCGGCCATCGCTAGTTCCAACGCGCACTCCGTCATCTTATAGAAGGCCTTTGCCAGAATCGTGGGAACCCGCAGCGACGTGTCGAGATGCAGGCGCAGGGAGCCGCGGAAGTGCGAACGTACCTTGCCGGCCAGGCGGTCGAGCGCGAATTGCAGTCCAGCCCGCTCAACGATGGAGGGGTTCAGTTCGTTGCTGATATCGCGCAATTGCTCGATGGCTTGCTCGAGCAACTCTTGGATTTCAATGGTGCGGGGGTCCAGCCCCGGGGCCTGCTCGCGAAAGTCCATCCGAATGGCATCCAGTTGTAAGCCCACGGCGCTCAAGATCTGGCTCACGTCGTCGTGCAAAAGGCGGGAGACGCGAGCCAGGACGGCTTCGTGTTCGTGGATGGCGGCGAACAGCTTTTGGGCCAGTACAGGCTGAACAACATCTGCCACGCTTTTTGTCTTTCGTCGGACGCTTCTCGGCCATGATGCACGATTTTCGGCTGGAACGCAACCGGAAAGAATTGTTTTACAGTGATAATCTGCCGGGAGGGGGCAAATCGAAGCGGTTTAGGATCTCGGCGATAGCGCTCGCAGGGTCGCAGAACAGGATCGCGGGCAGGCCCAAGGCTTCTGCGGCGCGAATGTTCGACTCCCGGTCGTCGAGGAACAGAGCCTCGGCCGCAGCGACGCCTAGCTGCTGCAAGCAATGCTTATAGATTTCGGGCGCCGGCTTGGCACGGCCGAACTCGCACGAGAACACGCGGGTGTTGAATTCGGGGAGCCAGGGGCAGGCGAGAATATAATCGCGAACGGGAAAGGGCATGTTCGAGAGCAGCGCCGTGCGGATTCCGGTGAAGCGGAGGTCGCGCGCCCACTGGGGCATCACCGGCGCCGGGTGGGACCAACTGCGGCTGTCGATTTCGACCAGTGCGCCGACCTGGCCGGGCGTCAGGCGGCGGGAAGCTGCTTCGGCGACGGCCGTCCAATATGCGTCCGGATCGAGCGCGCCGGCGTCGTAGGGGATGCGAAACTGCCAGTAGACTTCGCTGAATCGCGGGATCGGAAGATCGAGAATTCCCGCCAGAGCCTGAACGTCCCCGGCGGGCTGCGATTGACAGAGCACATTGCCGTAATCGAAGATGACTGCTTTGGGAGTAACCCGCACACTCCGATAGTAACGGGCTTTCGCGGCGTGAGCTATCGCGAAGAGCTCGAGGCCGTGCTCAAGCTGGCGGCCAGCACAACCACATTGCGGTTGCTGGGCAAGGTGATGGAACTCACGGTCTTGCCGCTGGCCAAATTGAACGAGTAACTGTACAGCGCGAGCGACCGGGTATCGCGTGTGGCGTTGCTGAGATCGCGATAGGCCATCGGGACGGCTATGGTTTCGCCCGGAAAAAATGAGGGCGTGCACCAGTCGCTGAGGCTTTGCGTGAATGACGTTGTTGTCCCGTCGGAATATTTCACGATGAAAGTTTGAGCGCTTTGAGCTCCGTTCATCCCCGTGGCGAGCAGCTTCAGCGTGGAGTATTGGCCTGCCGGAAGAGGGATGGTTGCGCTCGATACGGCATCCAGCGCGTTGACCGGCCCCAGACTGAAGGCGGTGCCGTTGATGTTTTCGACGGGCGTAAGCTGGCTCGCCGAATAGGCCCGGCCGCCGGCGTCCAAACCACCGCTGGTGAACGTCGTGAAATCGGTGACGATACCGGGGATGTTGTACAGCGGCGCGAGGTTCACCAGTGCATTCCCGGCGTTCGGCGCGAGCACGGTGAGGCTAATTGTGGCGATTTGGGTCAGGCTGCCGGATTTGCCTGTGAGAGTCACGGTAGACGGCCCCGCCGCCGCAGATGACGTGACGGCGAGCGTGAAGGCGACGCTGGCCGGCGTGGGTCCGCTGCCGAACGAACCCTGCACGCCCGAGGGCAGACCGGACATGCTCACCGTGACGGAGCCCGTGAATCCGTTCAGCGGGATCAAGGTGAGGATGCTGTTTCCCGTCGCACCCTGCGCGATGCTGAGCGACGTTGGGGAAGCGGTGAGACTGAAGGTTGGCCCCGACGCGATAGTGAACGCGATGGTTGTGGTCTGAGTGAGACTGCCGGATTTGCCGGTGATCGTAATTGTTGAGGTACCCGCGGCTGCGGTGCTGGCTGCGGTGAATGTCATGGTGCTCTTGGTTGCTGTGACCGCGCCGAAAGTGGCTGTAACGCCTGTCGGTAAGCCCGATGCCGCGAGCGCGACAGTGCCGTTGAAACCGGAGATAGCAGTGATGGCGATGCTGCTTGTGCCGCTCGCGCCGGGAGCAATGCTCAAGGCCGCGGGAGTGGCGGCGAGGGTGAAAATCGGCTGCGCGACGATGGTGAGTGCGATGGTGGCCTTGCTGCTCAGGCTGCCGGACGTGCC
>DATHMO010000301.1:0-3317 GCA_035486995.1 Bryobacteraceae bacterium
CCTTGCGCGCCGCGTCTTTCGGATCAAGGCCCTCCTCAATGTGCCGCTGCACACCTTCAACGACGACGATGGCGTCGTCCACAACAAGGCCGATGGCCAGCACAAGGCCGAACATCGAGAGCGTATTTATGGAGAAACCAAAGAGTGGGAAGAAGAGGAACGTCCCGACCAGCGACACCGGCACCGCCAGCAACGGGATCAGGGTCGAACGCCAGTCCTGGAGAAACACGTAAACGACAACAATGACCAGCGCGATAGCGATGAGAAGCGTCTGAACGATCTCTTTCATGCCTTCGGTAACAGCGCTCGTTTGGTCCAGCGCTATCGTGTAATCCACGTCTTGCGGGAGGCGCGGCTTCATTTGTGCCATGAGCGCCCGCGCGGCGGCGGCGGTTTCCACTGCGTTGGACCCGGGCAACTGATAAACGGCGACAACGGCGCAGGGCTTGCCGTTCAGGCGGCCGATCATGCTGTAATCCTGTGCCCCCAGTTCAACCCTGGCGACATCCTTCACGCGAACGACGCCGCCATTGGGAGCCGCGCGCACCACGATGTTTCCAAATTGCTCGGGTGAAGTCAGACGGCCTTGCGCGAGTACCGAATAGGTAAACTTTTGGTCCTTGGGCGCCGGGCTGGCCCCGATCTGGCCGGCCGGATTGACTGTGTTTTGCGACTGGATCGCCGTGACGATGTCTGTGACGGTTATGCCGAGCTCCGCAAGGCGGTCCGGCTTAACCCAGAGCCTCATTGCATACTGCGCCGCACCGAAGACCTGCGCATGCCCCACACCGGGCAAGCGCGAGATGGGATCGTTCAGATTGATGTATGCGTAGTTGGCCAGAAACTCAGCGCTACGCCCGCCCCTTGGGGAATACAAGCCGATGAGCATCAGGGGCGCGGTCGCGGATTTTTGCACGGTCACGCCGTAATTGTTCACATCCGCGGGAAGCTGCGAAGCAGCCTGGGTTTCGCGCGACTGGGTGAGGATCAAATCGTTGTTCGGGTCGGTCGTGACGTCGAAATTCACGACCAGAGTGGTTTGCGAATTACCCGTGGCGTTCAACGAATACATGTAGTTCATCTTGTCGACGCCGTTGATTTGCTGCTCAATCGGTGTCGCTACCGATTGCTCTAGAGTTTGCGCGTCGGCGCCGACGTATGTAGCCAGAAGTTGGATCTCAGGCGGAACGATGTCCGGGAACTGCGAGACGGGCAAACGCGCAATCGACACCGCTCCCACGATCACCAACAGGATCGCGATCACCATCGCCACAATCGGCCGCTTGATAAAGAAGCTCGACACAATGTCTCCTCAGTTGCCACGCAGGGGCGCCGGTTTAGGTTTTACATGCATGCCCGGTCCAACCTTTTGAATCCCATCGACGATCACGCGCTCACCCGGATTCAATCCATCGCTCACCACCCACCAGGCCCCCACCTGATCGCCGACGTGAATTGTTTTAATACTCACGGCGTCGTTGCCGTCCAGAGCGGCCACTTCGTAGCTGCCCTGCAGTTCAGAAACGGCTTGCAGAGGAACCAGCAGGGCTCCACGGAGTGTTTCGACCGCAACGCGCACTTTGCCGTATTGGCCTGGACGTAGGATGTTGCCCGGATTCGGAAATAGTCCTGTCGCCTCAATGGCTCCCGTGCTTTGGTTCACCTGCCGCCCGGCAAAGGCATACTTTCCGGGATGTGGATAGACTGTTCCGTCGGCCAGAATCAGCTCCAGCGGCGGCGTGGGGTCAGTCGGCTTGTATTGCTTTGAAAGCCTGAGATATTCCTGTTCGCTCACAGCAAAAGTGACTTTGATCGGATCGACCGTGGAAACGGTGGTCACCGCGTTCGCCGCCGGGTTAACCAGATTGCCGATCTGAATCTGCGCATTGCCGGCGATACCATCGATGGGTGAGTACAACTTGGTGAAGCCGAGGTTGACGTTTGCGGCTTCCAATGAGGCCTTGGCCGCTTCCACCGCCGCGCTTGCGGCTTCTATCTGAGCCTTGGCCGCCTCGATCTGCGCCGTGGCCATTTTCACCTGGGCTTTCGCCGAATCATTGCTTTGCACGGCGTTGTCAAGATCTTGCTGAGTGACCGCGTGCTCTTTCGCGAGCGGTATGTACCGGTTCTCGTCGAACTGCGCCTTGCGTTGATTGGCTTCGGCGCTTGCCAACTGTGCTTCGGATTGCTGATACTGTGCCCGGGCTTGTGCCAACTGGCCGTTGGCCTGAGCAAGCTGACCCTTCGCCTGATCCGCTGCCGCCTGAAGGGGGCGCGGATCGATCTGGAAAAGCAGTTGACCTTTTCTGACGAATGAGCCTTCCGGATAGTCTTGGGTGAGCAGATAGCCCGTGACTTGTGACCGGATGGCGGCGTTCACCAAGCCGTCCAGCGTTCCAATCCATTCGCGGTAGATGGGGATGTCCTTTTGCTCGACGGCCACTACTTCGACCTCCGGGGGCGTGGGCTCGGCAGCACCCGCAGAGATTCGACCGCAGCCGGTCAGTTGAAAAGCCACCGCAGCTACCAACAGAGACTCACTCATCGCAGCAATTCGGCAATGGAGCTTCTTCTTCATGCGGTCGTTTCCTTAAGCTGTAACCAGTAAGCGGCCGAGATCCGCTCCTGAGCGGCGAACTGGACCAGGAGCTGTTTCCTGTGACCTGAAACAGCCTCATCGTATCCGGAGAGACACCGGCGGCCTATTACATATTCCAGTTAGTCGAATGCGGCCACGTATGGGTACTCGAAATATGTAATAGATTCGATGGCCCGCCATCCATAAGATCAACCTGAGACCTGCGAACGCAGGGACTACTAACTGAGCGATTTGGTAGCACTTTACCGTTCTTGAGTGCTGTCCATAAGGAGCTGATTCAGGATGATCAATTCGACGATCGTAGATGATCGCCCTCGTCAGGAAGCTGCAGCGACGGAAGCCTTTCTTCAGTCACCCAATGACGAATCGTTTACCGGCCTGTTCCTAACATTGACGCCGCAACTAGTGTCATTCTTCCGTTCGCATGGTTGCGGGATGGAGTTAAGTGAAGACCTTAGCCAGGAGGTGATGCTGACCGTTTATCGGAGAGCGGCGCAGCTTCGCGACCGAACACGATTCCGTGCCTGGTTATTTACAATTGCACGTCACGCAATGTATCGCCATCACGGAAAGCACTCCCTTGAAGTGGTCACGATCGATGTGCTGGACATCGTTGACACAAGGGCGAAAGTGGTTGGGTACTCAGCATTCGAATTTCATCATTGGATGACATTTCTGGAATTAAACGAGCGCGAGGCGCTGACTTTGCGCTTTGTCG
>DATHMO010000302.1:0-4120 GCA_035486995.1 Bryobacteraceae bacterium
TCGATCATCTTCGGCAAGGGGGTCACTTCCGCCCAGCCGGGCACGATCGACCGCCTAGTCCTGGCGGTGTACGACATCGACGCGACCCGCGGCGAGCTCCTCTCGCACGGCGTCGAGGTAAGCGAGGTGTTCCACGACGTCGGCGGTGGCCTCGGCGGCGGCTTTCACACAGGCACCGAGGCGCGCGCTCCGGGTCCTGATCCCCAAGGCCGTTCCTACGCCTCGTATGCCTCGTTCAGCGATCCCGACGGCAACGGCTGGGTGCTGCAGGAGATCACGACGCGATTGCCGGGGCGTGTCGCCGGCGCGACGACGTACACCTCTGCGTCCGACCTGTCGCAGGCTTTGCAGCGCGCCGCCGCCGCACACGGGCAACACGAGGCGCGAACCGGGCAAGCCGATCCGAACTGGCCCGCCTGGTATGCCGAGTACATGCTGCGCGAGCAATCCGGCGAAGAACTGCCGAAATGACGACGCGCCCGCGAGCAATGTCGCAAAAAAGGATTTCTAGCGGTGTGATACACGAACTCCCTGGAGATTTGAGAAAAGCACTTACATCCGACCCGCAAGCGTTAACAGCCTGGGAGGATATTACACCGCTTGCACGCAACGAGTGGATATGTTGGATTGAGTCAGCTAAAAAAGCAGAAACGAGAAGCCGCCGGATTGAGTGGGGCTGTTCCAGCCTTAAGGATGGAAAACGGCGTCCCTGTTGTTGGCCCGGATGTGCCCACCGCTAATCTCAACCTCGCCGCGCTGCCTCGATGGCGGCAATGTCGATGTTCTTCATCGTCATCATCGCTTCAAAGGCGCGCTTTGCCTCATCGCCACCCGCCGCAAGCGCATCGGTCAACGCGCGCGGCGTGATCTGCCAGGAGAGACCCCAGCGGTCCTTGCACCAACCGCACTGGCTTTCCGCGCCGCCATTGCCGACGATCGCGTTCCAGTAACGGTCCGTCTCTTCCTGATTCTCCGTCGCGATCTGAAAGGAAAAAGCCTCGCTGTGCCGGATCGTCGGGCCGCCATTGATACCGAGACAGGGAATGCCCACGACGGTGAACTCCACCGTCAGCACATCGCCTTTCTTGCCGCCCGGATAGTCACCGGGAGCCTGGTGAACACTGGTCACTTTACTATCCGGAAAGGTGACTGCGTAGAAGCGCGCCGCCTCATGCGCGTCTTTGTCGAACCAGAGGCAGATGGTGTTCTTTGGCTTCATGTTCGTGCTCCCTTTGTCAATCATATCGTTGGCGGGGATTAGGCCGACGCAACCAACCACTAACGCGCGAGCTGTATCATCGAATGATGAACTCCCAGGTGGAAAGGAGCTAAGCGGCTCGCGTGGCTGCAGTCGAATCTCCCGTCGCGAGCGCCCCTGTCCCCTGGACCCCCAGCGTCAGCCCATGGCTCATCGCGGCCACAGTGATGCTCGCCACGTTCATGGAAGTGCTGGACACCAGCATTGCCAACGTGTCGTTGCCGCATATCGCCGGCAGTCTTTCGGCCACCGTCGATGAAAGCACGTGGGTCCTCACTTCGTATCTGATCTCCAACGCCATCGTGCTGCCGCTCACCGGCTGGCTCTCCATGCTATTCGGACGCAAGCGCCTCTTCATCGGCTGCGTCATCATCTTCACCATCAGTTCTTTTCTCTGCGGCCTGGCGCCGAATCTCTTCCTGCTGATCTTTTTTCGCATTCTCCAAGGCGCCGGCGGTGGCGGGCTCCAACCCATCTCGCAAGCCATCCTGGTGGAAAGCTTTCCGCGCACCAAACAGGGCATGGCGATGGCCGTCTACGGCATGGGCGTCGTCGTGGCGCCCATCATCGGGCCTACGCTCGGCGGCTGGATCACCGACAGTTTTTCGTGGCGCTGGATCTTCTTCATCAATGTCCCGGTCGGCGTGGTAGCCATCCTGATGACCATGGCCATTGTGCAAGACCCGCCGTACATGATCCGCAAAACGCTTAAGCAGGGACTCAAGATCGACTTCATCGGCCTCGGATTGCTGGCTCTCGGACTCGGCTTCCTACAGGTGATGCTCGACAAGGGACAGACCGAGGATTGGTTCGAATCGCGCTTCATCATCACCTGCGCCGTGCTCGGAGTTCTCGGCTTGGCCGGTGTCATTTTCTGGGAATTGCGCCAGACGGAGCCGCTGGTGGATCTTCGTCTCTTCACCCAACGCAATTACAGCATGGCGACGTTCATGATGTTTGCCATGGGCGTTGTCATGTACGGCACCACGGTTTTGCTTCCGATTCTGCTGCAGACGCAGATGGGTTACACAGCCCAGTGGGCCGGGCTGGTGCTTTCCCCCGGTGGTCTGATGACGCTGTTCGTGATGCCTCTGGTCGGCCGGCTGCTGGGCATTTTTCAGCCGCGCTGGCTCGTGGTTTGCGGACTCACTATCTTGGGCGTGGGAATGTACCGGCTCTCCGAGCTGAGCCCGGATACCGGCTTCTGGACCTTCGTTACTACCTGGGCCGTCTCCCGCGCGGGAATGCCGTTCCTTTTTGTTCCCATTAACGTGATGGCCTTCGCTTATGTGCCGCGAGAAAAAACGAACAATGCAACCGGACTCATTAATTTGACCCGCAACCTGGGAGGCAGTGTAGGAATTTCGTTGGTTGCCGCGGCGCAGAACCGTCTGGCCCAGGTCTCGCAAGGGGACTTGACCAGCCATTTAACTCCGCTCAATCCCATCTACACGCGCAGACTGGAAGCTCTGCAAGGGGCGCTCCAAGCCGGCGGGTCGAACTCCGCGCAGGCTGCCGACCGGGCACACGCCATCATCTACAGTGAGGTATTGCGCCAATCGTCGATGCTGGCGTTCGTGGATGTTTTCCGCATTCTGGCGTGGATATGTTTGGCTTTGATTCCGCTTATGTTTGTCATGAAGCCGGCCAAACCTCGCGGCAGCGCGCCACCGATGCACTAAGGACTCTTCAGTTAGTCCGTCGACGAGAAGCTGTCGAGCCGCAAGAACAGTTCCGATGGCGTACCGAAGTCTTTCACCGAAATCACGCGGCAATCCATGGCTACCGGGACCATCGCGCTGCGTCCTTGCCATTCCAGAGTGGGAGTCATGCGTGTGACTTCGATCACCTGCACCTTTTGGCGCAACTCGCGATACGCCGTACCGGGCGGGGCCAGCGTGATGAATGCGCAAGGCGCCCAGCGGAACAGGTTGTTGAACTCAGGCATGTTCTGAGCCAACTGACTTACGATCTTGACTAAGAGTTGATCGCCCCTGGCAAATCCAAATTTCGAATTGATCAGCGCCAAACGCTTGACCACAAAAATCGCGAGATAAACGTCGATGGGAAGCTCGTGTGCGCTCATCAACTCACTTTCAGCCTGTGCTCGGGAATGCAATCCCGTCAGCGGGTCAGGCGCGTATGCGGAACCTATCACGTGCGCCGTGTGATGGCCCGATTGGTCGGATGGGGCTGCCAGATCCGTCATCGTGCCGGAAATCAGATCGCTCACTTTCTGCCGTTCCTGCTGAGCCTCGGTACGCGCCGTCGCCACCTCCGAGATCAGCCGGCGCTTGATTGCGGAAAGATCGTCTCCCTCGGAAATAGCTCCGATCTGTTGTTCAAGCGAAGCCAGCCAGTCCGAAGTCCCCTGCACCTCGGCCAAACCCTTCGTTGCCGCCGCGAGATCCGACGTGGCTTTCGTCAGCGCGGATCGTTGCTGCGACACTACGTCGTTAACCTGGCCTTGGTGCTGGGCCAGAAGTTCGACAGCCGATTCAGCCACCTGCTGTGCATTCTCTTTCCCTTTGAACGCGCGTTGCAACTCCGCTAGTCGCGACTGAAATTCCTTGTCGCCAGATTGGTCGGTGCTCACCGAGTGTTCCTGTATCCCACGCAAGAGGGTCAACAGGCTTTCTTCCAGTGACACTGGTTCCTTCGTCTTACCAGCCTCCTGTGAGACGGACGGCATGTTTAAAATGCTCCTCGCCCAGCGCACGACCTTGTCGGGTGCGCCGGCCTACTGGTCTAATCGGAAAACAATCGCGGAACATGAGCGGATCCGCTTCTGTGGTATAACGTCCCAATGTCCCTGGATCGCGATCGCTTGATTCGCGCAATTGAATCACGATTTGTACGAAT
>DATHMO010000303.1:0-65714 GCA_035486995.1 Bryobacteraceae bacterium
TCTTGGCTGGTGCAGCCCACGCCAGCGGCGACACGGCCAGTATCAGGACGGCAATAAGTTTCATGCGTAATTTATTCTATTACGCGCCGCGCCTGCTCCATCAAGGCGGCGTGAGTACCCAACAGTTCCGGCCCGCCGGCCGCATCGCCGGGGCTCAGCTGCGAGTAGGATCCGTCTTCGCCGAGCACCCAGGCCTGCCGCCGGTCGCGGAGACAAATGTCGAGAACCTCCCACAGTTTCTGCTTCGATTCCTGAGCCAGAATCGGCGTGATAATCTCCACGCGCTTCGACAGATTGCGGAACATCCAGTCCGCCGATCCGATGAAGAACTCGCCTTGCATGGGATCGTCGGAACCGGCTGCGAAATAGAAGATGCGTGAGTGTTCGAGAAACCGGCCGATGATGGATCGGATGCGAATGTGCTGCGTTCGCCCTTCGATGCCTGGCCTCAGGCAACAGAACCCGCGAATAATCAAATCAATTTCGATACCCGCCGTCGACGCCTCGCACAGTGCCTCGATTAGTTCCGGATCTTCGAGCTGATTCATCTTTCCAATGATGCGCGCGGGAAGGTTCGCCCGTTTATTGGCGATTTCCTTATGGATCATCTCCAGCCACCGCCGCCGCATCGTGCTTGGCGCCACCAGCAATTCTGTGGACTCCGGCGCGTGAGAGTGCCCGGTCAAGTAATGAAACAGATTCACCACGTCTTGCGTGATTCGTGGATTACACGTGAACAAACCGAAATCGGCGTAGAGCCGGGCGGTGCGAACGTGATAGTTGCCGGTTCCAATGTGAACGTAGCTTCTCAGCCCCGCGGCTTCTTTGCGAACCACCAGCGCTAGCTTCGCGTGCGTTTTCAGCCCCTGCACTCCAAACGTAACGTGCGCGCCGGCGCGCTCCAGTTCCGCCGCCCAGTGCAGATTCCGCTCTTCATCGAAACGCGCTTTGATCTCGATTACGCAGGCCACCTGCTTGCCGCTTTCGGCCGCTTTGACTAGTGATTTGACGAACGGAGTATCGTCGCCGATGCGATAAGCCGTCATCTTCACCGCCACGGTCTCGGGATCGCTAGCGGCTGCGGCGATGAAATGCTCCACGCTGTCTTCAAAGCTCTCGTACGGATGATGCACGAACACGTCCGCACTGCGAATCGCGGCGAAAATGTCGTGGCTGTTCTCGATCGCGGCCGGTGGAAGCGGCGTCCAAGTTGGATCCCGCAGCGCCGCCACCGGCATTCCCGCGATCTGAAACAAGGCCGTGTAATCCAGCTCGTCCGGTAAATCGTAGATGTCCGTTTCGGCGAGACGAAACCGTTCCCGCAACATCTCGCGTATGGTGGGATCGGCGCCGGGAGCAAACTCCAGCCGCAACACCGGTTCGTAACGCCGTTGCCGGACCTGTTCACGAACGACGTCGCGCAAAGCCGCGTCCGATTCGTCGTCGATCTCAAACTCCGCATCGCGTGTCACCCGGAAAAGCGTCGTTCCCGTCAGCGTCATGCCGCTATAAAGCTTGTGGACATTGCCGCGGATCAATTCGTGAAGCGATACGAGGACGGTTTCACCGCCTGGCACTTCAGCCTCCAGCCCGATCCACTGCTTTAGCACGGGTGGGACTTTTACGCGCGCATATGTCGGCGCTTCCTTATCCTGATCGTGCAGCAAAAATGCCAGCGAGTTCGAGAGATTCGAAAGAAACGGAAATGGATGCGCCGGATCGAATACCAGCGGCGTCAGCGCGGGCGAAACCTCGCGATCGAAATACGCACTGGCTTCATCTTGTTGCGCGGCGGTCAACTCATCCCAGCGCCGCAGATGGATGCCGTGTTTCGTGAGACCCGGGATCACCGCATTGCGAAAGCAATCGGCCTGGCGTTTGAGACTCGAAATCAGCCGTTCGCGAATGGTGGCGAGCAGCCGAGCGCGTTCCGGCGCGGAGCCCTTGCGCAGCACCGCCATCCGCTTCATGAAAAACTCGTCCAGGTTCGAGCTGAAGATCGCGAGAAACTTCGCTCGTTCCAGCAGCGGCGTTCGATCGTCCTCGGCCTCGGCCAGCACGCGGTCGTTGAAGTCCAGCCATCCCAGATCGCGATCGATCCAAACATCGGACAGCGCCCGAGAAACCTCCCGGTTCAGGACCCCGTCATCGCCAATCGAGACCAGTACAGCCGCAGCGCTCATAAGCCTCCAATTCTATTGGCGGGCGTTCGCTGGGAGATGAATATCACATGTCAATCCGGTTTCAATGCGTAGCCTGCGATAGAATACGCGGCATGGGCAAAATGATTGGCGGTGCAGCCTTGCTCGCGATGGCGCTGATCGCCTGGGCGCAAACTCCCGAGAAGTTCGATGCCAAATTCCATGCGCGGCTGGCCCCGGTTGGGATCGATGCATCCATGCGCGCCGCGGTAACGGGATCGGGCTCAGTCTCGGCCGTGCTCGCCGGCAACCAGCTTTCGATCACTGGAACTTTCGACGGGTTGCAGGGCCCAGCGACAATGGCTCACGTTCATCAGGGCGTGGCCACCGGCGTTCGCGGACCCGCCATTGGCGATCTCAACGTCACGCGCGCGCCCGGCGGCAGCATCACGGGAACGCTGACGTTGTCGGCGGAACAAGTGGAGAGCCTTCGGAAAGGCAAGCTCTATGTTCAGATTCACAGCGAAAAAGCACCCGATGGCAATCTGTGGGGTTGGCTGTTGCGACAGGAAGGCCGGTAGCAATGTTCAGAATGGTCTGCATGATGGCGGTCTGCGGAGCCGTAAGACTCGCGGCGCAGCAAGCGGTGGATGGGCGCGCGGTTTATCAGGCCAATTGCGCGAGCTGTCATCGGCCGGATTTAGCTGGTAGCGGCGAAGCGCCGCAGTTGGCTGGTTCGAACTTCATGACCGCATGGGGCGCACGGCCGGTGAGCGAGTTGATCAGCTACATGCAATCGGCCATGCCGCCCTCCAATCGCGGCGGGCTCGGCGCGAAGGCGTACGTCGATTTGGCGGCGTTCATCCTGCAAGCCAATGGCGCGCCCGCAGCCGCCCAGCCGCTGCAAGCCACGACTCCCGTGCCGATCAAAGACGTCGCAACGGGCAAGGTTCAAATTCCGGCGCCTGAGCAGAGCCCGGCGTTGTCGATCCAGCAGCAAACTACGCCGGGGCGCGGCCTGACAGTCACGGGCCAATTGAAAAACTATGCGCCGGTGACGGACGCCATGTTGAAGAGTCCGGATGCCGGCGACTGGTTGATGATCCGTCGCGACTATCGGGCATCCAGCTACAGCCCGCTCGCGCAGATCAACGCGGGCAACGTCAAGAATTTGCGTCTGGCATGGGAGTGGTCCATGAACGATGCCGGCGGCGCGAACGAACCGACTCCGATTGTTCACAACGGAATCATCTTTCTAATCAACCCGGGCAACGTCCTGCAGGCGATTGATGGCCGAACCGGTGAACTGATCTGGGAGAATCGCATTGGGCCGGACGTAAACGGGGCCATCGGCGCGATGCGGAATCTGGCGCTGTACCAAGACAAGGTTTTCATGGCGACCACCGACGCGCGCATGCTTGCGCTGGACGCCCGCACCGGCAAGATCATTTGGCAGACCCCGATCGCGGACCCAGCGAAAGGCTACAGCAACAGCAGCGGACCGATCGTGATCGGCGGCAAGATCATCGAAGGATTGGGCGGCTGCGATCAATATAAAAAGGGTGGCTGCTTTATTAGCGCTTATGATCCGCAAACGGGCCGCCAGTTGTGGAAATTCGACACTGTTGCGCGGGAAAACCAGCCCGGCGGCGATACCTGGGGAAAACTTCCCGATCTATTGCGTGCGGGCGGCGATACTTGGATCACGGGTAGCTACGATCCAGATCTGAATTTGACTTATTGGGGCGTCGCTCAAGCCAAGCCGTGGATGCGCGCTACTCGCGGATCCGGATCGGCCAAGGCTCTGTACACCAGCTCTACTCTGGCGCTTTCGCCTGATACCGGGAAGCTTGCCTGGTACTACCAACATGTCGGCGGCGAGACGCTGGATCTGGATGAAGTCTTCGAGCGCGTACTGGTGGATTCCGACGGCCAGAAGTTAGTCTTCACTATTGGGAAACCCGGTATTTTATGGAAACTCGACCGCGTCACCGGCAAATATCTCGGACGCAAAGAAACCATTTTCCAAAATGTGTTCGATCAATTCGACGAGAAGACAGGCGAGCCCAGATATCGCGCTGATATTCTCGAGCAACAAACCGGTCAATGGGTGCAGGCTTGCCCCAGCACCGAAGGCGGCCACAATTGGCAAGCCATGAGCTACCATCCTGGAACTAGCCAGCTCATCATTCCTTTGAGCCAGAGTTGTCTCGAGATGAAGGGGCGCGTGGTGGAATTCAAGGAAGGCTCCGGCGGCACGGCGGCGGATCGGCACTTTTTCGAAATGCCAGGGAGCAATGGCAACATCGGCAAGCTGGCGGCGTACGACGTGAAAACCCTGAAGGAAAACTGGTCGCTCCAACAGCGCGCGCCGTTTCTCACGGCAGTTTTATCCACTGCGGGCGGCGTCGCGTTTGTCGGCGATCTCGATCGCTATTTTCACGCGGTGGATGTGAAGACGGGCAGGGAACTGTGGCGCATGCGCTTGGGAACGGCCGTCCAGGGCTTTCCGGTTTCTTTCAGCATCGATGGCAAGCAGTACATCGCAGTCACTACGGGCATGGGCGGCGGCAGCCCGCGACAAGTGCCTCTGACGATTGCGCCCGAGATCCATCATCCGCTGAGCGGAAATGCGCTGTATGTGTTCGCGCTGCCCGACGAGAAATAGAAGACAACTAAATTAGCGTGCCGTGCACGGCTGCGGGTCCCAGCCCGATGCATCCGCGAGCTTCTTGAAATGGCTGGTGGTAACGAATGGGACGGCCAGATACGTTGGGTCGTCCACCACCGTCATCACCATGAGCCAGGTGTCGGCGTTCGGCTCGCTGAAAATGTCGTAGTATTCCTTGAGAACGGTTTTGTCGCTGTACGGAATGCCATTCTTTCTCAAGTAACCGGCGCGCAATTGCGTGGTGGTCACTTGGAGCGACCGCGATTTCGCGCCCAGCCTCGGGCCCAGCGCCAGACCGAATGAAACGGGCGGGTTGACGGTTGGCGCGGCACCTTCCCAAACCGCGGCCGAATATCCTTGCCACGATAGCGCTGCGTTGCGGGGAGGTTCGCCGGTGAAATGCAACAAGCGAGTTTGCTGGCCTGCGTCGGTTTCGATCTTCAGCGTGGTGTCGTCTTGCCAGGTGATGTGCAGGCGCCCTGGAACGCGCATGATGGCGGGCGCACCATAGGACTTGCATTGAAGTCCCGCAGCTTCGTCTTTCGCCGGGTCCCATTGATCCAATGCGCGGCGCCCTTCGGCGTTGGTTGGTATGCTCGCGGCGTCGCCTTTGAGCGGCGTCACCATGCGCCAGCGCCAATCTTCGGTGACGTAGGCGACCCAGTATCCGGTGAGATCGACCGGCGCGCCCGGTTTTCCAGGGGCCGGAGGAGCGGGCGGCGGAGGGCCGAACTGAGCGCAAAGAGCGCACGCGGCGGCGATCGCGAGGATTACAAGTTTGGATTTCATCGAGCAAGACTCTTGTAAACGGCTTCAACAAAACGGTCCGCGCTGACAAAGCTGCTGCTCGTGACGTACTCGGTGTCATAATCGCGCGTCGGCTTGGCGGCTTTCACTTGGTCGAGCGTCATTCCCTTCTGGATCATTGCCCGGATACGGTCGCGAACGATCACCACCATGTCGCGAAATTCAACTACGTCGGCGTCGTCGCAGATGCGTCCGTGGCCCGGAATCAGGTATGTTCCGCCTTCCTGCGTTCTCGCGGGGACGGCCAGTTGCAGGATATGATTCAGCGCCAGAATTTCTCCCTGCACGCTGCCGCCATGTTCGATGTCGAGGAACGGATAAGCATCAGGCGTGAAGATATCGCCGGTGCTGATGACGTCGGAGCCGCGAAACAGAACCACACTGTCGCCGTCGGTGTGGGCGTTCGGCTCGTGATAAATGATGATCGCCTCGCCGTTGAAGTGCAGGTGTTTCTCGGGGGTTGCGTACTCGTCGATCGGCAGGCCGGCTTCTGGAAAACGGGGCTGGCCGGGCGCGGACTCGGTCAAACGATTGAGTACGTTTTCGTGCGCGATGATCTTCAGCGGCAGTGTTGGATCGTAACCGGCGAGCTTTGCGATGGCGGCATTTCCATTGACATGATCGGGATGCAGGTGCGTGTTGATGATGTAGCGTAAGGGGCCCGGTGACAATTTGTGGATCTCGGCCATCAATTTCGGCGCGAGCGGAGCGAACTGGGTGTCCACCATCAACACGCCTTCGGTGCCGATTTGCACGGTGGTATTACCGCCGGCGCCCACGAGCATGTAGATGTTGTGTTGCACCGGTTCGACGTGGATCTGTACGTTGTCGAAATTCTGTTGCGCGTCGACACGGAGGCACAGAGCGAGGAGGGCAATGAGTGAAACGATTTTCAACATGTTGGGTTACCGTTTCGGAGGCGCTGCTGTTGGGCTCAGGCAAACTTGGCCTTCGGCCCCGCAGGAACAGTAGCGCTCGCAGCGGTCGCGCGGATGTTCGGGTTTGTCCATTTTCTTGCGGTACTCGGGATACAATGTCTCAGCGCCGCCGCGTGTAGCCTCGTAAGGCAATCCGTACCAATCGGCCACCTCATGTAGAAATGGATTGGTGCCAGGCAAATGGTTGGGCACGTCATCGGCCGCCTTCGGCACTTCGGACACGGTTTCGCAGATGTCTCTCGAGATTTGTTGGCCCGGATCGAGAACCCAGGTCTGCGTTCGCACCAAAGGTTCCGTCATGAACACCGGGTCGGTCACGACCGTCGCAACCGTCAGATAATTTCCGTGCCGAACCCAATGATCGGTAAACGTAGCTTTGTCGCTGCGTGGAACGCCGTTGCGCTTCAGATAGCTTTCCTTGAGATGAGTGGTGAAAACGTCCAGCATGTTATCGTTCCAGGTTCCCGTGGAAAAGCCCTGCCAGGTGTGCGGCGCGTATTCGGATGGTTGCGGCCGCCCGTCCAGCCAGATGGTCCGCTCCATCTCTTGAAAAGTGATTCGCGTGTGGAACGCGATTACACGCTGCGTCACCGGGTCGCGAATCGCATCCACGCGCATGTTGGCCAGGCCGCGCATCGAGTAGTCGGCTGAATGCGGCCGGCATTGGTATTCGGGAACGACGGAAATTCGATCCGCATCATAGCTGTCGGCGCGGAGCCGCGCGGCGTCGTTCAGGGGAAGCCCTAAGTAATCGCCGAGTTCGGGGCCGGGAATGCGATCCGGCAGATCCTCGTGGTAGAGAGGCGCCCAGCTTCCGGAGAAATCCACTTGCGCGAAAACGGGCGCGGAAACGAGCAACGTAGCCGCGAGAAAGCGAAGCATAGACGATGGCATTCCCTTCTTGGTGAGTTTAGGTATAAACCAACGGCACCGGTAAGTCAAACAAGCTGCACTTTTCGGGCCGCTCCGCTCGCGCTATTTTCCCACCAGATGTTCCGGCTTGTTGTTCTCGCAAACGAACTCCATCAGTTCCTCCTGCGGAGCCAAGTCGAGTTTCACATTCATGTGGAACGGTTTCGCAAACGTCCCCGGGTCTTCGAAGGTAACCGCCACCTCCATTTGGCCGAAATTGACGCGCTGGTAGCGCTCGGTCATATGCAACATTTCCGTGTGCGGCACCGGGCCTCCGCCGAGGCCACCCAACCAGCTGCGATCGTTAAAGCCGACGGTGTCGATAACCAACGAGTCGCCATCCCACTTGCCGGTGGAATGTCCCATCCATGTCGGATCCCAATTCGCGGGGTGACTGCGGCCATCGAGAAAAACCTGACGAAACCCCGGGACATCTTCGAAGAGAATTACCAGGAGCGAACCGGTCTCGACGAACTTCTCGATAAAGGGCGCCGAACTTCCAGGCACTGGCGGCGGACCTGGGAGGCAATGGTTGTGCGGCGCGTCTTTTCCGTGATTTTCCTGCCGCTGTTTGATGAGCGCGGCGGCCCAAGGTAACACGTCGGGCGTCTCAGGGTACGGATCGTCGATCGCGATCCATACGCCCGACAGATCCGGCTTTCCATTGACGAGTCGAGGCACCGGCTGCGATGGAACATTCGATCTCTTGCGCATGACATTCGCGAGCCTGCCGGGATCGTCGCCAAGGGTTGTTCCGTTGACTGTTTCCGCGAGCTTGATATTCAGTTGTACGGTTTTATCCCCTTCCACCCGGATGTCTTGTGCAACGTCTTTGTAGGCGCAACACGGCATCACGATCGAGAATTCGTACGTTCCCGGGGCCAGACCGGCCAGAGCGTAACTGCCATCGGATTTGCTGGCAGTTCGCGCGATGGCGCCAGTGGACTTGTTCATTACTTGGATGGGCGCTTCGGCCGCCGGCGCGCCGTTTGAATCCAAAACCGTTCCGGTAAGCGACCCGCCGCCATTCTGCGCGCAGACCGATGCGATGAATAGGACTGAGCAGGCCAATCTATGCATCAGTTTCCACCATTGATCTTGAGCTCCTCGCCATTCGCCAACACGACTTTTGTGGCCCACAAAGAAGCGGCGCCGTTCTTGGCGCGAAAGCCCGAGATCGTGATCTGATCGCCGGCCTGCACAGAAGATTCAGTCCAACCTTTGGGGGCCAAATGGTTCGCGCTGGTCAACTCGGCTTTCCAGTTTCGCACTTCGCCTTTGTCGTCCTTCACGTCAAACTCGACCACACAGTGCGGATTGACGAAGTGGAAATCGGTGACGGTTCCATGGAAGGTGACTGGTGCGGTTGTGTCGAAGGCCGCGAGTCCGTGGTGCGCGGCGGCATGACCCGCGAACAAGAGAAGCAAAAAGAGGAATGAAGTTTTCATTGCGCGGGTCCATCGGCTTTGCCGTCATCGATCCAGCGATCGAGGTCGCGTACATATCGATGCCCGAGGAAAGTATACGACGGCACCGTGACTACGACGTACGATTTTCCGACGAGGGGCTTTTTGTCATTCCTGGTTGTTGCGATCACCCAGACATCGTAGTTGGTCCCCGGACTGTGCGCCGCGGGCGTAAAGAAACCCGTGGGACTCACCTTCCCGACGAAATCCGTGCTGTGGTTTTCGGCCTCGTAAAACACCTCCATCGACCAAGTCACGTCGTCGTGGGGCAGCGGGCCGAGATCGAGATCGTCAGCGGTGTGCAGCTTGCCATCCGGGCCTCGTTGATATCCGACGGCTTCGAATTGCTGATAGCCCAGCGCATGAGTCTGGTCGGCGAACGATGCCAGGGCCGATTCGGGCGTCACTTTGATGTAGTCGACGCGGTCGTAGATCGCGAGCGAGCCTTTCGCAACAGAGCCAAAGATCGACACGTCGCGTTTGCCGAGCGACGCATCGGAGGCTACGTCCACTTCCGCGACGACCTCGGTCTTGGTGTTCGAAACGATGCGCCCGACTGTTATGCCGGGTCCAAAGTCGAGATCAGCCGGAGTGACGTGAGCGGGGAACTTGTCGCCGATCAGACGAACGCGGTTGGCTTCGGAACCCGTTTTCAGAGACGATCGATCGAGCAAGAGCAGCGTTGGATCGGTCGACACGCGACGCAACTTCACATCGAAGCCGAACTCCTGATACTGTCCCCAAAACCAGCGGCCTTGGGCCTCGGAGTGATCGGGCGCGATCCATAGAACTTCGCGCGCTTCGCTGTTGAGATCGCCGGGAGCCGAACCGGCGGGCTCGCCGCCCTTGGAACGTCCGCGCCAAGCAGAATTGCCATACACGACGCCGCGGCCGGCGCGCAGAATGCCGAAGCCATCGTTGACCGATGTCAGAAGCACGCTGGTGTTGAATCCGTCAGTCGCTCGGTCGATTTGTATTTGTCCGAAGTATTTTCCGCGGCCCGGGATCGACGCTGTCAGCAGCCATCGGCCTGTGAGATCGCGCGTATCAGCCTTGCGGGCGCTCCAAGCATCCCACTCGGGAGTGTGAAGTGGAGCGGACTTTGCGAGAAAGGTGATGGCTTCTTCGCTACCGGTAATGTTGTAGCGCGCTGCGTGTGTCTCGACGAATTGTTTCCAATCCTCGGCCGATCGCCGCCAGGAGAGCGCATGCGCGAAGGAATGGCACGTGGTGCAGGCGTTGCGAAGATTTTCGGCCGGAATGTTGGTTTCCTGGTGAATCCGCCGTTCAGCGTCGTAGAGCACGGGCTTGGCTTCTTCGGGCGCCAGGCCGTGGGTTGCGCTGAGATACGCAACGATCGACCGAGCCTCGGGCGGAGTAACTGCAACTCCGTTCGCGAGGATCATGCGCTTGAGAACTTCCTGCCAGCCCTCGGGCGTGGTGCGCTCCCAGGAAATGCGCTGCATGTTGCCGTGTTCGTCGCGGGCATGGCAGCTTGTGCATTTGGCGATGATCAGCGGATCGGTAACGGGAATGCCTTCTTCGTGTGCCTGGCCGAACGCGGCCATCGCAGAGATCGCACAAAAGAGAAGGGTGGCCGTCCAGCATCGCATTTATAGAAGGGTAACGCAGGCGCGATACACTAGGAGGGTCCCCCATTTTTTGGGTTCATGCGTGTACTCACTGGACTTGTGTTGCTAGTTGCCGCCGCCTCGGCTTCTCCCGACGTGGTGCGCCGCGCCAGCTCGCTTTACGAGAGCACTGCATATGAGGATTCGCTGCATGTTTTGGCGCAAGATCCAGCGCCCGATGCAGCCGGCTTCCTTCTCAGCGGCAAGAATTACTTCATGATGGGCGACTACAAACGCGCGACGGATTTCTTCGAAAAGGCGCTGGCGATTTCGCCGAATAGCTCCGAGTACGAATTATGGCTGGGCCGCGCTTGGGGGCGTCGCGCGGAAACGAGCAACTGGTTGACGGCCGGCGTTCACGCATCCAAAGTTCGCCAATGTTTCGAACGGGCGGTGGCGTTGGACCCGCGTAATCGCGAAGCCAAGAACGATCTGTTCGATTTCTATCTCAACGCTCCCGGGTTCCTGGGCGGTGGAATAGAAAAGGCCGAGGCGCTCGCCAGGAGCATCGCCAACGAGCGGCCACCCGAATACAATTTCGAAGAAGCGCAACTGGCGGAGCGGCGGAGAGATTATGCGGCGGCTGAGACGCACCTGCGCCGCGCGATGGAGCTGGCGCCAACGGAAGCAGGCCGCGTTGTGGACCTGGCGCGATTCGTCGCCAAGCGTGGACGGTTGACCGAGAGCGATGCGCTGTTTGAGCGGGCCCGAAAGATGGCGCCCAGCGTGCCCCGAGTCGCGTTTGCGGAAGCGCGAGTGGATATCGAAAACCAGCGCAATCTCGAAAAAGCGCGCGGGCTGCTGCGGCTTTATCTGCACGCCAGCCTCACTCCGGACGATCCTCCACGCGAGGAAGCCGAGAAACTATTGCGGCGCGCGGGCGGATGACGAATCCAATTGCGCGGCCTGGAGCCGTTCTCAAAACTTACTTCGTTGTGCTGCTTTTCCTGGCACTGAGGGCCGTGGGAAATTCGGCGATGGCGTGGGGCATGAAGCAGGTGCCGGAGCGGGTGTCGATGAATCCGGCGCTCTATCTGCGGGCCATGCTGAATCCGTTCGTGGCGATGGGAGTGGCGGCGTTGATTCTGGCGCTGCTCACTCGAATCGCGCTACTTAGCCTGGCGGACCTGAGTTTCGTGCTTCCGGTGACAGCCATTGGATATGTGATCATGGCGTTTCTCGGCAAGGTGCTGCTGCATGAAACGGTCACGGGCCGGCGATGGCTGGGAACGGTGTTCATCTTTGCCGGCGCGGCGTTGGTCGGATCCACTGCGCCCGATACTACGCCGCCGAAAGAGCACGCGCAATGAAGTGGGTGCTGGTGGCGGTGATGGTCTGCGCGACCGTGCTGAGCGACTTGCTGCAGAGCTACGAGATGAAGCGCGCCGGTGAACAAACGGTGAGCGCGCGCGGGTTGGCGCGAGTGCTGCACATGATCGTACAGCGCCGGTTACTCATTCTGAGCGTGGCCTGCAACGCTGTATCGTTCTTCGCGTTCATGGCCTTGGTGCAAACCGAGCCGGTGAGTTTCGCGGTGCCGGTGTCGGCGTCGAGTTTTGTGCTGGAAACATTACTCGCCAAGTTTGTTTTGCATGAACGGATCGGCTCGCGCAGAGCGGCGGGCGCGCTAGCGGTGTTGGCTGGAGTGGTTTTGGTCGGCGGATAGCATCAGAGAATCAGTTCGCGACCTAGACTGCTGCGTTCGGCTTTGCGAAGATCGGCCCGCTCTGCGAAAATAGGCCTGTCCCATAAAACATGACTGAGCATCCTCGTGCGCAACGGCCACCGTCAAGAATAGGCCCGAAGGTTTTGGTGGACCGCGATCTCCCGTTTCACGAAAGCCTGATCCACATGCTGTGGCGTGCCGTGGAGGGCCGGCCAGAGCGCGTGGCGGTGATTTATCAAGACCGGTCGATCACGTATCGGGAATTCGGCCGCGCGGCCAATGGTCTTGCGGCGCTGCTCCACTCGCTGGGATTAGGACCCGGGCCAATCGTGATCATGATGCCCAACTCAATCGAGATGGACGTCGCGCTGATGGCGGTGATGAGTGTTGGCGCGCAGGTGGCGCCGGTTAACCCCTTCTACACCGTCGCGGAAGTTTGCAAGGTGCTGGACGGCTTCGTCGCAAGAGCCATTGTTTGCGATCACGGCACTCGGGAAAAAGCGAATGCGGTCGCCGAAAAGATCGGGGTGACGCATGTCGTGACGGTGGGCGAGGGTGGCGAGTTGTTATCGCAATGGACTGGCGACGCCCGCTTCGACGCGCGGCCGGCGAAGATGCCACAGGCTGGCGATCTGGCGTTATCGATTTTCACCGGAGGCTCGACCGGCGTTCCAAAAGGCGTCGACCATACGCATCGCGGCCTGATGTGGAGCTTGATTCAGCATCTCAGCGTCTGGCCGATCGCCTTCGGCGAAGGCGTGTTTCTGAATGTTGCGCCGATGTTTCATATCTGGGGTTTGGCCTATGCCACCTGGGTGCCGATCTTCACCGCCGGAACCCTGGTGATGATGCCGAAGTACGATCCCGATGCGGTGGTGAAAGCGCTGGCCGAGCATCGTGTCAGCATTTTCGCCGGCGGACCTGCGCCGATTTATATGGGACTGCTGAGGAGTCCGTTGTTCGATCAGGTGGATCTTTCGGCGTTGAAATACTGTCCCTCGGGTGGCGCGCCGTGTCCCGAGGACCTGCATCGTGAATGGCTGAAACGCACGGGCTGCCCGCTGCTGGAAGGCTGGGGCATGTCCGAAGGCGCTCCATTTTGCCTCAATCGCTATGACGGCGAACGCAAGCTTTTGTCGGTGGGCAATCCGGTGCCCGAGACCGAGGTGGAGGTGGTCGATCTTGCAACCGGGACTGAGGTTCTGCCGGCAGGAGAAGCCGGCGAGGTGCGAGTGCGTGGTCCGCAAATGATGATCGGGTATCACAATAAGCCTGAGGAGACGGAGTATGCGCTCCGCGACGGCTACATGTATACCGGTGACATCGGTTACGTCGACGAGGACGGTTTCTTGTTTCTTGTTGACCGCAAGAAGCAGATGATTATCGTTGGCGGCTATAACGTCTATCCACGCGAAATCGACGAGGTGCTGTTCAATCATCCGGCGATTCGCGAAGCGGCGACGGTAGGTAAGCGGGACGATCGTCTGGGCGAGGTCGTGGTCGCATTCGTGGCATTGAAGGAAGGAGCCGATCTCGACGAGGGAAAGTTCTTTGACTACTGCAAGGAAAACCTCGTCAAATACAAGCGACCGGTCGAGGTCACATTCATCGACGCGCTGCCGCGAACAGGCACGAACAAAATCGATCGCATGGCTCTCAGAGATATGGCCGCCGAGGGGAACGGGTCACTCCTGTAAGCGAATGTCACGAAACCTGGGCGGACGCGGAGGCGTCGCATTGGATGTAGTTCGCCGCTGCGCGTAAACGGTAGGTCTAACCGCGTCCTTTTCCTAGCCAAGAGAGGAATTCATGCGCCAGAAGTGTTTAAATCCGTTCATCCTCATTGTCCTGGCGACGATATGGTGTGCCGCCAGTGCGATGGCGCAAACCAGCCGCATTACCCAGAACGTGGATAATCGTGTGCGCACGGTCCTCACCGGCCATCTTCATCCGAAGGCCGTGGCCGCAGCCTTGGCTGGGAATGACCAGGGGCGCGTTTCGCCCTCGCTCGCGCTGTCTTACATTACGGTGACGCTTGCGCCATCGGCGAGCCAGCAGGCGGATCTCGAGAAATTCCTAACGGAACAACAGACTCCGGGCGCACCCAATTATCACCATTGGCTTACGCCGGAAGAATTCGGCCAGCGCTTTGGCGCGAGCGATGCGGATATCGGGAAAATCAGTCAATGGCTTGAACAGCAGGGGTTACATGTTGTTTCGGTGGCGCGCGGGCGGAGTTGGATCGCGGCCAGCGGAACGGCGGCGCAGGTAGAGACGGCATTTCAGACCGAAATTCACAGTTACTTAGTGGATGGTGAGACGCACTACGCGAACGCGACCGAGCCTTCCGTGCCAGCGGCGTTCGGTTCGGTGGTGAAAAGCATTCGCGGACTGAACGACTTTCGGATGAAGCCGCGGCTGCGCCCGGCATCGAGGAAACCAACTTCGGCGAAGAAACCGAATTCGGCGAAGCCTGATTACAACTCGGCATACTGCGATGCGAACTGTCTCGCGCCCGACGATTTCGCCACCATCTACGACGTCGCGCCGTTGTACGCGGCGGGAATCGATGGCAGCGGGCAGAAGATCGCGATCGCCGGGCAAATCGAGGTCGACCTTTCCGACATCGAGCAATTTCGCAGCATGTTCAATCTGCCGGCCAACGATCCGCAGCCGGTATTGGTGCCGGGGTCTCCTAACCCGGGGGACAATCCAAAATCGGGAGACCTTGCGGAGTCCGACCTGGATTTGGAATGGTCCGGTGCAGTGGCGCGGAACGCAACCATCATTTTTGTATATTCCACCGACGTGATGAGCTCCGTGCAGTACGCGATCGATCAGAACCTGGCGCCGGTGCTCAGCGTCAGCTACGGCTCCTGCGAGCTGGAGACGCCCGCGTCCGAATACAACGAGTTCAGCGACTGGGCGAAGCAGGCCAACGCACAGGGCATCACGTGGTTCGCTGCATCGGGCGACAATGGCGGGGCGGATTGCGACGATACGCAAAATCCGGGTTTGGCCGTCGATCTTCCGGGTAGCGTGCCAGAAGTGACCAGTGTCGGCGGCACGGAATTCGTGGAGGGTAGCGGAACATATTGGAGCCTGACCAACGGCGCCAACGGCGGATCGGCGCTCTCCTACATTCCCGAGACAACGTGGAACGATAGCGTGGAGGATCAGGAACCTGCGGCCAGCGGCGGCGGCGCGAGTATTCTGTTTTCGAAACCTTCGTGGCAAACCGGTCCAGGTGTGCCGGCGGACAGCGCACGCGACGTGCCTGACGTAGCGCTGAACGCGTCCGACGATCACGATCCCTATGTGGTCTACTCCAGCGGAAGCCTGCAGGCTTTTGGGGGGACCTCCGTACCGACGCCTTCGTTTGCCGGGATAACCGTGTTGCTCAATCAACATCTCGCTTCGGGCGGCGTTGGCAATATCAACCCGAAACTTTATTCGCTGGCGCAATCGAATCCGAGTATCTTTCACGATGTCACCACCGGAAATAACATCGTCACGGTGTCGTGCGGGCGAAGGGATCGGAACTGCGGCGCGAGTCCAGTGGGATATTACGCCGGCGCCGGGTTCGATGAGGCTACGGGGCTCGGGTCGGTGGATGCCTACAAGCTAGTGATGGGATGGAACGGCGGGAGCACGACTACGCCCCCGCCCACAAACCCTGATGCTAAGGTAACGCTGCTCGCGAATCTGAGCACGGTCGCGTCGAACGACGTTGTGTATCTGACCGCGACGGTAACGTCGACAAATGCGACGACGCCGGCCGGTTCGATCTCGTTTTCGATCGGAGACATATCGTTGGGATCGGCGGCCCTGACAGGATCGGCGGGAACGGCGACGGCCACGCTCGCGGTGAACGGCTTGCAATTGCCATTGGGGAGTGGAACGATTACGGCGACGTACAACGGCACGAGCAGCGCCTCGTTGACGGTGAGCGTGACCGGATCCGGAACGGGTTCAGCCGCCACGCCCGCGATCAGCGCGGTCACCAATGGAGCCAGCTTCCAGCAAGGCTTCGCACCGGGCGCGATTCTGAGCGTGTTCGGAGCCCAGCTTTCGCCCGCGACTCAAAGCGCGGCGAGCGTACCGTTGCCGCTTTCCACCCAGGGTGTCGCGGTTCTGGTGAATGGTGTCGCTGCGCCACTTTACTACGTCTCTTCGGGCCAGTTGAATGTGCAGATCCCCTACGAGATTACGGCCGGCAACTCGGCGATCGTAAGCGTCAACAACAACGGACACGTGACGACGCAAACGTTCCAGGTGGCTGCAGCCGCGCCGGGGATTTTCACGACTTCGGCCGGCGCGTTAGTTCCGACGTCGAGCGCGGCGGCGGGGCAGGAGATCGCGTTCTACATCACGGGCGCGGGTGCCGTTACTCCGGCCATCGCGACGGGCGCTGCGCCCCCGTGGTCCACGCCGATCGCGGACCTTCCGATGCCAGTAGAAAAGACGACCGTCACGATTGGCGGGCTTCCAGCCACTATCGATTTCATCGGAATTCCCTGGGCGCTGGTGGGAGTGACACAGATTAACGTGCAAGTTCCCGCTGGGCTGCCGGCTGGGCCGCAGGCGGTGGTGGTAACGGTGGGCGAAACCGTCAGCGCGCCTGCGACACTCACTATCACGAACTGACCGTCTGGTGGTCAGCCCGCGAGAGCTGCGAGTGTTTTCCCTTCGAGGAGAGCAAACCGCGAGTCGGACCGCAAGCCGTCGGCTTTTGCATCCACGTTCATGAAGAGCATGGCGTAGGACTTCTCCTGGTACGCCCGCTCCAGTTCAGCGAACGCTTCGTCGCGGCGTCCAAGAGCGTCCAGGATCAACGCAACATGATATGCGTCCAGATACTCATTTTGTCTCGCTCGCTGCAATTCTTCGAGCATCGCCGACGCTTCCGCGGTACGGCCGATCCTGGCTAAGAATCTGGCTTGATTGGCGCGCACGATCGGTACGTCGGTAATGGCGCAGGCTTGTTCATACTGAACTTGCGCCTCCTCAAAACGTCCCGCGTATTCCAGGGCTTCGGCCAAGTGTGCTCGCCCGATGTGGGAGCTCGGGTGCAGATCGACGTTATTGGTAGCCCATTCCACGGCTGCGTCAAATTCCCTGCAATAGAGGCGGAGCAGGATGCTGATGAAAGTCAGCGGCGCGAACAGCGCATCGGCTGCCAGCGCGGGCGGCATTAATGCACGGGCCTCCTCCAAGCGTCCACTGGCCAGGTAGACCATGGCGAGGCGAATATAGACGTGGGCGGAGTTGGGACGCTCGCGCTTCAGCGACAACAACTCGGCCTCGGCTCCCGCAAAATCGTGTTCGAACACAAAACGCGCATACGCACGATCCAGCCGCACTTCCCAGGTGTGCCCACAAACCGCAACCACGTGTTCGTGAGCCTCTTCGAACAAAGCATGCAGGTCTCTCGGCGCGCGCATCACAAAGCTTGCCAGCATGAGATAGGTGCTGGAAATGCCTGCGAGCGCCCGGAAGTCGGCGCTGTCGTGCGCGGCCGCTTGCTCGAAACAGCGCAGAGCGTTTTCGTAGCCGAGCCGGTTATATTGATTCCAGAAATGCCAGCCACGCCGGATGAGGACTTCCGATTGCGGAATTTCGAGGCGGTATCCGAACTTCGGTTGGCAGCTAATCCAGGAGCCGTACTCACCCAGGACGTGCTTGATTTCGCCGACGGTAACCGCCACGGTGTGTTTCGACACTTGGACTCCATCCCAGGCCTCGCGGATCATCTGTTCGTAGTCCACCAGGCGCCCGGGATTTTGAATGAGAACCCTGAGAGCGCGAAAGACCTGAGGGCGCAGTTCCAACTCCACGCCGTCGCGAAGGACGCGCGATGTGGCCAGGTTCACGCGAAAGGGACCTAGGACAATCGGTTCGTCGCCGCCGAGCATCGCGAGATCCTCCTCAAGAAATTTGACCAATCTTGGACATCGAGCCGGGGAATTTGACCAATCTTTGAGCTTCGACGGCAGAATCATATCATACAATCCAATGAACAGCGCGGGGGAATAGATTTGCACACGCTAAGAATCTGCTAAACCGCGCTTGAAAAGGGGATTCCATGACATCCAAGAAGCTGTCGTCATTGTGGCTCGGCTTAGCCATTTTCTTCGTAATTACGGCCTCGTTGCCAGGCCAGTCCGCAGGAACAGGAGCTCTCACAGGAACTGTTATCGATCCCACCGGCGCGGTCGTGCCTGGCGTCAACGTGATTTTGACCAGCCTGGAGACCAACCAGACCCGCACCGCCACAACTGGAGGCGACGGCGTCTACAAATTCTCGCTGCTGCCTCCCGGCAATTACAGCGTTCGATTCAGTGCCACGGGATTTAAGACGTCCGAGGTCACTTCCGTTACCGTGAACGTTACCGAGACTCCCGTCCTTGATCGCACACTGGAAGTGGGCGCGCAGTCCGAGCAGGTTACTGTGGAAGCGACCACCGAGCTGCTGCAGACCTCGACTTCCACGCTCGGCACAACAGTGGGTTCCAACACCGTGACCTCGCTTCCGCTGAGCAGCCGCAACTACACCCAGATTCTCGCGCTATCGGCCGGGACCAATACGGGCGCCAACAACGCGACGGCCTTCGGCAAGGGCACGCAGGACATGAGTGTGAACGGCAACGATCCCGGCCAGAACAGCTTTCAGATGGACGGCGTGAACATCAACAATTTCGCGAACGCCGGCAGCGCCAACGATTCCAGCCTCTATACCGGAATCGGAGTCCCCAGTCCCGATGCAATTCAGGAATTCAAAGTGCAGACATCCACTTACGATGCCAGCTACGGGCGCAATCCTGGCGCGAACGTGAATGTGGTGACCAAGTCCGGCACAAATCAATTTCACGGAACCGCGTTCGAGTTCTTGCGCGACACGATTCTCAACGCCAACGATTTCTTCTACAATCGCGATTACTGCCAGGGGTTTAGCGCCGGAACCTGCCCGACGAACATTCCGAAGCAGGTCCTGAACCAAAACCAATTCGGCGGCGTGTTGGGAGGCCCGATCATCAAGAACAAGCTGTTCTTCTTCTTCAGCTACGAGGGGACTCGTCAGAAGAACGGCGTTTCGTCCTCGGGATTCACGAGTGCGTTCTTGCCTCCGGTTCCGGCAGGCGACCGTACCGCACCTGGATTCGCGGCAGCGCTGGGCGCCCTGAATTGCCCGGCGAATCACCCCGGCAACCCCAACTATGGGACATTCGGAGGTCCCAATGTGGCTTGCGATGGATCGAACATCAGCCCGGTGATGCTCAACATCCTCAACCTCAAGCTTCCCGGCGGCGGCTACTATTTCCCGGGTTCAGGAAGTACGGGCTATGCGTCAGCCAGCTTCAGCGATCCTGCCATTTACAACGAAGACCAAGAGGTGGCCAACTTCGATTATCTGATCAGCCCCAAGAACACGCTCGCCGGACGGTATTTCTTCACCAATAATCCCCAGGATCTGACGCTAGGCGGCGAATTGCCGGGCGCTCCGAGTTTGCTGGGCTTCTCAAATACAGACGCGGTTCTAAAGCTGACCACGCTGGTGACGAACACGATCGTCAACGAGGCGCGCATCTCGTTTCAACGCAACTTGAGCACCGGTAATGCAGCAGCGCCTCCGGGGAGCGACAACTCCGTGCTTGGCATCACGCCGATGACTCCTGGCGTGGAAAAACCCCCAGGGATCATTTCGATCGCCGGCGGTTATACGATGCTCGGCGTTTTCGGACCGACCTTCAGCGTGACCAACCAATTGGAAGCGTCGGACCAAATCTCGTGGTCGCATGGCAAACACACCATCCGCGCCGGCTATGAATTTCAGGACACCCGCTGGCCGATCCTGTGGTCCGGCGTGCGCGGGCTGTTGCTCACGGGCACGTTCAACGATTTGCTGGTAGGCGGAGCGGGCAATCTGTTGTCGTGCCTGTACTGCTCCCGCAGCGCTCCGGAAGGCATCGTCCACGGATTCGCTTCGCCCAGCATGAACGCTTACGTTCAGGACGATTGGAAGATGAGTTCCCGCCTAACGTTGAACCTCGGGGTCCGCTGGGAATTCGACGGGGCGCTGAGCGACAAGTACGGCAACCTCACACAGACCTGGGTCAGCCGCATCCAGGCAGTGCCGGTACCTCCCACCGGGCCAACGTCTTCCGGACCGGGTGTCAGCCAATGGGTGGTGCCGAATAACTTCGCCTCGTTCTACGGGCAACCGCCCGCCGGCGTGCTGGTCAACGATAGCAACACACCCGAACGAAAGCACGCGCCATTGAGCAACTTTGGGCCGCGCATTGGATTTGCGTACCAAGCTTCGAACAAGCTGGTGGTCCGCGGCGGAGCCGGCATCTTTTATGATCGCGTCGGCGCCGATCGAATCATTTACGCTGTCGAGCAAGGCAACCCTTACTCGGCGACGGTGGACTTCGGCGTTCCCAATACACAGACGCTGGCGAATCCATTCCCATCCACTCCCGTGCTTGGGACGTTCTCGTCGCGTTGGGCGAACTTCGCCACCGGCCAGACCTCCAACCTGAACGTCCCGTTCCTGGATGAAGTTCTGCACACCCCGTTAGTCCGGCAATATAATCTCGGCATCCAATATGAGTTCTTGCGCAATTGGGTCCTGGAGGTGGGCTACGTGGGATCGAGCGGCATCAATTTGCTCGACGAATATCACAACAACAACACGCCATTGCTCGCGAGCCCCAGCAATCCGATCAACGGCATCACCACCAACACTGTCGAGAACATCGACTTCCGCGTGCCCTATCTGGGCTACCAGGCGGTGGGCGTGCGCGGCACCGGATTCGACGGCACTTCCAACTACAACAGCTTGCAGGTTACCGTACGCAAACAGTTCTCGCACGGATTCACGATGCAGGGCGCCTACACTTGGAGCAAGGACCTGACGGATCTCTACGATAGCGTCGCGAACAGCAATAACGCGAGCAATCTTTCGCAGCAATGGGGACCGGCGGTGTTCAGCCGCCCGCAGCGCTTTGTGGTGAATTACAGCTACGATCTTCCGTTCGGCACGCACAGCGGTATCTTGGGCAAAGTAACCGAGGGCTGGAACATTTCCGGCGTGACTTTGGTCCAGGACGGCACACCGATCACCATCGCGGATTCCAGTGCCGGCACCATCTACGGCACTGCGGGCAGCGCCAATCAGGCCGGATTCGCAAGAGCTCAAATGGCTCCGGGCATGACCTACGCAGACATTCCAACGCCTGGCGGCGTCGAACAGCGGCTGGGAGGCAATAGCGGCGGCCCGGGTTACTTCAATCCATTGGCGTTTACATCCGCGCCAGTGATTGGCGACGGCACCGGCTACGGCGACTCGGGATCCGGCATCATTCTCGGGCCCGGCCAGTTCAACTGGGACATGTCGCTGTTGAAGAATACGCACATCACGGAACGGCAGAACATCCAGTTCCGTGCCGAATTCTTCAACATCTTCAACCATCCGCAATTCACCAATCCGAACGCGGGGCAGGGGGCGATCTTCAGCCTTCCCGACCGGGCATCGGGATCGTTCGGGCAGATCACGTCCACCAGCGTGAATCCGCGCGTGATCCAGTTCGCGCTGAAGTACATTTTTTAAGGCGACCGCGTTCAGGGGGCTTGTATCGGGCAAGTCCCGGGTGATAATCTCGTTGACCATATGGCTGTCGAAAATGAGTCTCCTTCGCGCCGCACAATCGTTGCCGGGATCGGTCTAGCCTCCGGTCTGCTTGCAACATTCGCGCGTGCGGAGTCGTCCGCGGCGATCTGGAGCGGGGAATACTGGGCCAAGAAGGGCGACGTGTCGCTCTACCTGTTTCGCAAGCGGATTGGCGCGCCCAAGGCCGGAGAAGCGCCGCTGCCGGTTCTGTTCCTGGTGCACGGCTCGTCGGTTTCGTCAAGGCCGAGTTTCGATCTAACGGTTCCCGGCTTGGGTGAATACTCGGTGATGAATACGTTCGCGCAATACGGCTTCGACGTGTGGACGATGGATCACGAGAACTATGGCCGATCCAGCCGCACCGATCGTAATTCCGATATCGCGAGCGGTGTCGAGGATCTGAAGGCCGGGGTTGAGTTGATCGCGCATGAGACCGGCAGGCCCAAGATCCACATGTTCGGTGAATCGTCGGGCGGCCTGAGAGCGGGCGCCTACGCCATGGCGCGGCCGGACCGGATCGATCGGCTGGTGCTTTCCGCGTTCACCTATAAAGGCGAAGGTTCGCCGACTCTGACCGAACGCGCGAAGCAACTCGACTACTACCGAACGCACAATCTCCGCCTGCGGGATCGCGCGATGATCCGCAGCATTTTCACTCGTGACAAGGCTGGCACTTCCGATCCCGCGCTGGCCGAGTTCGTCGCCGATCAGGAGTTGAAGTTTGGCGATCAGGTCCCCACCGGCACCTATCTCGACATGACCGCGCATCTGCCGGTTGTCGATCCGGCCAAGGTGCTGGCGCCGGTGCTGCTGATTCGCGGCGAGTACGACGGGATCGCGACGGTTGCGGACCTGGTGGATTTCTACAAGCAACTTCCCAGTGGGGATCGGCAGTTCGTGATTCTGCCGGGGCTCGCGCATTCGGTTGTGTCGGGGCTCAACCGGCAGTTATTCTGGCACGCGATGCGGGCATTTCTCACTTTGCCGGCGCCGGTTGTCGTGACGGCGTAGTTCAGTTGCCTCGAACAAAATCCATCGTGCACGGGACGGAAATCGCGACGCCGTCTTTGGAGGCGGGGGTGAACTTCCATTTGCGTAGCGCGGCGGTCACGTCGCGCGCCCAATCGTCAGCCGATCCATTTTCGATCTGAATGTTGTTGGGAGTGCCGGATTCATCGATATCGAACGTCAGCTTCGCGGTGTCGTTGGGCGCATTGTCGGCAACGTGGGGCCCCTCCACCTTTTTGATGAGCGGCCGCGGCACACCTGGAGGGAGATGGAATTCCACGCGGCTCAGATGCCATGCTAGTTTTTCCAGCAGACGGAAATTCACTTCGATCTGTGAAACAACGTTTACTGGTTGGCCTTCCTTTTCCCCAGGTTTGAAATGCCATTGACTGACAGCGGTTATCGCCGCCTCATCCAACCCCAACGCGAGCGGACGGACGATTTGGATGTCGTGCGCTGTGCCATCAGTCCCGATCACGACCTTCAATAAGACCGTTCCCTCGAACTTTGCCAGGCGAGCCTCTTCGGAATACACCGGCTCGACCTTGTGGACAATACTCGGCCGGGTAACCTGCGCACCGTAAGCAGCCGCTGCCCACAAAATCCCGCTCAAAAGCCGCCGCGTATTCACGCTATTAATTATGCATAAAAATCTATGGATCGAGCGCTATGCATTTCGGCGGCAGGCGGGTTTCCTGGGTTAGTAGCTGAAGCTTTTCCCGACGCCGCCTGGGCGGTGGCGCTGAGGCTCACACTATCCTGCGGGGAAGCGGGTGTCTGGTTCGGGGTCTGCGCCCTGACCGGGCGGACGCAATCGGTTCAAGTGGAGCCCGAGGTTGGGGCCGAGAGACTGACGGTCATTTACCTACTCATCGGCTGCTTTCACAAAACACTGCACAGGAAGTCGCCGACCATGCGGTTAAACGCAGCCGGCTCTTCCAAATTCACCGCGTGGCCGCTGTTCGGCACAATCCAAAGGCCGGCGTAGGGAAGTGTTTTCTTCAACCAGAGAGTGGTCTCGAGACAGGGCGCGTCTTCATCACCCGAGATCAACAATACCGGGAGCCGCAAATTCGAAAACTGGTTCGCAAAATCCTGCAGCGATGGCCGACGGGCCTGATATCCGAGCAGGGTCCGCGCCTTGCCCTCCGGGGAATGCTCGCGCAGATGGGACAAGAATTCCTCGAATCCACGCGGGTCTTTGCTTTGGAGCTGCGTGCGCGTGGGGCTGCGAGCGACCACTTCGGCGACCGCGGCCGATCCCTGTTCCAGATACATTCGAGCGCTCGCCTCCGATTCCGTGACCCAGGCCGCGTGATCCGGCGCCGGTGATCCTGAACCAACGCCCGCCACCACCAGCGATCGCGTCATCTGCGGATACATCAAACCAAAATGCAGCGCGGCGTAGGCGCCCATGCTCGATCCGACCACATGGGCTTTTCCGAGGCCGAGGGCTTGCACAATCGCGGCGATGTCGTCGACAACGAATGGCAAACCGTACTGGCTTTCATCGCCCGGCACGTCCGAAGGCGGGTAGCCGCGCGCGTTGTAGGTGATGCAGCGGTAGCGGCGCGAGAACCATCGCACTTGCGCCTCCCATCCACGGTAGTCCGAGTTCAACTCGTGAACGAAGATGATGGAATCTCCGGCACCCGTCTCTTCGACATACAACCGCACGCCGTTCGAATTTACAAAGCTCACGTTGCTTGACCCTCGATCAAGAGTTCTACCATAGAACCGTGACTACCCGACAACACGCCGGCCCCGGACCCACCACTCCGAGCGTTCCAGAACCGTCGCTCGCGGAACGCGCGCGGACGCTCGCATCGGTCGGGCGGATTGGCAGCCTCTCCACGCATTCACACAAGTTTCCAGGATTTCCGTTCGGCTCCATGATGCCCTATGCCGCGGACCATCTCGGCCGCCCGACATTCTTCATCAGCAGCATGGCGATGCATACTCAGAACGTGCGGCAGAACCCGCATGCCAGTTTGCTGGTTGTCCAACCGGATGTCTCGGGCGACCCTCTGGGGGCCGCGCGTTTGACGTTACTCGGCGAGGTTACGGAAGCGCCCGCGGCGGAAGTTCGCGAGCTTTATCTCTCAACGCACGAAAACGCGAAGTTCTGGCAGGATTATACCGACTTCGCCTATTTTCGGCTGCAGGTCTCGGCGGCTTACTTCATCGGGGGCTTCGGCGTGATGGGATGGATCCCGGCGCAGGACTATGCAGACGCCGCGCCCGATCCGCTGGCCGCAGCCGCGCCAGGTATCATCCGGCACATGAATCAGGATCATGCCGATGCGCTCCGTCTCATCGCGCAACGTTTCGCGGGCGAAGCTGCAGATGAAGCGGCGATCACCGCGGTTGACCGGTTGGGTTTCCATCTTCGTCTGAAATCGGGCGACCGAATTCACGGCCAACGCGTGGCTTTTCTGCGAGAGGTGAAGAACACCGAAGACGCCCGGGCAGTATTCGTGGAGATGGTTCGTCAAGCGCGTGAATGATAAAATGGGTGACGTCGAGCGTTCCCTGAACATGCGCAGGTTGATCGAAATCCTTGTAATCGCTGGTCTCTTTTCCGGCGCCTTCTTTTTCAGCGCGGCCACTGGCGTAGCCAAGCCCGAGTATGCGCGCAGGACGAAGAAGGAATGCTCGTTTTGCCACCCGCCGGATTCCTGGAACCTGAATGACGCGGGCAAGTATTTTCGCGATCACAAATATTCGCTCGAAGGTTACGTCCCGCCCAAGCCGGCGAAGTAAGGCACGCCGTTTCGCAGGCGCGCGGCTCAGTTGGCCCGCACGTTTCAATCGAATGACTGATTTTCTTCTCCCGAACGCGTCATCATAGACGATGAGAGAGGAATGATCCTTTCTCTGGAGCATTTGATGCAGGCAAATACCCTGACCGAATCCACTGAAGTTACCTCCGGCCCGCTCGCGCCCGAAGAACTTCGGAAAATCGACGCGTATTGGCGCGCCGCGAACTATCTTTCCGTGGGGCAAATCTATCTTTACGACAATCCCTTGCTCCGCGAGCCGCTGACGCTCAATCACATCAAGCCCCGGCTGTTAGGCCATTGGGGTACCACGCCCGGTCTCAATTTTGTCTACGCGCATTGCAATCGGATCATCAAGAAATACAACCTGGATATGATTTACATCTGCGGTCCGGGGCACGGCGGCCCGGGCATGGTGGCCAACACGTACCTGGAGGGTTCCTACAGCGAGCTGTTCCCCAACATCACGCAAGACGCTGCGGGAATGAAACACCTGTTCAAGCAATTCTCGTTTCCTGGAGGAATTCCGAGCCACGCCGCGCCCGAAACGCCAGGCTCCATCAACGAGGGCGGGGAACTGGGCTATTCGCTGTTGCACGCCTACGGAGCGGTGTTGGACAATCCGGATTTGATCGCTTGTTGCGTGATCGGCGACGGCGAGGCTGAAACCGGCGCGCTGGCCACGAGCTGGCACTCCAACAAATTTCTCAACCCGGCTCGCGACGGCGCAGTCCTCCCTATTCTGCATTTGAACGGCTACAAGATCGCCGGCCCCACGGTGCTGGCGCGCATTCCGCGCCCTGAACTCGCCGATCTGCTGGAAGGATACGGCTACCATCCCTACTTTGTCTCGGGCCACGAGCCCGGTCCCATGCACCAGAACATGGCAGCGACGCTCGATTCCATCGTGGAAGAGATCCAGTCCATCCAGAAGAGCGCGCGCGAACATGGCTTCACCGAACGGCGGAAATGGCCGATGATCGTGCTGGATTCGCCCAAGGGTTGGACTGGCCCGAAGGTTGTGGATGGCGTCAAGATTGAGGGTACGTTCCGCGCGCATCAGGTGCCGCTGTCGGAGCTTACGACCAAACCCGAACACGTGCGATTGCTCGAAGAATGGATGAAGAGCTACCGTCCCGAAGAGCTTTTCGATGAACAGGGCAAATTCGTTGGGGAGCTCGCGGAACTCGCGCCCAAAGGCACTCGGCGCATGGGAATGAATCCGCACGCCAATGGTGGTGTGCTGCTGCGCGATCTGCATCTGCCCGATTTTCGTTCCTATGCGGTGGAAGTTCCGAAACCTGGAATGGTAATCGGCGAAGCTACCCGCGTACTCGGCAACATGCTGCGCGATGTGCTGACGCTAAATGAGGGACCGCACAACTTCCGCGTCTTCGGTCCCGATGAAACGGCCTCCAATCGTTTGGGTTCGGTGTTCGAAGTTACGAACCGGACTTCGACCGCGATCATTATTCCGGAGGACGATCACGTTGCTCCGGACGGCCGCGTGATGGAAGTTTTGAGCGAGCACATGTGTCAGGGGTGGCTGGAAGGGTATCTGCTCACGGGCCGGCATGGCTTCTTTTCCTGTTACGAAGCTTTCATTCACATCGTGGATTCCATGTTTAACCAGCACGCCAAATGGCTGAAGGTGACGCGCGACATCCCCTGGCGGCGTCCCGTGGCGTCGCTCAACTATCTGCTTACGTCGCACGTGTGGCGGCAGGATCACAACGGCTTCAGCCATCAGGATCCGGGATTCATCGATCACGTCGTAAACAAGAAAGCCGATGTGGTGCGGGTGTATCTTCCGCCCGACGCGAACACGCTGCTCTCGGTGGCGGATCATTGCCTCAGAAGCCGCAACTACGTCAACGTGATTGTGGCTGGCAAGCAGCCGGCGCTGCAATATCTCGATATGGACTCGGCTATCAAACACTGCACGGCCGGACTTGGCATTTGGGATTGGGCCAGTAACGACCAAGGCGGCGAGCCGGACGTAGTGATGGCCTGTTGCGGCGATATTCCCACGCTCGAAACACTGGCCGCCGTCGATCTACTGCGCAAGCTGGTGCCGGATCTAAAGATTCGCGTGGTGAATGTAGTCGATCTAATGACGCTGCAGCCGCACACCGAGCATCCGCACGGGCTCACAGATCGCGATTTCGACGCCATTTTCACCGAGGACAAACCCATCGTCTTCGCCTTCCACGGTTATCCGTGGCTCATTCACCGGCTGACCTATCGGCGCACCAACCATGCCAATATGCACGTGCGCGGATACAAAGAAGAGGGCACGACGACAACGCCTTTCGACATGACCGTGCTCAACGATCTGGATCGGTTCCATCTCGCGGGCGATGCCATCGATCGCGTGCCGCGCCTGCACAGCACCGCCGGCTATCCAAAGCAGGTGTTGCGCGATCATCTGATCGAACACAAACAGTACGTCTCGCGCTTCGGCGACGATTTGCCGGAAATCCGCAACTGGAAGTGGCCGGCCAGGTGAAGACTCTGGTGATCAACGCGGGCTCCAGCAGCTTCAAATGCTGGTTCCAGGATGTTCCTGATCAGCTGCCGAAGGAACGCCTGGAACCCGCGTGGAAAGCCCAAACGGGAGCGTCGGCGAATCTGGAATCGCTACTGCGCGGTCTTTGGGAAGGCGAGCGGAAAGCGATCGATTCGCCCGGGGAAATCGCCGTGGTTGGGCATCGCATCGTGCATGGCGGAGCGAGGTATCGCGAGAGTGTTCAGATCACGCCCGAAGTTCGGGCAGGCATCGCGGCGCAGGCGGAGTTTGCTCCGGCGCACAACCGCATACAACTCGAAGCGATCGCGACCATCGACCGCGTGATTGGAAACGTGCCCCAAGTCGCGGTCTTCGACACCGCGTTCCACTCCACGCTGGAACCCAGCGCCTACGTCTATCCGGGGCCTTATGCTTGGCTGGATCAGGGCATTCGGCGCTATGGATTCCACGGGATCAGCGTGCAATACGCGACGCGTCGCAACGCGGAGTTACTGGGCAGGCCGGCCAGTGAGCTGCGTCTCATCGTCTGCCACCTCGGCAACGGAGCATCGGTTACGGCGGTGGCCGGCGGCAAGAGCATCGATAACAGCATGGGCTTCACGCCGCTCGAGGGGCTGATGATGGGTACGCGTTCCGGCTCGATCGACCCTGGAATTGCGACGCACTTGTTCCGGCGCTTCGGATATACGGCGGATCAGCTCGATGAGATTCTGAACAAACAGTCGGGACTGCTCGGCGTTTCGGGCGTATCCGGGGACATGCGTGATATTTTAGACGCCATTCAGAAGGGCAACCAGCGGGCGCGTTTGGCATACGAGATCTACGCGCATCGGCTGGCTCGGGAAATCGGTGCAATGTTTGGCGTGCTGGGCGGCGCGGACGCGATCGTTTTCACTGGCGGCATCGGCGAGAATTGTGCTCCGCTGCGCCAGGATGTGTGTGAGCAGTTTGGTTTTCTGGGGCTGAAGCTGGACCCGGCCAAGAACGTTGCTCCGCACCTCGATCAAAATATCGCGGCTGCCGATTCAGCGGTTCAAGTGCTGGTGATACGAGCCGACGAGGATTGGGAGATCGCTTGCGAGTGCAACCGCCTTGCGAGAGCAGGCCAGCTCAGCCCGCCCCATTCAACACAGCCGGTTCGTGCATAACTCCGGCGCGGTTCTTCGGAAGGCGCAGACAAAACCGCGCGCCGACGCCCTGGCCGGTATCATCATCGTCGGCCCAGATATCGCCGCCGTGGTCGAGCAATGTCTGGCGTGATAGCGCGAGACCCAGCCCCAGTCCGTTCTTCTTACCCGCGGTGGCGAACGGTTGGAACAGGCGGCCGCGCAGCGCATCGCTGATGCCAGGCCCCGAATCCTCCACGCGCACCATCACGCTTTCCCCCTCAGCCTGGGCTCGGATGGAAATGGTTCCGCGAATGGAGATCGCCCCGCCGGTGCGGATCGCCTCAATCGCGTTTTCGAACAGGTTCGAGAAGACCCGCTCCATACGCGCGCGCTCCATGGGACATTCCAGGCCGTCCGGAACGTCGACATGAAGATCGATCTGGCGGGCTTCCGCTAATGGCGCAACAGTGCTCCAGGCCGCTCCGATGACCTCCCGCACGCTGCACAGTTCGCTGCCGGTGGACTTGCCGCGGACCACATCCAACAACTGTTGCAGCATATCCTGAATGCCACGCGATGCACGATAAATGTTTCGGGCCAGCCGCCGCGTCATGTCCGCCGGCAGATCGCCGTCCATCATCATTTCGGCGCCCGCGTAAATCGCCGCGAGCGGATTCCGCAGGTCGTGAACGATCGAGGTGGACAACTGGCCGATGGTCGAGATCCGCTCCTGGCGGATCAACTCCTGGCGCGCCTGCCGAATGGATTCGCACATGCTCTGGAAGGTACGGGCCAAGCGGCCCAGTTCATCCTGGCTGCGGACGTCGATCTGATAATCGTAGTTCTGCTTGGCGATTTCGGCCGCGGCGCGATCCAGTTCCGCAACAGGACGCATGATCTTGCGCGCCATAAGGTACGTGGTGATCAGAGACGCGAGCAGCGCCAACAGCCACAACGCAATCACTTCGCGGCGCAGCGCCGTCAGCCGATTCCGCGCAGCCGCCAGAGAGCGCAAAATATAGAGCTGTCCGAGTGGTGCGCCGTTGATATCCAGCAGCGGCGTCGGTACCGCAAGGTAATCTTTAAACTCCCTCGAATTCTTGAGCAATTCCGGCGTAATGGCCGCGGTTGCTTCCGGCGAAAGTGTAGAAGTAACCACGCGGTTTTGCGACACGAACACGTACTCGCTTCCGCCCGTAGAATGCTTCAGCCGCTCCGCCACACCCGAATCCACATGGTAGCCGGCCACCAACGCATTCAAGAGGGCGGGCCCGCCAGGCGCTTGCACGTAAACAGGCGTCACTACTACCTGAAACAATTCATTACCTTTTTGTACGAAACCGGAAGCTTGTCGCGGAAACTGCGGGCGGGCCGCACGGACCACCGGCAGATCTTCGTTGGCAGCGAACGGTGTGGTCTGTCCCAAGCTGGCCACCGCGCGTCCCTGGCCATCGGCAACCAGGAAAAATGCGTCTTCCTCCGATATCTGGGACCATAACTCGCCTGCGGTGTCGCGGATGGTGGCCTGATCTCCGGTACCGAACGCGCCCCGCACGTCCGACATGCCGCTCATGATTTTACTGACCGATCCGAGCAAATTCGCGCGGGCCTTCCACAGCGATTCGTAGGCCTGGAAGCTGGCCTTGGCTTCCTCCTGCACGCTCGCGTAACTGGCGCTGACGACGTCGCGCTGCACCAGCCAGCCGGTAATCGCGAACGCGAGGGTCATGACCAACGAGGTCGGAATCAGAATCTTCCATAACAGGGAAAGTCGCGAAAATCTCATGGCCGGGTTCCCTGATACCCGCCCGCATCGGAGACTGGCGGATAATCGTTCCCAAACTTGTTCTTGTGCGGCAATTCGAGGTAACCGCTCTCGGAAACCTGGATGGGGGCGAGCTGCAGGGGCGCATCCGTTACGTCGATGGAGTGCGTCAGCGCGCTGAGAGTTTGCTCGGTCGACCGCTCGTGAAAAACATGCAGGCGGTACGAGCCGGCGGGAACGCCGCTGATTTGGAAGCTGCCGTTCTTGCCTGAAACCGCGAAATAGGGCGACCGCAGAACCACGATCACGGCGCTCATCGATAGATGAATGTTGCAAAACACACGCACAACACCTTCGCGCCGGAATGGGATCGACCGAGTTGCTCCCGGCGCGTACAGCCCGATATCGAAGACCTGTCCATTGTAGTTCGAGAATGCATTGTGGAATATCGGGTCGAAATTTGGAAAATCTACGATCGTTCCCTTCGTTATCGCGAGCACGTGCGGCAGGAACGTTTTGTTCCTCTGGATCATTTGGGCATGCGCCGCGGCCGCCGGCAGCAGAGGAACTTCCGATGAAGTTTCCAGCCACACCACGACGCCGGAATAATCGGTGTGCTTGCGCACGTTCGGATCGTGGGACGAAGCCAGCTCGACGCGGCCGCTGACCGTGCCGGCCACCGCGCCAGAGGCGATCGCCAAAAGGAGCGCACTGCTAAAACAGATACGCGACTGCCAAATCATAATGATCGTTCACCCGGTTTCCCAACCCGATATAGGTGGTCCGCACCTGGCCGCCCTCCAGGCTCACAATGACGTTCGGAGCGACGCGGTACATCAAGTTACTAAAATATCCCTGATTCTTGCCAATATAGCCGTAACCGAGATCGGAGTTGCGGTCGTCTTGTTGGCCGCCATAAACATCAAACGCCAACCGCGCCGTGATCGGTACTCGGATCTGGGCCCACCCGCCGGTGCTGTGCACGGCAAAGATAGTGCCGGTCGGAGAAATCATGAATCCCTGCGGCAATGCCCCGAGCGTAGCGACATTCTGCCCGTGGAAAAACATTCCGGAAAACTCGAGCTTCGATAAGGGACGCAGGAACCAGTCCACCGAGTAGACTTCGGAGGGAAAGACAGTTTCCACAACTCGATTTTCATTAAAGTGATAACCGCCGGCGATTTCAAACCGCTGGGTGTCGCCCCAGTGGTGCCACAACTCGATCCGGTCTTCAGTCCCAGGCCGCGAATACTCCTGTTGTTGCCCGGTGGCGGCGCCAAGCGTGGGGGACCCATAATACATGTCCTCCTGATTCGTGGGGTAATCCAAAGAGCTGGTGACGAACACGCCGGCTTGGGCCCGAATTCCCGTATTGTCGCCCAAAGAGAATCGCTGTTCCAGGCGCACCTGCGGCTGCCAGAGCCACAAATTTCCAGCGCCCGTCAACGGCGCATAGCCCACTTGCGCGAATGAATCGGGATCGCGCGGCGAAATAATGGGCTTGTCTTGTCCCACCAGAATGCTGGTATTCTTCCAGTCGACGTTAATTGCGGCGGTTCGCAATCGCAGCAGATGATCCAGCGAAGCCGTGCTGCCGCCGAAGAAGTCCATGTACAGTGAACCGCTGATTTTTCCTCCGAGGAACGTTTGGGCACCGTTGTACAGCAGCCCGAGTGTCGATTGCCGCAGCGTTCCGTCGCCGGTCTCATCGCCCGGCAGAAACGAAGCCACCAACGGGTTCTCGGCGTTCCCGTTGTAGCGCCCGTTGACCGACGCGTTGAAGAGCGCCATGCCGGTGATGCGGATCGGAAATTTCTGGGATGCTTCCACTTTGGTCTGCGCCAGTTCTTCGATCCGGTTCTGCTCCACTTGCTGGCGCTCGTCAGCCTGCTCAGCGCCGGCCGGCGTGGTTGCCGGGTTCACGGGCTTCAACACCGAAACCTCTTGCCGCAGCGCCCGGACTTCCTCGAGCAGCGCTTGATTGTCCTTCTCCAACCGGTCCAACCGGGTCAGGACCTCTTGCATCTGGGGCGCGCTCTGAGCATGGGCGGGCAAACTCGTCCCCAGCGTCACCCCCACCATCCAGGCCGCAAGAATTCCCCAGCGCAACGGAGCGAAACTATTGTTCGTCGAGTTGGATTTCATTTCTGAGAAGCTGCTCCAATTTCTCCCGCACGACGGCGGGTGAATAGGGTTTCGGGAATATGGCGCTGACGCCGCGGTGGCGCAACCGGTCCGAAACATGCGGGTCCGTTGAGCCGGTAATCACCACGATAGGCAATCGGGCATGCGTTGCATCCGCCCGCACCCGGTCGATCAGGTCGAAGCCGTCCATGCCGGGCATATGCAGATCGGTGACGATAGCGCGAATGTCCTGATCCCGGCTTTCGATGAGATCCCAGGCCTGCTCGGCGCTGGCCGCGGTGAGCACGCGCAGCCCGCGAATGGAGCTGAAGATAATTTCGAGCGTGGACGCGCACGTTTCGGCGTCTTCGACGATCAGAACCGAGCCTGGCGCATTGGTCACGGCAGAAAACGGTATCCCACACCGTGCACGGTGAGAAAATGCCGCGGTGAATTCGCGTCCGCTTCCAGCTTCTGTCGCAGCCGAACCACGTGGGCATCCACGGTGCGGGTGTTCGGAAACGATTCGTAGCCCCACACGGAGTTGAGAATCATATCGCGGGTCAGCGGCCGATCAGGATTGTGCAGGAAATACGTCAGCAGGTTATATTCGGCCGGCGTCATCTTCAGCGGCTCGCCACGGCGCGAAACCACGCGGCGTTCGAAGTCCACCGCGATTGCGCCAAATTGGGCCACCTTGCGTGCCTCCGCCGAAGTTCGTCGCAACAATGCTCGTATGCGGGCCAGCAGCTCGCGGGCACCGAACGGCTTCACGATGTAGTCGTCTGCGCCGATCTCCAGCAACAGAACTTTGTCCACTTCTTCTCCTACCGCGCTCAACACAATCATGGGAGTTTTGAGATTAGCCGCGCGCACCTGTTTGCAAATTTCGGTGCCGCTCATCCCCGGCAGACGCAGATCCACAATCATCAGATCCGGTTTCACCGACAGCGCGCGTTCGAAGCCGGCTTTGCCGTCGGCCACCAGGATCGGCGAGAATCCTTCCTGCTCCAGCATGATCCCGATGGTGTCGCGCAGGCTTTCGTCATCATCGATGACCAGAATCGTTGTCATTGTATGCAGGGCTCACTTAAATCCTATCGCGTCAGGCTGCAAAAAGGCCGCCCCTAATCGGCCAGAAATGACCATTTTTACGAAAGGTTTACAAGTCGGCAACGACTCGGGCGGGGTATTCCACCGAAGATGGATTCTAAGATAGGAGCAACTCTTGGACGCCTCGGGCGAAACCCTCCGGCAGCGCAACGTCGGTTCCTTTACGATCACAGAGAGCCTCTATCCCTGCGGCTTGGTGCTATCGAAACGCTCCTACGAGTGCGCGTACATCACGTTCGTGATCGAAGGCGCCTTCCGCGAACGCTATGCCACCCGTTCGATTCTCTGCCGCACCGGGATGATACGCTTCTTGCCGGCCGGTGAGGTGCACGAGAACGAGATCCAGCCGCGGTCGCGATGCCTGCACATCAGCGCGGAGCCTTCCGCTTTTGAGCAACTGCGCCAGAGTCCCGATATTCCACGCAAGCCCGCTGAGATGAACGGCCTCAACACCACATGGCTCGCCAACCGGCTGTACGCCGAGTTTTCGCGCCAGGACACGGCGTCGGCCATGGCGATCGAAGGGCTGGTGCTTGAAATTCTGGCGGAGCTCGCGCGTGCCGAAGCCGATGATACATCGCTGCACGCGCCCCACTGGTTGAAGCATGCTACGGAGATTGTGGAAGCGCGGTTCCTGGAGCGGCTCACATTGACTGAGATCGCCTCGCAAGTGGGCGTGCACTACGTCCATCTTTCGCGGCAATTTCACAAATACAATCGCTGCACGATCGGCGAGATGATCCGGCGGCGCCGGGTTCAATATGCATCCCATTTGCTGGCGCACTCGCGGACGCCACTGGCAGAGATCGCGCTCACGTGCGGCTTCTCCGACCAAAGCCATCTCTCGTTTCTCTTCAAGCGCTACATGGGAGTGAGCCCGTCGAAATTCCGGAGGCTCGCGGGTTTAGATGCAGCGCCAGCCGAGCGCGAGGAACTTGTTGCCGCGGCCTCTGGGAAATAGATCCAGGTTCCGCGCTCAGCCCTGAACCTCGCCCGCGGCTACCTCATCGACATAACACCAGATCCAGCGCTCGCCCGGTTCGATGGAACGCATGAGCGGGTGCCCCGACGAGTGAAAATGTTTGGTCGCGTGTTTGTTTTTTGAAGAATCGCAGCAAGCCACGTGGCCGCACTCCAGGCACATTCGCAAATGGACCCAGGGGTCGCCCATCTTGATGCATTCCTCGCAAACGTGTTTTGAGGGCTTGGTAACGGTGATTTCATTTAGGTGCGTGCAGTGTTTTGCCATGTCTAATTTCCCGTTGTTGCTCGATTTCCAGTTGGTCTTTCCAAAGCGGCGCGGTCCCACTTCGCCAGGTTCGCCGCGGCCTCATAGGTGGTTTCGAAGAACTGCATTAGCTCCGATTCGGGTGACGCCGCGCTGCGAATGTCATCGTACAGCAGAAGGAATTCGCCGTGTCCCTGATGATAGGACGCCGGCTTCGGAAGCACGGCGTAAGTTTTGAACCCGGGCGGCTCGGGTGTAGTGTACGAATAGAAGGCGGGCCCCTGGATGTCGCCTCCGCCGGGCCAAAATCCGGCGCTGCTTACTTCCTGCGAGTAAGCCTCCTGCATCACTTGTTGCAACTGAGGATAGGACCGCGGCGGTGCCGTGCGGCCCGAAAATCGGGTGACGGCGATATCGAAGCTGCCCCAAAAGAAATGCACGGGACTGCATTTGCCGATGAACCGCGAGCGAAAATCCGTCAGGACCTTATCCACGGAAATCAGGAGCCGACGAAACCGGTCGACGGACTCGCGATCATAGGACTTGTGCGTGCGATCTTCGGCGAATGAAATCGGGTTTGCGACTTCATCGGGAGTGGCCTGAATCCGCACATCGATCTTTAGCGCCGCCAGCGTGCTCATCACTTCGGAATAAAAATCCGCTACCGTGCGCGGGGCCAGTGCCAGTGTGCGAACGTCACCCTCGCTGGTTTTGATCACCAGCTGATGCGCGATGAAATCGAATTCGATTTCGAAAACGCCGCGAGCGTAAGGAATCGCCGACGTAGTCAGCCCACGCGCGCTTACGTACAGAGTCGCGTTCCAATAATGGTTAATCAGCGGCGTCAGGGCCATGCGGATCTTCCCGACGATCTGGGTCCACATGTGCAGCGTGTCGTAGGTATCTTGCCACGCCGCGAGCGGAAGCTCGGGCCACGCGTCGAGCCGCGGATTCATAACTCTCATTCTACGCGCCCGTCGCTCGACTGGTAAGTTAGAAAGGCAAATAATATGCGAACCCAAGTCGGTATCGTCGGCGCGGGACCGGCCGGCCTGATGCTTTCTCACTTGTTACATCTGGCGGGAATCGAGTCCGTGATTCTGGAATGCCGTAGCCGCCAATACATTGAAGAACGCGTGCGCGCGGGCGTGCTGGAGCAGGGCACTGTGGACCTGATGATCGAAACCGGCGTGGGCGAGCGGCTGCGGCGGGAAGGCTTGCGGCACGAGGGTGTCTGGTTCAGCTTTGGCGGGCGCAGGCATCGCATCAACATGGCCGAGCTCACCGGCGGCCGCGCGATCACCGTCTATGCGCAACAGGAAGTGGTGAAGGATCTCGTGCAAGCGCGGCTCACGGCCGGCGGTCACATTGTTTTTGAGGTTGACGATCTGACTGTGCACGATCTCGATTCAAAGCTTCCAAAGATTCGTTATCGCAAGGACGGTGTTGCAGAAGAGTTGGTCTGCGATTTCATTGCTGGATGCGACGGCTTTCATGGTGTGTGCCGTCCATCAACACCGGAAGGCGTGATCACAGCCTACGAGCGTGTCTATCCTTTCGCGTGGCTCGGCATCCTGGCGGAAGCGGCGCCGACTTCCGAGGAGTTGGTCTACACCTATCATTCGCGCGGGTTCGCGCTGTTCAGCATGCGGTCGCCCCAGGTGACGCGTTTGTATTTGCAATGCACGCCCAACGAGGATCTCAAGCAATGGCCCGACGATCGCGTCTGGGAGGAACTGTGCGCGCGCATGCGAACCGAGGACGGTTGGGCGCCGGCGCTGGGTCCCGTGATTCAGAAGGGCGTCACCGGAATGCGCAGCTTCGTGATTGAGCCGATGCAGTTCGGCAGGCTGTTCCTGGCTGGAGACGCAGCGCATATCGTGCCGCCTACCGGCGCGAAGGGACTGAATCTCGCGGTCTCAGACGTACGCATTCTTTCGCAAGCTCTGGAAGCTTTCTACAAATCGGGCAGCGGCGATCTTTTGGATGAATACTCGGCGAAATGCCTTCGACGGATCTGGAAAGTGCAGCGGTTCTCGTGGTGGATGACCTCGATGCTGCATGTGTTCCCTGACGGCGACGGATTCGATCAGCGGCGGCAACTCGCTGAACTGGATTACGTCACCAGCTCACGCGCCGCGATGACCGCGCTCGCGGAAAATTACGCCGGACTTCCAATCGACTAAGCTTCAGCATGATAAAATCCTTGCCGGTATGACAATTCCGCTACGCTCGGTTGCGAGTTCCTTGTTCTTGCTTTGGTCCGCCCACTATGTTTCGGCGCAAGACGGCGCAGCCATCTATCAGCGCAGTTGCGCGCCATGCCACGACCATGGAGCGGACCGCGCACCAACGCGGGAGGCGCTACGAGCGATGTCGGCCGAACGCGTACTGTCAGCGATGGAATCCGGCCCCATGATCTCGATGGCTAACCGGCAATCAGCCGCTGCGCGACGCGCGATCGCCGAGTATGTCACTGGCAAGTCGTTCGATCATCCTCTGGACACCGCGCCCGCCCCAGCCGCCATGTGCACGTCGCCCGCGCCCGAGTTCGGCGACCCATCGACGGGTGCGCAGTGGAATGGGTGGGGCAAGAATCTGCTGAACACGCGCTTTCAAACCGCCGCGGAGGCGGGAATCAGCGCCGCGAACGTCAGCCGCTTGAAGGTGAAATGGGCCTTTGGATTTCCGGCCACGATCGAGTCCAACGCTCAAGCATCCATGGCGAACGGACGCATCTTCATCGGCAGCTCGATCGGCACAGTCTATTCGCTCGACGCTGCCTCGGGCTGCATTCGCTGGTACTTCAACGCGGCCAGTGGCGTGCGCGCGGCCATCAGCATCGGGCAGATCGATACCGGCACTGGAGCGCGTTACGCGGCGTTTTTTGGCGATGGCGCGGCGTTCACCTATGCCGTCGATGCCGCAACCGGCAAGCTGATCTGGAAGACGAAAGTGGATGATTTTCCGGTGGCCCACATCACTGGGTCGCTGTTGTTCAATAAGGGGCGGGTCTACGTGCCGGTGGCATCGGGCGAAGAAGGCGCTGGCGCCTCGCCGAACTATGAGTGCTGCCGCTTCCGCGGAAGCATGGTCGCGCTGGATGCGTCCACCGGAAAGCAGATTTGGAAAACCTACACCATCGAGGAGCCGCATAAAACAACCAAGAACAAAATTGGCACGCAGCTCTGGGGACCTTCGGGAGCGCCCATTTGGAGCAGCCCTTCTATCGATGTCCAGCGCAACGCACTGTACGCGACCACGGGCGACAACTACAGCGATCCCACCAGCCGCATGAGCGACGCGTTCATGGCCTTTGATCTCGACACCGGCAAGATCCTGTGGTCTCGGCAGATGACTCCGGCGGACGCTTACACCTCGGCCTGCCGTTTGCCGGACAAAACCAATTGCCCTGAGTCAAATGGTCCCGATTTTGACTTCAGCTCCGGGCCGATTCTGGTTACTCTGGCGAATGGTAAGCGCGAGCTGGTGGCCGGGCAGAAGTCGGGCCTGGTGCATGCGGTGGATCCCGACAATCAGGGCGAACTGCTGTGGAGCGTGCGCGTGGGCAAGGGCGGCACCAATGGTGGCGTGCAGTGGGGCTCGGCTACGGACGGCACCAATGTCTATGTCGCGCTCGCCGATCTCGGCCGCATCGTCGTGCCGTACAGCCTCAGCACCGACGTGGATCCAAAGAAGGGCGGCGGGATGTTCGCTCTGAATCTCGCGACGGGCAAACAGGTTTGGTACACGCCACCGGTGCCGTGCGGCGATCGCAAGCGATGCAGTCCCGCGCAATCGGCTGCTGTTACTGCGATTCCAGGAGTCGCGTTTTCGGGTTCCGTGGACGGCCATCTGCGAGCTTATTCAGCCGCCGACGGCTCCGTTCTTTGGGACGCCGACACGGTTGCCCCTTATAAGACAGTGAACGGCGTGGAGGCGCATGGCGGCTCGATGGACGGCCCCGGCCCTGTTATCGGAAACGGGATGCTGTTCGTCAATTCGGGCTATTCAGCCGGCGGCGGCATGCCTGGCAACGTGCTGCTAGCGTTTTCGGTGGACGGCAAGTAGTCGCTTAGGAATTGCCGGTGGGAATGATACCCGCGTTTTCCACCATGAGGATTACGGTGCGCTCGGCGGCACGCGTACGGTGCGTCACGCCCTTAGGTACCACAAAACCTTGCCTCGGCTGGAGGGAAACGGTTTTGTCTTCTAAGTCAATTAATAGCTGGCCCTCGACGACGTAGAAAAATTCGTCATCGTTATCGTGCTTGTGCCAGTGATACTCCCCTTCGACCACACCCAGGCGCACCACGGAATCGTTCACTTGGCACAGCGTCTGGTTGTACCACTTATACGCGCAATCGTCGGCAAGAGCCTTCTCGTCGATCAGTTCCAAAGGCTGGCATAAGATGTTTAGCCGAGTCTCATACGGATATCTTGGAGCGGCCATGATCTAGCCTTTCGCGAGAACCGTCCCGTAGCCTTTCGCCTGGCCACTGAGGCCCAATAATCGGACGCTGGCCCACAGCGCGTGCGGTGTGCTCGATACCACGGGTGCTTTGCAGCGTTTCTCCAGCGGGACGATCAGATCCAGCGTCTTCAAAGCGCCGCACGAGATCACCAGCGCTTCGGCCTTGGACGCGCCTTCGTACACGCTTGCGCTGAAGTTGAGCAACTCATCGGGCGTCACCGGGCCGCGATCCGCGAAGTTGACGATGCCGAGTCCCTTTACCGATACCACTTCAAATCCCGACTCTTCGAGAAATACTTTCAGCCGGTGACTGACGTCTTCGTCGTACGCCGTAGCGACGGCGACTTTGTGGGCGTTCACCGCTTTCAGCCCTTCCACGATCCCGGTGCTCATGGTGGTCGACGGCAGGCCGGTGGCTTTGGTGACGTTCACCTTCAACTGATGCTCATACTCGGCGCCTTTATAAAAGGTGAGCGACGTCCCCATTACCGAGATGGCGTTCGCGCCCTGCTTGGCCAGCTTTTCGGCCGCGGGCAGGATTCGTCCGAACACGCGATCGTATTCGTCAGCCGTCATCTTCTGCAGACCGACGCCTTCGGCGAGGAACCGCACGCCGGATGGATACAGCAGGGTCGCTTCCGGCGGGACGGGATAGTTGGCCGGCGGGAAAATCATGCCGAGCGTGGGGACATCTGCTGCACGGAGGGCCGTGCCAAGCGCCACGCCTGTTACGCTCGCGGTCGTGATCTGCAGGAACTGCCGCCGGGAATTAGTCATGGAGAGAACCTCTCCAGCAAGTATAGTCCCGTGATCGCCTCGCGTGGAGACGCGGCCTTAACTAGCCGCGAACATCGATGCGGCTATTGCGGAAGGAGATGCGAATGGTGCCAGCCACCGGACGGCCGAACGTTGTGGCGGGCCAAAACTCGGTGAACAGAAGGCTGTTCTCGATGCTGTGCCGCAGTTTTTCGCTTTGCTGACCGGCGTCGCTGACAATGGTGTAGTTGATGATCGTGCCGCGGTCGTCGAGTTGCAAATCCACCACTGCGTCGCCGTTCGAAAAAGCGACCGGAGCAGTATCCTTCAGAGTCGGCTGCGTGGTGAGCATGGTGGGCACGTCGCCTGACAACGAGGCCAACCCGAATGCCGACTTGAACGTAGGCACGAGAGTGCTGAAGAGGAACACGGCGGAGCACAATCCACCCACGGCGGGAAGCGCCAGGGGACGCATCAGGTGATGCAGCGACAATTCCACACGATCACGCCAGCGGCTCCAAGGGGTGGCACCGCCGGCGGATTCGGTTCTAACTTTGGAAGCCAATACTCGCAGACGCGTGGTCAGCTCTGGCGGCGCGGTGCGGGGCGGCAACGACCGCAGTTTCTCGCGCATCGAGGAGTACCATTCCGTCTGAAGAGCGCACTCCTGGCAAGTGTTCAAGTGGCGCTCCACCAGGCGTCCCTCTTCCGCCGTGACGGCGTCGTCCAAGTAATCTGAAACTCTTTGTTTAACGGTAAAGCATTCCATACTATTCAGTCACCGGTTGGGAGGCCCACCGTACGTTTGCCTCCGAATCCAACCGGCCCGGCTCCAGCCGGCCTTCCAGAATCTTACGTAATGCCTCGCGGCCCCGCATAATGCGCGACTTCACAGTACCGAGCGAAACATTTAATACCGTTGCAATATCTTCGTAACTTAAATCTTCAATGTCGCGCAGCACCACCGCGGCGCGAAATTTCGGGTTCAATTCTTCGAGCGCTTGTTCCACCAGGGCGCGCGTCTCGTGGTCGGCGGCCTGCTCAAAGGGCGACCGGCCCGGATCAGTCACGCTGTCGGCGCGGTTCAAGGCGCCTTCTTCAGTAACCATCGCCACTTCCTGGCGCTGGTGCCGGCAAAACCATCGGCGATGATTGTAGGCTTCGTTCACCGCGATCCTGTAAATCCAGGTCTTGAGGCTGCTGTTGCCGCGGAACGCGCCGATGCTGCGGAACACTTTTAGAAAAACCTCTTGTACGATATCGGGCGCATCGCTCGGATCGTTCATCAAGCGGCACACCAAGCTGTAAACCGGCTGCTGGTAGCGCTGGATCAGGATTTCGTAGGCGTCTTCCGCCCCCTGGCCGAGCGCCGAGACGAGTGCGTCTTCCTCCGCGTGGGAGAAAAGGCAACCGTCTACATGTAGACCAACAGCAGTATCCGCCACAGTCGTCTACTCAGATTCTATCCCCAATTTACAAGCCCTGCTAGCGAGATAGACCCCGGCGCGGGGAGAAAAGTTCCCGGGGAGACGATTCCCGTGCGTTTAAAGCGCCAGATTGTTGGAAACACTAGGCGAAGGTCTCCCGTCGGCGTGGGCCATCCTCTTCCCAGTGCTTCAGGAACATTTGGATCTCACTGCTCTCTTCGAGCGCACCCATTCATCCGCTTCCCCAGTAGCTGGCGTTTCTCGGTCACGCCAACCTTGTGGGTGCGAAGAGTCTTGGTAAACGTGAAAACACTCCTGGGCTATGGCCTTGAGAAGAGCCTCTCCTCGAAGATCGACGTTGATCATGATCCGCAACGGGGACTTACGGTGAGTATAGCCATTGAAGCGGGCGGGCCCGCGGGTGCGATAGGGATTCGGCCACCGAAAGTACTCACATTCCCCTCGGAGCGGATCGGCGGCCGAGTTATTTTTCTTCGAAGCGCCGTCCCACACGCTTTTCGCAACTCGAAAGTCCACTTCTTCAAACCAGTAGATCGCAGAAGGCAGCATTCCGAGCCAACTAGCAACACTCCTGCAGAACTCCAGTGCGAGTAGATTCGTTCGGGGATCGGGATGTTGGCTGATCTTTCGATGCCAGTTAAGGTTGGTTGATGGATCGAAGTTCTCACGAGTGATCAAAGGGTATCCCCGTGCGGATGCGAACGACGTGTGCCCCGCCTACTTCAGCTCCATCATCATCGCGCTCCCCGTCCCTCGCGCCAACTGCTCCGTATGCACGCGATCGCCCTTGTTGAAACGAATATCGAACGCCTTATATTCGTTCAGCGTCTTCGAGCCGTCAGGCTTTGTCGATGTTAAGGCCGTGTCTTCGAGATACACCACGACGACATCCTTGTCGTGGAAGTGCATAGGCGTGGGCTCGCCCGGATTCCAACGGTAGGACCAAACGATGACGCGATCGTTCTCCAGCAGCTTTTTCACGTGCGGGCGCGGGAAAGCGAGTGGATACCCCGTTTTGTTCTCGAGCGGCGGGACGGGATGGTCCTTGAGCTCGATGATCAGCGATCGCGCGCCGATGCTGCCGTGTTCCTTGCGTGCGCTGCCCTTCGCGAGAAAGTTGGCGGTCCGGGCGTGGGGGCCGGTCAACCACATGACGACAGCATCGCGATCGGGCGGCGCGGGATTGATCGTGCCTTTGGCCCACGTCACATCCCAGACGGTAACGCGTTCATTATCGATCGCTGGCTTCAGGTCCTGACCGTAAAGAGCAGCGCAGACGGCCATAAAGGCGATTAGTTTACTTACCATTTGCCACGACCTCTTCATAATATTTCTCATATTGCGGAATGATCTTCGAACTGGCGAATCGCTCCACCGCCGTGCGCCGCGCTGCTTCGGCCATCTGACGATGCAGCGGCTCGTTCGTCAACAGCTCCACCACCCGGCGCGATTGCGCCTCGATATCGCCGACGGATTCGAGAAACCCGTCCACCCCGTGCGTCACAAGCTCCGGTAGTCCGCCCACGCGGGTCGCTACCGGAGGAACCCCGCACGCCATCGCCTCAAGCGCGCCTAATCCGAACGACTCCATCTCGCTCGGCATTAACAGCACGTGCATCCGTGGAAACAGCCGCTCCACGTGATCCTGTTTGCCCATGAACGTCACCTGTCGCTCCACGCCCAATTCGCGCGCCAGCCGATGAGCTTCCGGACGGTCCGGCCCGTCGCCCACCATATATAGATGCGCGGGTGTCGTCTTCAGCACCTCTGCCAGCACGCGCACGCAATCGTTGACGCGTTTTACCGGCCGGAAGTTCGAAATGTGCATCAGGCGCTTCTCATCGTTCGGCCGATTCTCCATCGGCCGGTACAGTTCGGTGTTGACGAAATTGTAGATCACCCGGATCTCGTTGGACACGCCAAAGACCTCGCATGTCTCGCGGCGCGTGTCCTGGCTGATGCAGGTGATCCCGTCTGAGTGTTCGATCGAAAATTTTGTGATCGGGAAATAGGATCGATCCATACCGACGATCGAAACATCGGTCCCATGCAGCGTGGTAATGAAGGGCAGTCTGCGCTTGGAGGCCATCATCTGCTGAGCGAGCATGGCGGCGGTGGAGTGCGGAATGGCGTAATGCACGTGCAGTAGATCGAGCTCGTAGTCCTCGGCAACTTCGGCCATGCGCGATGCGAGCGCCAGGCAATACGGCGGATATTGGAACAGCGGATAGTTCGACACTTCCACTTCGTGATAGAAGATGCGCGGGGTGCCCGGATCCAGGCGAATGGGATTCGCGTAGGTGATGAAATGAACGTCATGGCCACGCGTGGCGAGCTCCAAGCCGAGCTCGGTTGCCACGATGCCGCTGCCGCCGTACGTGGGATAGCAGGTGATTCCGATGCGCATGTCAGCGAGTGACCATCTTAATGCGGAGCCGAAAGTAACTCCCCTAAACCAATTTGACCATGGATGTTCTGAGCCGGATGCGCCACGTCGCCGCCACCGAACCATACTGTAACGCGATTGCCGTTCACGATTACGGACGGATCGCAGATCACCTTCGAATCCCACGGCTGGTCGCCGGCAATCACCATCGGCAGTTTGTCCCAGTGGACGCCGTCGCGCGATCGCGCCAAAGCCAGGCGCCGCATCTCACCGCCGTCGCGCCCGGTGAATAGCATCCAATAATATCCGCGCGAGGCCCACACCGCGGGCTCGCCCACTCCATTCGCATCGAACGCGCCGTACGCACCCGGTGCCAGGATCGGATTGCCGCGCAGCTTGTACCAGCTGACGCCATCGTCCGACGCCGCAACACCCAGACTTTGCCGGCGCGCGCGATCCATTCCCAAATAGAACATGTAGTAGCCGCGCCCGAAGCGAATGACGTACGGGTCGCCGAGGCCGCGCTCATCCCAGCTTCCGTAAGGCCCGCGGGTAAGCACCGGCGTGCCGTTGCGCTGCCATTGATGCCCGTTGCGCGACCGCGCGAGCCCGATCTGCGGCGGATCGCCCGCCTGGTAGTAATAGAGGATGCCGCTCTCATCCGTGATGGCCGAGCCGTTCGCGGCAATCGAAGAGCCTTCCCAGGTGCCGGGATCAGGCGACAGGATCTTCGCCTCTTTGTGCCACGTGATGCCGTCGCCCGAAACGGCAAGACCCGTATGCCATGCTTTGCCGTCGTAACCCGAGAAGAAATTGTAGTAGGCGTCGCCCTGCCGGATTACGGAGGGGTTCAGAACGTCCACCGCATCCCACTCGCCCGCCGCGTCACGCGTCAGCACGGGATCTGGCCGCGCCTGCCATTTCCATGTGACGGATGGGCCGCCCGGCTGTTGAGGTAGCGTGAAGTCGCGATAGCGTCCACATCCTGCCAAAACCACCAGCCACCAGCCACTAGCCACTAGCCACCGTCTCAAGTCGCGAGCCTTATCTTCAGTCCCGCGCCCTGGCCCGGTTTCGAATCCAGCACCATGTCGCCTCCGAGCGTGCGGACGCGCCGCTTGATGCTCATCGGACCGAGGCGCAGCAGCTCCAACTCATCCAGCGTGTAACGACCACTGAAGGGAAAGCCGTTGCCGTTGTCCTCCACCAGAATCTCGAGCACGGTATCGGCTTTTGCGATGCTCACTGCCACGCGCGTCGCCGACGAATGCTTTTGCACGTTGTAGAGCGCCTCGCGCACGATCTGCAGCAGCTCAAGCGAAATCTCGGGCTCAGCCGGCTCCAGGAACTCGGCGCTCACAAACGTCGCAGGAATACCGCTGTCTTTTTGGAACTGCTCGACCACCCTGCGTAGTGTTGCGTTGAGGCTGCCTTCTACGTCCACTGGCCGCATGCTGCGCACGAACGCACGCAGTTCATTCACCTGGCTCTTACACAGATCCTGCAGTTGGACCAGCTCTTCCATGGCCGCCGTCAAATCGCGACTCATCAGCTTGCGGATAATCTCGAGCCGCATCTGAAAACTGATGAAGCTCTGCAGCGGACCGTCGTGAAAATCGGCCGCGATGCGCTGCCGCTCGCTCTCGCGCGCTTTCTCCGCGTCGTAGCGGTACAGCACCGTCTGCCGTGAGCTATTCGAAAGGCGCTCTTCGAGGTACTCGCGCTGGATGGCCAGCACGCTGCCCAAAATCCCCGCCGCAATGAACGCCGGCCGCAGCATCTCGGCCGAATGCAAATTCGGCACCACGTACAACAGCGTGATCGCCGCCACCGCCACCAGCACCGTCTTCCACCAGGGATGCAGCATCACCGCCACCAGCACCACGTAGGCGTAAAACACCGAGCTGATCCAATAACCATATGCCGCACTGCTGATGGCCGCGACAAAGAAGAACGCAAAATCCACGATCAGCGCGGGCGTCGGATAACCGGAATCTTCCAATCCTCGCCAAAACAACGCGACTAAGGCATATACGCAGTAGACGGCGAACAGGATCGCCGTGTCGGTCCAAACGAAGCTCGACGAAATCAGTTGCGTGGTGAGGCAACTCATGGCGAGCAAGATGCGAATGAGACTCAGCAGTCGCCGCCAGGAAGTGGGAAGCATCGGCTTACGAGACTCCGCTTACGCTATTGCTCCACATAGATCCGCACACGATTGCTCTGCTGCCCTTCGGCCTCGATATAGAGCTCGGCCGGCCCCGTATCGGCGATACGCGGCATTTGGATCTCGATCAAATAAAAGCCGACGTATCCGGGCGCAAGCGTCGCACGAGTCACCTCCACCGGCGATCCGTCAAGGTACGCGTGGACCGTCGCCACTACTGCCGGCGGATCCTGCAACGGCGCTGCCAGGCCAGTGGGCCAATCCGGACTAACTTGCCCTAAGCCGGTTGCCAGAACCTGTACCTTCGAACTCGCGTGCGCCGGCTTATTCGCGTCCAGCAGCACTCCGCTTTGGGCATCCAATATGAGCGGCGTCCCGTCCGGATCCACGAAGATCGCGGGTGATGCGCTCTTCAATTGCACGCCGAAACTCATCGGGCCCGAGGTTGATTCAAGCGCGAGCGACAGCGTCGTTCCCTTAACCTCGAATGGCACCTGGATCTGTGACGCCGTGTCATTGGCATCCAGTACGGGCGCCGTGACATCCTCGCTACGGGCCGATTCCACCCGCGCTCCCAGCACGCTCAGCAATGCGCCTGGAGCCGTGGCGCGCGCGCTGTAATCCGCAGCATTCACGATCCGTGCATCATGCAAACGGTGCGGCGCGATCGCCGTGTACACTCCGTAGCCATCCAAAACGGCGAAAAGCTGATTCCCCCCTGCGTCCAGTTTCACATCGGTGGCCGCAACCGCCGGCAGCTGTTCGCTCAACGAATTCCACACTGTCGGCCGGCCCGCCGAGCCTAAATCGGTGGTCGTATAAAACAAACCGGCATCGGTGGCGACATAAATAGCGCCACTCGCTCGATCGGCTGCCACGCCGTGCGCCGCAGCACCTTCCGGAAGGTTGGCCGTGATGTCGTCCCAGAAGCTGCCGCCATTCATAGTGCGCAGTACGTATGCGGGCTTAGCTGCGCCTGCCGCTACGCTCGCTCGCGCGCCCAATACCGCCACCGCCACTCGAGGATCGCTCGCGTCCACCCAGATCGCTTCTACCTTGCCCTGATCTCCGGGTTTGCCCTGCTCACCCAATTTGAACGCCGCGCCCCAGTTCGCACCGGCATCCGGGGATACTTGCAGGCGCCCTTCGTTGTCGCCCGCGTAAATGTAATCCTTGGCCGACGCGATGGCGGTAACGGAATGCTTCAACACCTGCGACAGCGCGCCCTTGAGATTCGCCTCGCGATCGACATCGGCGGCGTTCCTAGGCTTCCATGCCGATTTCTCACCGGGCGCCCACTCGATCTCCTGCGCGGCTCCAGTCACGCTCGTTCCCGATAAAGACAATCGCACCCCGCGCGTGCCGCTCGGCAACGCAATCACACGTCCCGCCGGCAAATTAGGCAGAAACTGGTTCAAACCGCTCCAGGAAAGGCCGCCATCCAGCGACCGCCAAACGCCGGTTTCCGAAGCCACCACCACGTCGTCGGGATCCGCAGGCGACGCTGCAACTGCCCTCAGCCCTGGCCCAAGCAGGCAGAGACCTTGGTAACTCGTTAGATTCACCCAGCTTACTCCAGCGTCGTCGGAACGGTAAACATCCTGCCCGGCTCCGTACAGTCTTCCGGCAGCCCCTGCCCGGCTTACCTTGAACGCAGCTTCGGGAGTAGTGGCTGCAGCCGCGTCATCGGTAACGGGCGGGGTAGCTTTGCTATCGGTAACCAGTTGCCATTGCTCAAAGTCGGTGGTCCGGAAAACGCGCCCGGAGTTCGTTTTCGCGAATAGGCTTAGGCCGTCCGGGGAGTACCATACGCGATCCACCGGGCCCGTGGCCACCGACGGCAGCGCCATTTCAATGGCGGAATTGCCAATATGCCGCCAGCCGACGCCCGTTCCCTGGGCGAAAATCGGCCCAAAAAGACACAGGGGTACTGCCGCCAGACCGGCCCGTGCAACTACCCGAATTGTGGCCCCCCGACACATCAAACGAGTCTATTGTATCCCTTCACAGAATCGGCTTCTTTTCAAAAGAACTGAATCCATACAGGTTGTTCGCAAATGACCCGATAGGATATCTTATTGCTGAGCACTTTTGATGGTAGACTGTGTTGTTAAGACTTGAGCAAGTAATACGCCACATAGTACTTTAGTGTGGGATCGGCCAGGGTTCTCGTTAACTTTATGAGGCGAAGTGGCAACCGCGGGTTCATCGGAGCGCTGCTGGTTTTTGCAGCCACGGGGATCTGTTCTGCCCAATTGTTCCCCCAGTCGTCCGCCGCGGCGGCTAAAGTCGTTTCCCTGACTGGACAGGTTTCGGTCCTGCGCGATACCGAGCCTTGGGCGCTCAATGTTGGCGACATGGTGCAAACCCAGCAGGTAATCCTCACGGGACCTGACGGTTACGCCAAGTTTGAGACATCGGATGGCAGCACGTTCGAGGTCTACCCCAGTTCGAACGTCATTTTCCGCAAAAATCCCGGCAGTCTGCAGGATCTGCTGGATCTCTTCGTTGGGCGCGTCAAAATTCATATCCAGCGCTTGGGCGGCCAGCCGAATCCGAACCGCATTATGACCCCCACGGCGGTGATCTCCGTCCGCGGCACCATCTTCGATGTCAGCATCAACGACGACGACGAGACCACCATCGTTTCAGTGGAAGAGGGTTCCGTTGAGGTTCGCCACGCGCTGAAGCCCGGAGCCGCTAAGATCGTCAACGCCGGTGAATCAATACACGTGTATCGGGACGAGCCGCTCGCGAAGAGCCTGATCGACAAAAACGAACTGTTCCATCGCATCGTGCGTGGTTTGGCCGATGCCGCCTATCGCATCGCGATCGATCCTCCGGGACGCATCAGCCTTCCGGGTGGTGGCGGTGGCGGGGTAGGTTGCGGCGTATGCACGGGTGAGGGGCATGGGCAGCCTCCACCGCCTGTGGGTCCCCCTGCTGGTAATCCAGGAGCTCCGCCGACCGCTCCCCCGGGTTAAGCTGTTCGTGCCACTATCGACTCCCAGGCCGCCTTACCGCAGGCCCCGCAGACAATCCTGCACGCTCTTGTGCAATTAACTAGTAGTCACTACAGAATCAACGGTAAGGAGGATCATGTTACAAAATCTTTCAGACACGATACCGCTGCTCGCGCGGACGCCGGCCGCTCTCAACGCGCTACTCCGCGATCTTCCGGAAACGTGGACGCTTCGCAATGAGGGCGGAAACACCTGGACCGCGTTCGATGTTGTCGGCCACCTGATCCACACCGAGCATGTGGATTGGATGCCGCGGGCCAGGATCCTGCTTGAATTTGGCGAGACCCGTGCGTTCGATCCCTTGGATCGTTTGGGCCACGTTCGGCCGAGTCAAGGCAAGTCGCTCGGCGAGCTGTTGGAAGAATTTGCTGAAGCTCGGGCGAAAAGCCTGGACGAATTGCGCGCCTTGAACCTGCAGCCCGGGGACTTCGAGCGGCGCGGACGGCATCCCGCCCTGGGCGCAGTGAATCTGTCCCAACTGCTGGCGGCTTGGGCCGGGCATGACTTAACTCATCTGCACCAAATCTCGCGGATCATGGCCCACCAATACCGCGAGTCGGTCGGTCCATGGAGAGCCTACCTGGGAGTGATGCAGTGTGCCGGTCACGGCTCGGCCTGAAAACGCCGGCGGACATCTTGGCGTGGCCTGTCACGGTCTGCTGTTGTGGCGGTCACGCGCACGCCAGACAGAAATAGCGTTTGCGCAGGATAGTTACTTGGGGCGGCTGCAAGCAGTCTACTTTAGCGCGATGTTCTCGTAAGAGATGGTTATCTCACCGCTTTGCCGCTTCTGAACATCAATGTGATTCCGATCCATGTAAGAGCCGTTGCATCCTACATCCAATCTGCTCGCATTTTCCCAGTGCAGAGACAAGCAGGTGCTGGCAGCAGCAAAGACAACAGCGTCGCTGTAATATGCATGTCTAAGCTCGTCTGGAGAGAGCAAATGATCTCCGATGAGTACAAAGTACGTGAGGCCACCTAGCGCCTCGTGATCGGAGCGTTCCGCAAGCATGGCCACTTGTTTCGACGAAGACCATTGCTGCTGTTTTACCTCGAACTGCCCAGGGTCAAAATACCCGTGAAACAAGCCGTAGGTGGCCGCTACCAAGGATGCCGCAACGACGCATCCGACTACGATTATGACTTTTGCACTTGTTCTCATTCGAGCTATGGCCGGGGAGGTTCTTGATGTAGTTCGGACCGCCGTATGAACCGTCGCATAATAGCCAAACATTCCGCCAAATAAATTAGCATCGGATTAGCATGCGTTGGGTCCGCTCGGATTTTTCCCAGCATAAATAATCCCTAACTGTTGAGTGTGCCACACTAACCCTTAGGGAAGGTCGTCCATGAAGTTCGCCTTAGTTTCCTGTTTGTCCCTTGCTTCCGTAGCCCTGGCCCTCGGGCAAACGGCTGATTCTGGCCCAGCCGCTGCCACGCCGCCCCCTGCGGCCTCACAGGGCGTCGCGTCCGAATGGGACGCCCGCAAAATGATCGAAGCGCTCGGCGCCCAAGCCCAGCACCTCAAGCCGATCATCGACCAGCTGCAACCAGCGGAGTGGCAGTCCAAGGGTGCTTCAGAAACCTATGTCGCTCAATGGAACTCCGCGCAGGTCCAGCTTAAGTACCTCATCGCCTCAACAGACGCGTTCTCCCGGCAGCCCGAACGGTTGCCGCTCGGCCTGGACGCCTACTTCCGCATGCAAGCCATGGACACGGCGCTCGGTTCGCTAGTGGAAGGCGTGCGAACGTATCAGAACCCGGCGCTCGCCTCGATCATGCAATCCGTGATCGCCGAGAACAGCACCAATCGCGACCGCTTGCGCCAATACCTGCAGGATCTCGCGAGCCAGAAGGAACAGGAGTTCGAAGTCGCCGATCGCGAAGCCCAGCGCTGCCGGGCCGCCATGCTCCAGCAGCCCGCACCCAAAACGAAGAAGGTTTCTCATCCATGAAGGTTAATTACTAATGATCGTCCCCGCAGCCGTTTTCACTTGCAGTATTTGTGGCGAGCCGTCCACCAACATCTGCGCCTATTGCACCAAGGATGCGTGCGCCAATCATCGCTGCGTGCGCTGCAAGCGTTGTAGCGACTGTTGCGAGTGCGAAGTGCCGCTGTCGGCCGAGGAGCCCGTTCCCGAGCCGGAGGTCGTCGTGGTCGAAGCCCCTGCGAACATCGTTGTCGAGCCGGACCTTCCAACTGAACCCGAAGTGATCACCGAGCTACCGGTAGACGTGGTCGAGCCGGACGAATCGCTGGAGCGCTCTGAACACGATGATCTGACCGAATCGCCCGAGGAGGCGCCGGATTCATTCGAGCCGCCGCAGGTCAGCTAACGCCTCGGCTCCTCAAAATCCCCGCGCCGCATCGCTCCACCGTTTCGCATTCGCAGCAGCTCTGCAGTTTCTTTAGAAGAGTGCGCATGCTTTGGATTTGTTCGATCCGGGCATCCAGCTCCACCATTTTCCGCTCCGCGATTTTCTTCCATCGCTGGGAAATCGGCGTCGATGGCACGAATCCGAAAAACAACTGCCGGATCTCGTCCAAAGTGAAGCCCGCTTCCTGGGCTCGCCGGACCACGGCCAGCCGGTACAGCACCGTGTCGTCGTACCGCCGTTGGCCGCTGACACGGCGTGCGGGCGCAAGGATGCCAATCTCCTCGTAATAGCGAATCGCGGAAGTGCGCAGCCCAACTTGCCGGGCGACCTCGGAAATCGACAATTGCGGCATGCGTCGATTATCCACGAGAAAGTTCTTGACTTCAAGTCAACTTGAAGCCGTAGCATCATTGCGGAGGTATCCCATGAAACTTCTGCTTCTGTTAATGATCGTGGCGATGGCAGCCCCATCCGCCGAGTCCCCCTTCGCTTGCGACCGTTCGGCCCTCACGCCCGAGCAACGCAAACGCCACTTTGACGAATTGAGTCCCGCGCTACGCGCCCGCAAGCTAAGCATTCACGAGTTGCGCGATGGGTTCGAGTTCGAATTCCCGCCCGACACCACGACGTTTCAGCTCGTTTCGGAATGGGTCACGGGCGAACGCCTGTGCTGTCCCTTCTTCGATATCGACGAGCATGTGGAACGCGAGCATGGCCACCTGTGGCTGCGCTTAACTGGTCGCGAAGGCGTGAAGCAATTTATCCGCGCCGATTTCGCCGCCTGGTTTTAGACGCATCCGTCTTCAATTTTCCGACGGGCGCTCCACATGATCCGCCACTAGCACATCCACCGATCCCTTTTGCGACTCGACTTTCAGGCCGAGTTGCTCTCTCAATGCGTCGAGGAAGGGAAGGCTCGGAGCGGCCGGCTCCGGGTTGTTCACTTGCGGCGTGGCGTTGGGAAATTCGGGCGTGAACTCGATCACGAAATCGAAAGCACCGGTGAGCCCGGTTCGATCCACTACCGGACGCCCCAAGCGCCCCATGACGCCGAGCCCCTCGGCAATCAAGCTCATCTTTGCGTTGCGAGCGCCCAGGCGGATGTGGCCGGGTTCTTTCGGGGGCAGTCCCAAGATGCCGCCGCACAGCGCCGGAAAGCCGCCTTCAATGTCCAAGCGCGGGGATGGACCGCCGGGTTTTGCAGGCTCAGTAGAGCACGGGGCATCTTCAATATGCTGGCGCAACTGTGGCCCGGGCCTGCCGGCTTTCGCAAGAACGAGGCCGAACACCGGAACTTCCCGCGTCTCGGAGTGAATCGCCAACTTGAACCGGTCGGCGAGCAGCGATCGCATCATCAGCCGCATTTCGTCTTTTGTTGGATTGCCCTCGGCTCGAGCTTGAATATCGAAGCGATCTTCGACCACCCACTTCGGAAGCTGGCTCCTCAGCGCTTCCGCCTGGTTGCCCTGAATCTTCCAGGCGAAGGCAATGTAAATGAAAAGGGGCCAATTCGCCGCCGTAAAATAGCCGCCATTCGGTGTGTACACGTCGCCCGGCCCGAGCGGAAAATTTGAACTCGGGGGCGCGTCGGACTTACTTTGACGGACCGACGCCACGTCGAACGCGAGCGTCTGCGCGTCTAGCTGAGACACAAAAAGCGCCGCTGTGAGCGCCATGCAGGCTGTTCCCGCGGTCATGTGGAACCGAATCTGCAAGCGGTTTGCCATGCGTCTTGCCTGTGCTCTCATCTTACTCGCGGGCACAGCGAGCGGCCAGTTCAAAAGCACGGTTCCTTTGGTCGTGGCGCCGACCACCGTCACCGATTCCAAGGGACGCAACGTGGACGGCCTCACAACCGGCGACCTGATTCTTTTCGACAACAATGTGCCGCAAAAGATACAGATGGATTGGATGGCATATCCGATCGACCTCGTGGTCGCGGTACAAACCAGTGCGAATTCCGGAGCAGTGATCGACAAGCTGGGTGGGAGCGGCATTCTGTTTACTCAATTGCTCGCCGCCGACGCCGGAGAAACCGCGGTCATCTCCTTCAGCGATGAAGTGAAAATCCATCAGGAGTTCACCGCTGATCCGGATGTCGTGATTCACTCGCTTCGGATGCTGCGCAAAGAAGGCGATCAGGCCCATATGCTCGACGCCATGCACGAGGCGCTCCTGATGTTCGAGAAGCGACCGCCCGGACGGCGCCGAATCATCCTGATGATTGCTGAGAAGCGCGATCGGTCGAGCAACGCGAAGCTGCCGGACGTCATGGAGCAGGTTGAGCGCTTGAATGCCGCTGTCTACTGGCTGACCTACTCGCCGTTCCTGGAGCCGTTCACCGTGAAGTCCAAGACCGCCGAGGATCTGAAACCCGAGGCCGAGCGGATCAAAGTCCAGCAGTGCGGTCTGTGTCCTGCCCCCGACGAGAAAGCCGTTCCGCCCGACATAGGGCCGGCCAGTCCCGTCTATGCAATCGGTGAATTAGTTCGCTTGCACAAGCCGGATCTTGCGAGCCTTTTCACCTCGACCACCGGCGGCCGAACTCTGAATTTTCTGAAGAAGAAGTCGCTCGAGCAAGCAATCCAACTTGTCAGCGAGGAAGTGCACCGACAGTACATTCTCAGCTTCGAGCCGAAGGGCGGCGAGCCCGGAACATTTCACGCCGTTCGCGTTGCGGTGAAGGACCGGCCGGAACTGCGAGCGAAAACGCGTGATGGTTATTGGGTCCTTCCCTGACGCGTCAAAGCGTCAATTCCCACGTCTCGCCTACCAACTTGTGACCGAAGCTTTCATGACGTTCGCGCTTCACCACGCGAAACCCGGCTTTGCGATAGATATGCCGAGCCGCGTCTAAAGTCGATTGCGTCCAAAGCGTGACCACGCGATACCCGGTTTGGCGCGCAAAGCGGATACATTCGTCCACTAACCGGCCCCCGATCCCCAGGCCACGAGCCGACGGCTCCACCAGCAGCAGCCGAAGCTTCGCCACACGATCTGAGTTCTTCACCAGAAACACCGAACCCACGATCGCGCCATCCCGCTCGGCAATCCAGCAGCGCTCGCGCCTGGGGTCGAACTTCTGAATGAACCCGGCGGCAATCTGCGCCACCAGCGCCTCAAAGCGTTCATCCCATCCGTACTCTTCGGCGTACAGCACGCCGTGCCGGTGGATGACCCATCCCATATCGCCCGGCTGATGTGTGCGCAGCAGGTATGGCGTCTTTGGATCGCTTCGCTCGCCGAGCAGATTCTCGATCGTCGTCATCGCGCCAGTCAAGCGATTTTGTTCGCCCGCTGATAAGCTCCCGATCATTTTTGCCACTTCGGCTTCCGACTTAGTCTCCAATTCCCCAAACGCGGCGCGGCCCTTCTTGGTCAGGGAAAGGTGGCTGCGCCTCGCGTCCTTCTCTGACGCCTCGCGCGACAGGAACCCGCGCTTTTGAAAGCTCAGCAGCATGCGGCTTAGATAGCCGGCGTCAAGCCCGAGTGCCTTGGCGATTTCGCCGGCCGTGGGCGAATCCCGGTGCGCCAGCTCATACAACACGCGCACTTCAGCGAGCGTGAACGGGCTGTCGAGGTAGCCCTTGCCGAGCAATCCGATTTGGCGCGTATAGAATCGGTTGAATTCGCGTACCGCGCTAGCGTGATCCTTGACGGTTGGCATATTGCCAGTGTCAACCGATTATTTGACTATTGTCAACTAGTCCGTCCCGACCAAAGAAGATCCATCTCGGCATTATCCCCGCGCCGCGGCCACCGCGTCTTCAATCGCCTCGAACACTTCGTCCGGTTGGATCGGCTTGCTCACGTAGGCGTCCATGCCGGCACTCAGGCAGCGATCGCGATCGCCCTGCATGGCATGCGCGGTCATGGCGATAATCGGCGCTCGCACGCCGCGCGCACGCAGGGTCCGGGTTGCTTCCAGGCCATCCATCTCGGGCATCTGGACGTCCATCAAAATGACGTCGTAGTTGTCGTGCGCCGCCCGATCCACGGCCGCGCGTCCGTCGCCCGCCACGGTCACCTCGTGTCCACGAGCTTCAAGCAATCGCACCACCAGCAATTGGTTCACGCGATTGTCCTCCGCCAACAATACGCGCAATTTTCGCGCGCCTGCTCCACGGCGTGCTTGTTTGGCGGCCCTTTGCGCGGCGGCTTCATCGCCGGAATAAATGGCGCAATTCATGACGAACGAGAACGTGCTTCCCTCCCCAGGCTGGCTCGTGACCGAAATTCTCCCGCCCATCAGTTCCACCAGATTCGAACAAATGGCCAAACCTAAACCCGTACCGCCGTAGCGCCGCGTCACCGATCCATCGGCTTGGCGGAACGGTTCGAAGATAAGTTTCTGTTGTTCGCTGGATAACCCGATTCCCGTATCCGTCACCTCGAAGCGCACCACCGCCCGGCCTTCCAGTTCTCGCTCCAGCATGACGCTCGCCCGCACGGACCCAGCGGACGTGAATTTGAGCGCGTTGTTGATCAGGTTCAGCAGCACCTGCCGGAGCCGGCTTGGATCGCCCAGCAGCAAATCGGGCACCGCCGCATCCACCATCCAGGAAAGCGTCAGACCCTTTTCGCGCGCCATGAACTCGAGTGTCCGCACCGCCCCGGTCACGCACTCGCGCAGGGAAAATGCAATCGACTCCAACTCCATTTTCCCGGCTTCGATTTTCGAGAAATCCAGAATGTCGTTCAGCAGCCCCAGCAACGAGTCGGCGGAGGTCTTGGCGATATGCAGATATTCCCGCTGCTCCTGATGCAGCTCCGTGTTCAGCACCAGCCCCATCATGCCCAGCACGCCGTTCATAGGTGTTCGGATTTCGTGGCTCATGTTGGCCAGAAATTCGCTCTTGGCGCGGCTGGCATCCTCGGCCTTCACTTTGGCCTCCGCCAGTTCCGCCGTGCGATCGCGCACCTTGCCATCCAGGTCTTGGAGCAACGCTTGCATCTCCCCGTTCAGACGCTCGCGATCGAGCAGCGCCGCGCGCAATTCCGTGTAGGACTCCCGCAGCCGCACCGACATCTGGTCGAAATCCTTCACCAGTTCGGCCACTTCGGCGGGCGCCTGCGCGGGCAATTCGATCCGTCCCCGCAAATCCCCCACTACCGAAAACTCACGCACGCGGTCTACTAATTCCTCGAGCGGCGACGTCACGCCGGAATCTACCGCGCGCGATAGCAGCAGGGACAGCAGCACGGCGCCCACCAGCCACGCTACCGTCACCAGGTAATAACGCTCGGTCTGCAAATGAAGCCGCGAAAGAGGCTGTTCGATCAGAACGCTCCAGCCCGTGAGCCCGCTCGCGGCGTGGCTCGCCAGATACCTGGCGTTGTGCTGATGGGCATCGTTGTGATCCACCAGAAACGCTCCACCATGCTCGGAGGCTCCCTTCACCAACGGCGACCCCGTCATCGACTCGAGCGGCCGATAAGCTGCGCCGCGGTTCGAATAAATCACGCGGTCGTGCTGATCCAGGATGAAGATGTCCGCCGCGTCCAGCGTTCCGAAGGTCCGCGTCGATTGCTCGAAAGCCGATAAGTCCAGCATTCCCGCAATCACGCCAAACAGCGCACCATCGGGCATGAAAATTGGCGCCGTGACGGCCACCGTCGGCTGCCGGACCACGCGGCTGACAAATACATCCGAGATCACCGACCGCCGCTGCGTTATGGTGCGCTGGAAGTATTCCCGATCCCGCATCGTGGCGCTGTCGGGCACCACATCGCCCGGCTTATTGCTGAGCACTCTTCCAAGTCCCGGCACCTCTTGCGGATCCACAGCGATCGGAAACCCATCCGCGTTGCCGATCGTGATGGATTGAAAACCAGGGTAGAGCTTGCGCGTCTGCCGCAGCCATCCATTCAAGGCGTCCAAATCAAAGCGGCCTTGTCTGGTGATGGAGCGTGACAGCGCTTGCACCGCCAGCTGATGCAGCCGCGTATGATCGTCCAAGTCCTCGCGAATTGAGCGCGCGGCTTCCTGAAGCCGCTGTCCAGCTTCGCTTTCCCTCCGCTCGGCGTAGTTCTCGCCGTTCACGATGTTCAGCAGCAGCAACGGAACCGTGGCCACCATCAGAAACCCGTGCGACAAGTAAGCTCGCAGCGTCCGCCGTTCCGCCAGCCTCGCCGCCGGGCCCCACAATCGATGCAGAGCCGGAATGCTGATTAACAACTCGGCCAGCATCGCGTTCAGTAGCCCGTTCGCCGGATGCTTTACCACGATCACCCAGTCATAGGGGGATGGATAGCTGAAGATCACCAGGTAGATTAAGGCTGCTAGCGGCGTCCCGATCACAGCCCAATAAACCAGGTCCGCAAGCGTGGGGTGAACCCGCTTTCGCGCCAGCCAGCCAACCGTAAGTGCCTCCAGCACAACGATGCAACCGACCTCGGGATGCCCCCAGAACAGCATGGAAGGGACGGCCGTCATCAGAGCCGCTATGGCCCCGTACATCGGCCCGTACATGAGCGCTACGGCTAAGTAAAATACGCCGCCGAACAGGAGCCGGGCACCGTTGAAGATGGTGATTAGCGGGAGGTTAGCCAGAATGCCCAGCAGCCCAAAGAGAACGGTAACCGCGAGGCTGCGGTTCAACTTGGCGGGCATACTTCACTGTCGTCTGAAGTACTATCCTACTTTAGGTCCCGCCACTTACATGCCCTAAGGTAATGCACTGGGTACAGGGATTCGGCCATGCCTTGCTGCTCTCGCGCCCGGCTTCTAGTACGCTGGTATGTGACTGCTGATGGACGACAAGAAGATCCTGGAAAACTTGCGCGAAATCTGTTTAGCTCTGCCGAAAACCAGTGAAACCACTACCTTCGGCCACCCCACGTTTCAGGTGGGCACCAAGACTTTCACGGTGCTCGAAACATACAAGGGCGTTTTGTCGATATGTGTCAAGGTTGGCAAGAAGATGCAGCCTGTGTTTCTTGAAGACGAGCGCTTCTATCGCACACCCTATGTGGGGCAGCACGGCTGGGTCTCGCTCCGCGCCAACACCAAGCTGAATTGGGTCGAGATCCGCGGCCTGGTGGAAGGCAGCTATCAACTGGTCCACGTCCAAAAGAGGCGCAGGTGAATGCTGAAGCCGCCAGTCGCCGTATTGCAATCACCAGCCTGCTGATCGCCGCTGGTCTCGCGGCCTCGAAAATAACCATCGGTTTGCGAGCGCACTCTACGGCCACCGTGTCTGACGGTATCGAATCGGCCGGTGACGTCCTCACATCGAGTCTCGTTCTGCTCGGCCTGGTGATCGCCTCTAAACCGCCGGATTCCGAGCATCCCTACGGGCACGGGCGTGTGGAAACCATCAGCGCGATGGTGGTTGGAATGATTCTGGCGGCCAGCGGCGTCTTCATTTCATTCGAGTCCTTGCATCTTGCCCATGGCTCGAGTCAACTGCCGTCCGCCTACGCCGTGTGGCCGCTGCTAGCTTCGATTGCGATCAAGTCCATTATGAGCGCCGCCAAGCTGCGCTATGCGCGCAAAATCGGGAGCTCCGGCCTCGCGGCCGACGGCTGGCACGACACGGTCGACATTTTGTCCGGATGCACCGCCTTGCTGGGCCTCGGCCTCACGTTGATCAATCCCGAGAAATTTGCCGCGGCCGACCATCTTGCAGGCTCCGCCATCGGCATCATCGTGGTGCTGCTGGGCGTTCGCGTGGTCCGCGATACCATGCTGCAGCTCATGGACACCATGCCCGACCCCGAAGCCATGGACCGTATCCGGATGACCGGGCTCGCCGTTCCGGGCGTGCTGGGTATCGAGAAATGCTTTGCCCGCAAAACCGGCTTGAAATGGCACGTTGACCTGCACCTGGAAGTGGACCCGGCGATGAGCGTCTACGAATCCCACGAAATCGCGACGGCGGTGAAGGAGAAGATCCGCTCCGAAGTCGATTGGGTGGCCGACGTGCTCGTGCATGTCGAGCCGCACATGCTCGGTACAATCTTAAGCAGACCGAATGGAAAATCGTGAATTCGCACGCGTACTCGCTGAGACCGCGGACTTGATGGAGATTGCGGGCGAAGACGGCTTTCGCATCCGCTCCTATCGCAACGCCGCGTCGGCCATCGAAGGCTTCCCGGAGCGCGTCGACGACATTCTCGCGAACCCCGAGCGCAAGGTCACCGAAATTCCAGGCGTCGGCAAAGGTCTGGCCAGTGTACTCGAAGAGCTCTCCAAGCGCGGATCGTTTGAGAAGCGCGATACGCTGCTGGCGCAATTTCCACCCACGTTGCTCGAGCTACTCAAGATCCAAGGACTCGGACCCAAAGGCATTGCATTAGTTTATGAGCACTACAAAGTGGCCACGATCGATGAGTTGGAGCGGATCTGTCAGGAGCAGAAACTGCGCGAGCTGCCGCGCATGGGCGCCAAGCTTGAAGAAAAGGTACTCAAGTCCATCGCGCAATACCGCCAGCGCACCGGCCGCTTTCTTTTGAGCTTCGGGCAGAAGGTTGCGGGCGAGCTGATCCCCTATCTTTCAGAAACCGGAGGCATCGAAAAAATCGCGGCTGCGGGCAGCCTGCGGCGTGGAAAAGACACGATCGGCGATCTCGATCTGCTGGTGACAGGACCCGGCGCGGCCGACGCGCTTGAGCGATTCGTGCAGCATCCCAAGGCGCACAGCGTCCTCGGTAAGGGCGCGAACAAAGCCAGCATTCAATACGGGCTCGAAGGGCTGCAAGTGGATCTGCGCGCGTTGCCTCATGAAAGTTACGGCGCGGCGATGCAGTATTTCACCGGCAGCAAGGAGCACAACATCCTGGTGCGCAGCCGGGCCCTCAAGTTCGGACTGACGCTGAATGAGTACGGGCTGTTCAAGCTCGAGACCGAGGAACGCGTCGCCGGCGCCACCGAAGAAGAAATTTACGCCGCCCTTGGCCTCCCCTGGATTCCCCCTGAACTGCGCGAAAACTGCGGTGAAATCGAAGCTGCGCTGGAAGGCCGCCTGCCCAAGCTCATCGAGCTCTCCGACATCCGTGGCGACCTCCACATGCACACCACCGAAACCGATGGCCGCGCCACGCTCGAAGAAATGGCCGAGGCTGCTCGCGCGCTGGGCTATGAATATATAGCGATCACCGACCACTCGAAGGCCCTCGCCATGGCCAACGGCCTGGATGAAAAACGCGCCGTGGCATTCGCCAAACAGGTCCGCGATCTCAACCGCAGCGGCCTCCCGCTCCGCATTTTCTCAGGCCTCGAATGCGACATCAAACGCGACGGCGAGATGGATTTGGCCGAAGACGCGCTCGCCGAACTCGACATCGTGATTGGCAGCGTCCACAGCCACATGAATCTCGAAGCCCAGGAGATGACCGATCGTTTGATGCGCGCCCTCGAATCGCCCTCGCTGCGCGTGATGGGCCACCCCACGGGCCGCATGCTGCTGAATCGCGATCCGTTCCCGTTTGACTTTGAACGCGTGGCGTCGGAAGCCGCGCGCCGCAAGGTGTATCTCGAAATCAACGGCAGCCCCGAGCGGCTTGACCTTTCGGGCGCTATGGTCCGGACTGCAAAAGCCCTCGGCTGCAAGTTTGCGATCTCGACCGACGCACACCAGACCAAACACCTGGGTAACAACATGCCTTTCGGGGTCCTTACCGCGCGGCGCGGATGGCTGGAAGCGCGCGATGTCTTAAACGCGCTTCCGCTCGCGGAATTCGAAAAAACAATTCATAAATCATGAAAATCGTTTCCTCAGTTGAAAAATTCAAGAATAAGCTTTTCACCGTCTCGGAAGACCACGCCATCGATCCCGACGGCTTCGAGATCAAGCGCGCCATTGTGCACCATCGCGGCTCGGCCGTCATGATGCCGGTCGACGACCGCAAGCGCGTTTTGCTCGTCCGCCAATATCGCCTGCCGGCAAAGCGTTTCCTGTGGGAGCTACCCGCGGGCTCCGTCGACCCTGGCGAGAAACCGCTGCAAACCGCCAAGCGCGAGCTGATCGAGGAAACTGGCTATCGCGCCAAGAATTGGAAGAAGCTCGTCACGTTTTTCCCCAGTCCCGGCTTCCTGACGGAGCAGATGACTATCTACCTAGCTACCGGCCTCACCGCCGGCCAATCCGCTCCGATGGAGGACGAGCGCATTGAAACCCGCTGGTTCACTGCGAGGGAAATCGAGAACGCCATCGACGGCGAAGAAATCGTCGACGCGAAATCGATGCTCGGATATTTCTTCTGGAAGCGCTCGCTGCGCAAGGGCTGATGACCCTGTCGTGGTCCTGCTACTTGATCGCTTCGAACTCGAACTCCATCACCTTCCCCCGCACAACGTAGCACAGATAATGCTCCCAGAACTTCCTGTAGCGCGGGAAATGGTTCACCAGGAATTCAAAGCCTAACCAACGCCATAGCGCTAGCAACTTCACGTAAACCTTCACCTCCCGGAATCGCGCTGAGCTGTAGTATCCAAACCCGCCGTGGTTCTCGCCAAAATAGCGAAACGAAAAACTGTTCAGATGCCAGCGGTGCGTGGGATCGCAGAACGAACTGAAGTCTGTGTAATGCGGCGTGGTCAGATGCACGCGGCCGCCTGGCACAACCACGCGATGAAACTCCTCCATCGCGCGAATCACATCCGACACGTGCTCGATTACGTGCACCGCGCGCAGCTCGCCGAAGGAACTGTCGCGAAACGGATATGGAAACCGGTCGAGGTCACACAGCACGTCGGCGCGGGTGTTCGCGTTGCGATCCACGCCGATAGAGCCGGGATATTTCTTGATCCCGCAGCCGACGTCGAGAATGCGCTTGGAGGCGGCGCTTACACCGCCAGCTTCAGACATTCCTCCAGTGTAGCTTCCAGTATGTCGAGGGCCCAATCGGCTTGATCGCGCGTGATGATCAGCGGCGGGCAGAGACGGATCGTGTTGCGCCCCGCGCCCAGCACCAGCAGACCACGCTCGAACGCAAGTTCCTGGATACGGTCGCGCAGTTCAGGCGCACGCTCCTTCGTATGCTGATCGCGCACCATCTCGAAGCCGATCATCAGACCCAGACCGCGAACGTCGCCGACGTGCTGGAACCGTTTCGGCCAATCGCGCATGCGATCCAGCAGGTAGCCGCCGATGTGGGCCGCGTTTGCGATCAGTTCGCTTTCGAGCAATTCGATGGTCGCAAGCGCCGCCGCCACCGCCACCGGATTCCCGCCGAACGTGGATGCGTGCGCACCCGGAGGCCAGTCCATAATGTCTGCGCGTGCGATCATCGCGCTCAATGGCAGTCCGCTGGCGATGCCTTTAGCAGTGGTAAAAATATCCGGCGCAACACCAAAATGCTCGGCCGCCCACATCTTGCCGGTCCGTCCCATGCCGCATTGCACTTCATCGAAGATCAGCAAGATGCCGTGGCGATCCGCCAATCGCCGCAATTCTTCGAGGAAGGCTTTCGGCGGGACCAGATATCCGCCCTCGCCCTGGATGGGTTCGACAACAATCCCCGCCACCTCTTCCGCCGGAACGATGGTGCGGAAAAGTTCGTCTTCGATAAAGCGCACCGAGCTCACAGCGTTGTCTTCCGCCGTCATTCCCTTCGGGCGGCGATACGGATCGGGAAAATGCGCGTGAAATACGCCGGGCACCAGAGGCCCAAAACCTTTGCGCTGAACCACCTTGCTGCCGGTGAGCGAAAGCGCCCCCAGCGTCCGCCCGTGAAATGAACCCGTGAAAGCGATGAATTTGTCACGGCCGGTGTGATAGCGCGCCAGCTTCATCGCCGCTTCGGTGGCCTCGGCGCCGGAGTTGCCAAAGTACACGCGATGCGCGCCGCCTCCGGGGGCGATCGACGCCAATTTCTCCGCCAACTCCACCATATTTTCGTAATAGAAGTCGGTGCCCGACATGTGAATCAGCCGATTGGCTTGCTGTTCAATAGCCGCCACCACTTTCGGATGGCAATGGCCCGTGGAACAGACCGCGATGCCCGCATTGAAATCGAGAAAGCGGTTTCCATCGATATCTTCGACGATCGCGCCTTCACCGCGCGCGGCAACCAGCGGATAGCACCGCGTATACGATGGCGAAAGCACTTGGCTGTCCCGGCGGATCAACTCCGTCGCCCGTGGTCCCGGCAGCGACGTCAAAATATGTGGAAGGTCCAAACGGACCAATTCTTTGGTGAGCATTGTAGTTTCCCTTTTTCTACCGGCGGTCAGTGAATTGGGTTGGATGGCGGGAAAGGGAACTAGTCGGAGCCAAACAGGCTGGGGCGAGATGTGGCTGGCCGCGACATAAGCTTGTCCTTTATTGTAGCAACTTAATGTCCAATATGGATCGAAAATCTTCCACAGCCGCGTCATACGGTTGAGGAACATACCATGGTGAAGAAGACTCTGATCGTATTGATGCTAGGCAGTTTCGCCGCCTGGGCCCAAGACAGCGCTAAGGACGACCTGAAAAAATCCGGCCAGGATGTGAAGCAAGCTGGCAAAAGCACCAAAAAGGCCACCAAACACGCCGCCAAAGGTGTCGCAAAAGGCACCAAAAAGGGCGTCCACAAGGCCGCGAGCGGCACCGAAAAGGAAGCCGACAAGGTCAAGGAGAAGACGAAGTAACCGGCACGGCATCCTGCGGGCGGGCCGCGCTACAATTGAAGTTTCCCGCACATGGTGAAGGCGCTCCCTGACATCCTGGCTCAAATTGTCGAGCAAAAGAAGCTTGATCTGGCCGTTCGCGAGCCTGAAATCGAGGCCCGGGCTCAGCGATCGACTGCCGGACGTCGCGATTTTGTTGCCGCGCTTATGGCCCAGTCGCCTGCGATTATCGCCGAAGTGAAGAAAGCTTCGCCGAGCAAGGGCGTTCTGGCACCCGACTTCGATCCGGCGTCGATCGCGAGGTCGTACGAAGCAGGCGGCGCGGCGGCGCTCTCGGTGCTCACCGACGAAAAACATTTTCTGGGCAGTTTGTCCGACCTGGAATCGGCGCGAGCGGCGGTCCACGTTCCGGTTCTGCGCAAAGATTTCACCATCGATGCGTATCACGTTCATCAAGCCGCCGCCCACGGCGCCGACGCGATCCTGCTGATCGCCGCAATTCTCACCGAGCGCCAGATGCGGGATTTCCGCGAACTCGCCGAACGCTACGACATGGCGGCGCTGGTGGAAGTGCACGACGAAGAGGAACTGCAGCCGGCCATTGCCTCGGGTGCGCGCTTGATTGGCGTCAACAATCGCAATCTGCACACGTTTGAAGTCTATCTGGAAACGGCACTCCGATTGGCGGACAAAATTCCCGCAGGCGTCGTAGGAGTGGCCGAGAGCGGCATCCATTCCTCAAGCGACGTGCAACGCCTGCGCGCGGCGGGCTATCAGGCATTCCTGGTTGGGGAACACTTGATGAAGTCCGGCGACCCGGCCGCTGCATTGCGAGAACTGCTCACATGATGGTGAAAATCTGCGGCATCACCAATCGTGAAGATGCTCTGGCCGCCGTCGACGCCGGAGCCTCAGCCATCGGCTTCAATTTCTATCGCGACAGCCCGCGCTACATTTCAC
>DATHMO010000304.1:0-10573 GCA_035486995.1 Bryobacteraceae bacterium
CGGGGAATCGGGGTGCAGCGCGAGATGGTGCGGTCGATTCTGGCGAAAACTCCTTTCGTTGCCAGCTTTTCCGATGCCCCCGCGGAGGCAGGCGGATGGGGCGCGACAGTGATCACATTGCGCGAGTCCTGATATGTCCGAAAACATTTGGAACCTTTCCGGGCGCGCGGCGGAATCCTTATTAAAGGCCGATGCGGATCGCCGCAATCAACTAATGCTGGAATCCCCGTCCCATAGTGATGGCGATCTGCTTCGGCTGCTGTCAGGCGGCGACGAAAAGGCGTTTCTCGAGTTCTATCGCAGGCATCAGGGATTGGTGTATCGATTCGCGCTGCAGATGAGCGGGAAAACGGAGATCGCCGAGGAAGTGACGCAGGACGTTTTCATGGTAGTGATGGCGTCAGGCGCGCGCTACGATGCCGACCGCGGATCGGTGGCGGCGTATTTGTATGGGATCGCGCGGAACATCGTGCTGCGAGCTCTGGAGCGCGAGCGGCCTTATATGGCGACGCTGGACGAAGCGGATAGTGTGTACGTCGAGGGCGATGTGCTGGGCGATCTGACACGGAACGAACGCATGGAAACGCTGCGAAAGGCCGTGCTGGCGCTGCCGCCGGCGTATCGCGAAGTGGTGGTGTTGTGCGATTTGCACGAGCGGGATTATGCCGAGGCGGCGACGGCGCTGGGATGTGCGATTGGTACTGTGCGGTCGCGATTGCATCGGGCGAGGGCGCTGCTGATGGAGAAAATGCGCGCGGGTGAGAGGGATTCGGTATGGAAGACAACCGGGAGCTTTTAGAAGATCTGCGGGCACTGGCATCGGACGGTCCGCGGCAGGCGCCGGATCGCGTGGAGTGGGAACTGCGAACCGAGTTCCGGAAGCGGACCAGGCGGCGTCGCGCGAAGGTAGGGGCGACTTTTGGAGGAGTAGCGGCGATCGCGGCCGGAATCGCGCTGTTCGCGTGGATTCGAGAATCGCCAAAACCTGCGCCTACCACGGTGGTGGCCTCGGCTGCACCGGTGGTCGCCGAGGAAGATGCGTCGGACGCGAGCTTCTATCCATTGCCCGAAGCTGAAGCGCTGCCGGCGGTGGAGAGCGCGATGGTGGTTCGGGTTCAATTGCCGGTTTCATCCCTGAGGCTGATGGGAGTTCCGGTGGATGAAGATGGCGCGGATGGCGCTGTGCAAGCGGAGTTGTTGCTGGGCCAGGACGGCTTGGCGCGCGGGGTTCGGCTAGTGGAGTAGGGAGAAATCATTATGAATAAATTAACTATTGCAGCTCTTTTAGTGACGGTGAGTGTGTTTGCCCAGGGCCCACGGCATTTCGGTCCAGGCGGCGACTTTGCCATGGAACGGGCTGAGTTTGGCATTTCCAATAAGGTTGTGCAAGGCGCGCCGTATTCGGCGCAGGCGGTGACGCAGTTCACACAAACCTTGCCGAATGGCGATCATGTGCAACGGACGACGACCGCATCCATTGCGCGCGATAGCCAGGGGCGGACGCGTGTGGACCGTTCGCTAGCGGCGGTGGGCGCTCTCTCGGCGACGGCGGGCGGCCAGGCTCGCGCCATCATGATTCATGATTCGGTGGCGGGCGTCAGTTATGCGCTTAATCCGGCCACTAAGACCGGTACTTCGATGCAGATCCGAACTCGGCCGGCGGCTTCCGAAGCCCACGCGCAGCATTCGGCGGCGTTCAAAGCGGCGGTAAAAACGGACGATCTGGGCACACAAGTAATGCAAGGCATAACGGCGCAGGGCAAGCGGATGACCCGTGTGATTGCAGCGGGTCAAGAAGGCAACGAGAAGGAAATCGATATCGTTACCGAGACTTGGTACTCGCCGGATTTGCAAGCTCTCGTGATGAGCAAAACCAGCGACCCGCGCTATGGCGAGACGACGTATCAGTTGACCGGTCTCAGCCGTGCGGAGCCCGATCCGGCGCTGTTCGCGGTTACCGGTTACGCGATTACAGAAGGACGGGCTATGATGCACCAGCGCCCGGCGGCAGCGCAATAAACGCACGCTACAATACGTGTAGTTGCGCTCCAAACAGTTTTCCATATTTGCCGTTCTTGCCTGCCTTCCTCTAGGGGCGGCGCCTGGTCCCGACGCCGCTCTGAATTCACTTTTCGCGCTGCATGAATTTCGCGAGGTAGCGATTTCACCGGATGGCTCGAAGGTGGCTTGGATCGAGTCGGCTCCCGGCAAGAACGAAGGCGAGTCCGCGAATCTCTCTGTTTACGTCAAGGATCTGCACGATGCCGCGGCTGCGGCCAAGCGCGTAGGCGATTCGTCTCTGATGGCCCAGGGCCTGGTGTGGTCCGAGGATGGCCGGCTGGCATTTCTCTCCGACGCCGAATCGCACGGGCAGATGCAACTCTACGTGACGGACAAGCCGGGACGCGGGAAGCCACACAAGATCGGCGAACTGAAGGGCTACGTCGAACTGCCGCAATGGTCGCCCGACGGCAAGAGCATCGGGGTTCTCACGATCGAGGGCAACAGCCGCGTGCCGGGTCCCACGGAAGCGGCGGCTCCGGAAACGGGCGTGATCGCCTCTACAGTAGTCGAGAAGCGCCTCGCGATCGTGAATGTGGCAACCGGCGTAGCGCGCACCATTTCACCGGCCGACATGTACGTGTATGAGTACGATTGGTCGCCCGATGGCAAGGATCTGGCGTATCTAGCGGCCCCAGGAGATGGCGATGACAATTGGTACGTCGCGCAACTCTACGCGATCAATGCGGAATCGGGCGCGGTGCGGCACGTCTTCAAACCGGCGATGCAGGTAGCGAACGTCAGATGGTCGCCCGATGGCAAGTCGATCGCTTTCATCGGAGGATTGATGAGCGACGAAGGCGTGATCGGCGGCGACGTTTATGCGCTGCCGGCCGAAGGGGGCATGCCGCGCGATCTCACGCCCGATCGGAAGGCGTCGCCAAATTGGTTCCGCTGGTCGCGGTCGTCGAAGCAGATCATCATGACCGAGAACATCTCCGGTGACTCGGCGATTTCGACGCTGGACCTGGCGACTGGAAGCGTGGAAACGTCGTGGAAGGGTGCGGAGAGCCAGATGTTTTCGGGCGATGCGGCCACGAGCGCCGTGGTGCGGAATTCATTCGACCATCCGCCGGAGGTTTGGGCCGGCACGACCGGGAAGTGGCAGCAGATCACGCATTCTAACGAGTCGCAACCACGCGCTTGGGGCGAAGCGAAGAGCATTGCATGGAAGAGCGGCGGCTTCGACGTACAGGGCTGGCTGGTGTTCCCGCAGCCGTACGATCCGGCCAAGCGATATCCAATGATCGTGTCAATTCACGGCGGGCCGGCGTCGGGCGTTCGCGCAAATTGGCCGCGTTCGGGATTACCGCTGCAGCTTCTTTCCGCACAGGGCTACTTCGTGTTCGAGCCGAATCCACGCGGGAGTTATGGCGGGGGCGAAGCTTTCACGCGCGCCAATGCGCAGGATTTCGGGCACGGCGATCTGGACGATATCCTCACCGGCGTCGACGCGGTGGTGAAGGATTATCCGGTGGACAATAATCGCGTGGGCATCGCGGGCTGGAGCTACGGCGGGTACATGACCATGTGGGCCGTCACGCAGACCAACCGTTTTCGCGCGGCCTTCGCGGGCGCGGGAATCGCCAATTGGCAGAGCTATTACGGGCAGAACGGAATCGATCAGTGGATGATCCCGTACTTCGGCGCGTCGGTATATGACGATCCGGCGGTGTATGCGAAAAGCTCGCCGATCAATTTCATCAAGAACGTGAAGACGCCGACGCTGGTCATCGTGGGCGATCGCGATGCGGAGTGCCCGCCGCCGCAGTCCTACGAATTCTGGCATGCGCTGAAGACTTTCGGCGTGAAAACCGAGTTTGTGCTGTATCCGGGGGAAGGGCACGGGTTTCACGATCCAGAGCACATTCGGGATCGGTTCGACCGTGTGGTGAAGTGGTTCAGCGACAACATGCCGGTAGCGGCGGAGTAAGGAGAAGGCTCACGATGCGCGCGTTGTGGGTTTCGGCGACCGTTTTCGCCGCGCTCGTGCTGACGGGTTGCGGCGATTTGCTTTCGGTGGAAAGCTTGGCCAACAAGGGGAACACAGTATTTGATCCGACTCTCGTGGGCGCGTGGAACGCGGGCGATGCGGTGATCATTGTGCAGGCTGGTGACGATCAAAGCTACGGCATCCATTGGCTGGGAACCGAGGGCAAGGAAACGCCGCAGATCGTCCAGATGGAGGGACGGCTGGTCAAGCTCAGCGACCAAAGGATCCTCGATCTGACCGCCGCCGACCCAGGCGCCTTTGCCATTCCCTGCCACGTCTTCCTCCGCATTCGGCCAGTGAAAGAGGGATTGAAGATCCAGTTCGTGGATTCGAAATGGATTCGCGATCAAGTGCCGAGTTCACTCGCGAGTTTTATGCAGGATGATCATCCGGTGCTCACCGCGCCGGCGGCGCAGGTTGAAGCGTTCCTGATGAAATTCGGTTTTGATGAGCGAGCCCTGGACGAACCGATGCTGTTGCGGCCCTTGAAACAGTGACTCCAGCTAGAGCAGGTGCTGGTGTTTCTTCTCTAATTCCTTGACGATATCGCCGACTTCCTGCGCGCGTGAGCGATCGGCGATCAGGAGCGCGTCAGGCGTGTCGACCACGATGAGATCGTTGACCCCGACCAGCGCGATCAACTTGCCGGCGGCGTCCACATAATTGCCCGAACTCGATCGGGCCAGCGCTTCGCCGCGGAACACGTTGCCGCTTGCGTCGCGCGCGAGCAGTTCGTAGACGGCGTTCCAGCTACCCACATCGTTCCAGCCAAAGTCGTCAGTGGCAAGTCCTACGACGTGGGGAGATTTTTCGAGCACCGCGTAGTCGATGGAAATGTTTTCGCAGTGCGGGAATGCTTCTTTCAGCCTCGAGCCGAAGTGGCGGTTTGTGAACTCGGGCAGGCTGGCGAGCAGGGTCGCGGTTTTGGGCAGATATTCACGCAGCGCATCGAGCAGCACGGAGGTTTTCCAAAAGAACATGCCCGCGTTCCAATAGAAGTTGCCGGCTTTGACGTAGCGGCGCGCGGTTTTCAGATCCGGTTTTTCGCGAAAGCGGCGGACGGCCAGGGGCTCGCGCGATCCAGCCTGCACGTTCTTCGGAAATTCGATATAGCCGTAGCCGGTTTCGGGCCAGCGCGCTTGAATACCCAGCACGACGATCTGGCCTGCGGCGGCGGCTCGCAAAGCGGGGCGGACGAATTGCAGATAACGGGCGGGCTTGGCTATGACGTGGTCGGACGGAAAGACGCCCATGACCGCGTTGGGATCGATGGATTGCAGAATGTGCGCGGCCAGTCCGATAGCGGGCGCGGTGTTGCGCTGCGCGGGCTCGGCCAGGATCTGGTTCTTCGGCACTTCGGGCAACTGGCGGATGATTTCGGCGCGCAGATGATCGTTGGTCAAGATCCAAAGGCGATCGGGCGGGATTACAGGGCTGAGGCGATCCACAGTCTGCTGGATCAAGGATCGATCGCCGATGAAACGCAGGACCTGTTTGGAGTGCGAGCGTCGGCTGCGAGGCCAGAAGCGCGTACCTCGGCCGCCGGCCAGAATGAGGCCGTAGAAATGGTTGGAGCGCGACATCAGTTCAGCGCGTAATCGTGATAGCCGCGGATCAGTTGGAACGTTCGGTTCCAGCGCGTCTTGGTGAAGAAGTGCGTGGCCAGATCGAACGCGTGGTGAAAATTGTAATCCAACAGATCTTCGGTGGGTGCATCGTAGGACCAGAATATGATTAGCGGTTTTCCGACGATGTAATCGCGCGGCACGAAGCCCCAGTAACGGCTGTCTAGCGAGTTGTCCCGATTGTCCCCCATCGCGAAGTAATTGCCGGGAGGCACCACAAGCTCGCCGTTGACTACGTTGTCGCGCAGCATTTGATTGGTGCGCGCGGCCATTTTCGGATCGTCGACGAACTCAGGCTGGCCTTCAGGGAAATTATCGCGATATAGCAAAAAATCGTTCTGATGGATAACGTACGGTTCCTTGAGCAGCTTGCCGTTGATGTACACCTGCTTGTTGAACATCTTGATGTGATCGCCCGGCACGCCGATGCAGCGCTTGATCAGATCTTCCTTGAGCGTGGCCGGCTGCAGGAACACGATGATGTCGCCGCGCTGGACGTCTTCATAAGGCAGCAGGTGTTTGCTGAATGCATCGGGCGGAGCATAGGCCAGCTTGTCGACGATCAAATGGTCGCCGGTGAGCAGCGTGTTGTGCATCGAAGAGGTCGGGATCACGTAAGGCTGCGCGATGGTGGAAGTCCCGAAGAGCAGAATCAGGATGGTAATGGCCCACTCTGCGATGGAGTGGCGCGTTGCGGGTTCGGCGGACGGCTCCGCCGGCTTAGTTGTAGTTGTAGTAGCCATGGATCAACCGGAAGGTGCGCTCCCAGCGGGTCTTGGTGAAAAAATGCTCGGCCAGATCGAGAAAGTGGCTCGCGAGATTATTGACGGACGAACTAGCCAGGCTTTCGGTGCTGGCATTGTAGGACCAATAGATAATCAGTGGCTTGCCGATGATGTTTCCACGCGGCACGAAACCCCAGTAACGGCTGTCGAGCGAATTGTCGCGATTGTCGCCCATGGCGAAGTAGGACTCGGGCGGCACCACAACTTCGCCGTTCACCACGTTGCTCGCCAGCATCTCGCGGCCGCGATCGAGTTCGGAAAAATTAGCCTCGCTGTTGGGGAAGTTGTCGCGGAATGAATCGCCGTACGTGGCCTTGTGAACGACGTAGGGCTCGGTGAGTTTCTGGCCGTTGCGATAAACCTGTTGTTCGATGATCTTGATGTGATCGCCAGGGACGCCAACCACGCGCTTGACGAAAGTTTGCGTGATATCCACGGGATAGCGAAACACGATAATGTCGCCGTCCTTGGGATTTTCGTAGGGCAGGATGTACTTGCTGAAGCTGCCCGAGGGCGCATAAGCGAGCTTGTCGACCAACAGGTGATCGCCGATGAGCAGCGTGTCTTCCATGGACCCGGTGGGGATGACGAACGCCTGCACCAGAGTGGTGGTGCCGAACAGCAGGAGCAGGATGGTGATGGTCCATTCGGCGATCGTTCCGCGGGGAGGGTCGGGTGTGGCGACCGGCGCGGTGGAGCCTGGTTCGGCTGCCTCTACCGCTTTTCCGCGATCCACAGTGGGTTTCATAGCGTCAACCTTCAGTCTATCAGGCGGCCAGTCGATCAGCAGGCGGCTGGCTGGGTGCGGGACGGCGCAGGCGCAGCAACTCGCCAATCGAAATATAAATGTTCAGCAGGCCGAGGCCGCTCAGTGCGCCGCGGAAATAGGAACTGGGCCAGTAATCGCGCAGGCCCGGGAGCAAGTTGGCCAACGAATTTCCGTCCCATTGCGCGGTCCAGGGAAAAATCAGGAGAAAGACTCCGACCTCGAAGCAGACGATGACAAACAGAATGACACCCAGTTTGTGAACCCAAGTATGCTTTGTGCGCTCGGGAGCGATGCCCGCCTTTACGATACCCGGCGACTGAGGTTCTACAGGGTGCATAATTCTTCCTGAGACTCGTCGGCCGTCTCGGGGAACAGCCCGCCCTGTGTCGGGTAACCGGTCCAAACCGCGTGGGGCGCGTGCTCACGCACGGGCCAGAAGCTGAAGCGATGCAACGGGGTGGGCCCGTGAGTTTCAAGCGCCTTCCAATGCTCGTCGGTGGAATAACCCTTATGATTCTTAAGACCGTATTGCGGGAAGACGCGATCCCATTCGCGCATGCAGGCGTCGCGCTCCACTTTCGCAAGTATGGACGCGGCGGCGATGCATTGTGATAAAGCGTCGCCATGGATGAGAGCGCGCTGAGCAGTGGGGAGATCGATCGTGACGGCGTCGACGAGCAAGTAATCGGGCGCTGGGGCTAGCTTCTCGACGGCGCGCCGCATGGCTAGGCGCGAGGCCTGCAGGATGTTAATACGGTCGATCTCGAAAGCGTCCACGGCGGCGATGGACCAAGCGATGGCGCGCTCGCGAATGCGCGGAGCCAGGGTTTCACGGCGTTCGACATCCAGCAGCTTGCTGTCGCGCAGGCCACGGATGGGGCGGTCGGGCGATAAAATCACTGCGGCGGCGAACACCGGGCCGAACAACGCACCACGCCCCACTTCATCGACACCGGCGATGTACTGGAAGCCCTGGGCCCGGGCGTCGCGCTCGAATTTTCCCTGGCACTTCATCAATTGCTGGGACGGCGCGGTTATTGGGCGCCGGGCAACGGACTAATCGCGCTCGCGGAGACGCGCTGCTTTGCCCTTGAGCTCACGCAAATAATAGAGCTTTGCGCGGCGTACGCGGCCGGTACGCACCACGTCGATGTGGTCAATCACTGGGGCGTGGATCGGGAAAATACGCTCGACACCTTGCCCGAAGCTGATCTTTCTCACCGTGATAGTCTCGCTGACCCCCGAGTTATGGCGGGCGATCAAGACTCCTTCAAAAGCCTGGAGACGCTCTTTGTCGCCTTCCTTAATCTTGACGTGTACACGAATGGTGTCGCCCGGGCGGAAATCCGGCACCTGGCGGAGTTGTTTGGCGACGATTTTGGTCAGTAAGAGGTTCGGCATGGGACAAATCCTTGAAACTCTATTGTAGTAGATCCGGGCGCTGCTTCGCAGTCTTGTCCCGGGCGGCTTGGCGGCGCCAGTTCCGGATCTCTTCGTGATTGCCGCTCAATAGTACTTCTGGAACCTTCCAGCCACGGAAATCGGCGGGTCGCGTGTATTGCGGGCAATCGAGGAGGGACGGGGCTGTGAAGGATTCCTGGATGGCGGAATCCTCGTTGCCGAGCACGCCGGGGAGGAGCCGGGCGACGCAATCGATGACCAGGGCCGCGCCGAGTTCGCCGCCGCTCAGGACGAAATCGCCGATGGAGAGCTCTTCGTCGGCAAGATGCTCGGCCACGCGTTCGTCCACGCCTTCGTATCGGCCGCAGATGAGGAAGATTTCCTCGTAGTGCGTGAGGCGGCGAGCGGTTTCCTGGGTGAAGCGCTGGCCTTGGGCGGAGAGCAGAATGAGGCGCTGGTTGGGTTGGCGATCGGGCCAGATGCTTTCCACGGCTTCAAAGATGGGCGCGGGTTTGAGCAGCATGCCTTCGCCGCCGCCGAAGGGGCGATCGTCGACGGTGCGATGCCGGTCGTGCGTCCAGGTGCGGAGGTCGTGGATATGGATTTGGATCAGGCCGGATTCGGCGGCTTTGGCGACGACGCCGTATTGCAGGGGGCCCTGGAAGAAGTCGGGGAAGATGGTGAGGATGCGGAAGACCATGGCGGTTAGTGGCTGGTTCCTGGTGGCTGGTTAAGATCGAGGAGGCCCTCAGGCAGGTTCACGACGATTTTTCGGCCCTCAAGATCGATGTGCGTACAAATGGCCTTGGCGAAGGGTATGAGCAGATCTTCGCCGACCCGGAGCAGCGGCGTGCCGCCGGTCTCTTCGAAATCAGTGACCACTCCGAGCGCGCGGCCGGTGGTGTCGAAAACTTCGCAGCCGATCAGATCCGATTCGTAGACTTCGTCCTCGGCGAGCGCTGCGCGCTGTTCGAACGGGATTGCGACTTCGGCGCCGGCGAGCTTTTCGGCGTCTGAGATCGAATCGACGCCCTTGAACTTGAAAATGAGATGATCGCCGTGCATCCAAGTGTTTTCCAGTTCCATGGGTGCGCCGTTCACGAACACACTTCCAGCGCGGTCCGGTTGACTGGTGAGCGGGATTGCCGCCAGCTCTCCTTTGTTTCCGCGTGCGCGCAGCAGGCGGGCGATGGTGACGAGCTTCAGAACTATTCCAGAATTTCCAGCGTGAACCGGCGGTTCAGCTTCATGCCAGCGGCGCCCAGGAGGGTGCGGATGGATCGCGCTGTCCGGCCCTGTTTGCCGATGACTTTCCCCAAGTCACTCGCGGCGACTTTGAGCTCCAGCACGGTGACCTGCTCGCCCTGCACCTCGCTGACGGTGACCTCGTCGGGCAAATCCACTAGAGCCTTCGCGATGTCTTCGATGAGTTGTTTCATTTCCGTGCCTGTCTGTAGTTTAGCTCTTCTATATCAGCCGCCCACAACGTAGGCGCGGGCGAGCTTGTTGAATTCCTAGCGATGTGGGCCCGCGCCGCTGTGGGCTAGCTGTCTTCGCGCGGGGTTTTTCCAGGCAGTCCGGCAGGATTTTCATGCACGCGCTCGCGGAAGCGGCCCTTGAGTCCCATGGCGAGCGAAACGCTGTCCTCGCCGAATTTGTCGCGCATCCGGTCGACAGCGGACATGGCCTTGCGCCAGCGATTGGTGTTGGGTTCGTCGAGCATGTTGAGCTGGCCTTCCATGCGCTTGAGGCCGGAGGCGTGGACGCCGAGCAGCCGGATGGTGGAGTTGGGCTTGCGATTGGCGCGGAAGAGCCCGCGGATTTGCTGGAAGATTTCGGTGTCGAGCTGCGTGCCGTGATCGAAGGAATGCGCACGGGTGATGGTGGAGAAATCGGTATAGCGAAGCTTGAGCTGGATGGTGCGGGCGTGGAGGTCGTG